>SVHP01000011.1 GCA_015055735.1 Clostridiales bacterium | reverse complement strand
ACGTTATGGTGCTACCTATTTATACCGTTTTAAGCAAAATGGATAAGAGTTTAATCGAAGCAAGTAAAGACTTGGGTGCAAGTCCACTTCGTACCTTTACTAAGGTTACCCTTCCATTATCTATGAGTGGGGTTGCTAGTGGCGTGACCATGGTGTTTATGCCAACTATGACTTGCTACGTTATTTCTGATACTTTCGGTAACGGCTTAATTACTATAATTGGTAAACTTATAGACGAACAGTTTACAACCTTCCAAAACTGGAACTTTGGCTCGGCAATGGCTATGGTGCTTCTTATCATTATGCTAGTGTCAATGTGGTTAACGGGTTCGTTTAAGAGCGAAGACACTAGGGGGACTAATCTATAATGAAAAAGTTTATTCAAGTATTTTATATCGCATTAGTCTTAATATTTATTTACGCACCTATCTTGACACTCGTGTTGTATTCGTTCGTGGATATACCTGTCGTAAGCATCTCAGCCGCTTTAGAAACGGGGTTTTCAACAAATTTATACGTGCAATTATTTAACGACCAAGCCCTTATGAAAATCGTATGGGATACCTTATTTTTGGCGCTAATCGTAGCAATACTTGCAACCATTTTAGGAACGCTTGGCGCTATCGGTATTTTTTATAGCAAGGGTAAATTAGGTAAGGCAGTTTCGGCTGCTAGTAGAATTCCAGTTATAAACGCCGAAATCGTGACGGCGGTGGCATTAGTATTGTTGTTTGCTTTCGTATTCTCTGAAAGCCGTTCGTACTTTGCTATGGTTATAGGACATTTGGTTATCACCACTCCGTTCGTTGTGTTGTCAGTAATGCCAAAACTAAAACAAATGGACGCCAACTTATACGAAGCGGCGCTAGATTTAGGCGCATCGCCATTTAAGGCGTTAGTAAGTGTAGTTTTACCTGAAATATTATCGGGTATTTTAAGTGGCTTCATGATGTCAATAACTTTATCGTTAGACGATTACATCATAAGCGCTTACACAAAACCTGCCGGCTTTGATACCATTTCAACTTACGTATACGGCGCTATGGCAAAATCTAACGCTAACTCTTCGTTACCTGCATTAAGGGCGCTATCGGCTATCATTTTCGTGGTTATTATTTTGGTCGTAGTTGCAAAAAATATAAGCACTAGAAAACAGGAGGCTAAATAGATGAAGAAAATTTTATCGCTTGTTTTAGCGCTGTTTTTGTTGTTGCCAACCTTTAATTTAATCGCTTGCGCTAAGGCTCAAGACCAACAAGCAACCAACGTAATAAGGGTGTGTAACTGTGAAGACTATATAGACGAAAGTTTGCTTGAAGAGTTTACAAAACAAACGGGAATAGAAGTTATTTATTCAACTTACGGCACTAACGAAAACTTATATAACGAATTAGTTATTAACCCTAACAGTTATGATTTAGTAGTACCTAGCGAATACATGATAGAAAAACTTGCAGTAGAAGGAAGATTAAATAAACTAGACTTTAATAATCCGTATTTACAAGATTATCAAAACAATTTGTCGCCTTTTATTGAAGAAAGGTTAAAGGGCATACAAATAAGTCAAACTGAAGAGAGCATATACGACTATATGGTAGGGTATATGTGGGGAACTATGGGCTGGGTTTACAACACCAAAAACGTGACCGTTGACGACGTTAGGTCGTGGGATGCACCGTTTAAGAACCAAGCCTTAAACAAAAAAATAACAATTAAAGACGCAGTTAGAGATTCTTACATCGTTGGGCTTGCTATGGCTTATAAAGACCAACTAATTGAAGCAAATAAGAATAACGACAGCATTGCCATTTCTGAAATCTTAAATAGGACAGATGAGCAGTCTATTGAATTAGTTGGCGATACTTTGACGGCGTTAAAGGATAAACTTTACGGCTTTGAAGTAGATAGTGGTAAAAACGATATAGTTTTAGGAAGAATTGACGCTTACGTTGCTTGGAGTGGGGACGCTGCTTATGCAATAGACGTCGCTGCAGGACTTTACGAAGACGAAGAAGTTGGCGAATTAGAGGAAGAAGTACCTTTAAGTTATTATATTCCTGACGAAGGTAGTAATATTTGGTTTGACGGATTCGTTATGCCATCGGGTAGTAAAAATTACGACGTGGTTTATAAGTTTTTAGAGTTCATTTCTAGATCTTCTAGCGTTTATGCAAACATGAACTATACGGGATATACCAGTATGATTGCTAAAGGTGACGATTTTGAAGTAGAAGATGAAGACGGCAATCTATACACCACTAACCTTTTTGATGAAGTGGTTTTAGGCTGGTTTGACGAAAGCGAAGATTTAGAAGAAGGCGAAGGAATAACAGTCGATTTATCTTACTTTTTCGGTGGCACTCCAGAAGAACATTCGGTTGTAGTATCTGAAGAAGGATACGGAAGACTTATCGCCCAATATCCTACCGAAGAGGAAGTGTCAAGGTGCGCAGTTATGAGTTATTTCAGTGGCGAAGAACTTATGGCTATAAACGAAATGTGGGAACACGTTAAGGGCGAAACTTTACCGACCGAGATTATCATTATGACTATCGTAATAGTAGTTTTACTTGCAGTATTGATGATATTGTATCGAAATAAGGAAAAACTTTCTTGGTTAAAACTCCCTGAAAGAAAAAGCACTTATGCACAACGAAAAGGCTTAAAACTCATATCTAGAGAATATAAAAAATATTAAAATCAATAAAATAAAAAAGCAATCAACGAAAATTTCGTTGGTTGCTTTTTTTAACAATCAATAATCCCAAGTTGGAATATATTCTTTACTTGCGCTTTTTGGGTCTTGATAGAACATATTTGATATATCAAGGCTCATCGCATAATCTAATACCTTTTCGTATTCTCTTACGGTCAGTTTTCTTTGTAGTTCGGGGAAAGAATCTATATTGCCGAAAGGGGTGTACTGGCTCATAACGTTGATGTAAGCCTTATCTTTAATGGTATTAAACCAGTCTAAAATATTCTTACTATCCGAAACGCCTTGTGGTAAAACCAAGTGCCTAACGATAACCCCGCTTTTTAACATTCCGTCATCGCCCAAGATAAAAGGCTTTGAGTTAGCCATAAATTCAATGGCACGACTTGCCACGCTAAAATAGTTTTCCTTGCCAGTATAACGCTTTGCAAGGGCAGGGGAAAAGAATTTCATATCGGGAAGATAAATATCGATAAAATCGTTCATCTTTTCAAGTATTTCAATATTTTCGTAGCCGTGAGTATTGTAGACGATAGGAATATTCGGTTTGTAAATTTCAAGCGCCTTTAAGATTTGGTCAGAGTAGTGGGTAGGATTGACTAAATTGATATTGTGTGCGCCCTGATGTTCAAGGTGCATAAATATATCAGCAAGTTCTTTTACGGTTATGCTTTTGCCCCTTAAAGACCTAGAAAGTTCGTAGTTTTGACAAAAAACGCATTTAAGCGAACAGCCACAAAAAAATACTGTTCCCGAACCGTTTTTTCCACTTATCATCGGCTCTTCAAATTTATGAAGATAATATTTTGCAATCTTAATATCGTTGTCCGTTCCACAAGCGCCAATACTAGCGTTTTTATCTATTTTGCACTTATTTGGACACAATAGGCACTCTTTATTCAAGTTCAAACGCTCCCGTATAAAGTTGATAGTATTTTCCTTTCTTTTCTATTAGTTCGTCGTGCGTACCACGTTCGATTATATTACCTTGTTCTAAAACCATAATAACGTCAGAATTTTGTACGGTAGAAAGTCTATGCGCAATAACGAAAACAGTTCTTCCTTGCATAAGTCTATCCGTACCTTTTTGAACTAACGCTTCAGTTCTCGTGTCGATTGAAGAAGTTGCTTCGTCCAAAATCATAACGGGTGCGTCTTTAACAGCTGCTCTAGCGATAGATAAAAGTTGTCTTTGACCTTGAGAAAGGTTTGCGCCGTCAGCCGTAAGCATAGTGTTATAGCCGTCAGGTAATCTCATGATAAAGTCGTGCGCATAAGCGAGTTTTGCGGCTTCTATACATTCTTCATCGGTTGCCGATAATCTTCCATATCTAATATTATCCATAACCGTACCGGTAAATAGGTTAGTATCTTGTAAAACGATACCTAAAGAACGTCTTAAATCGGCTTTTTTGATCTTGTTTATATTTATACCGTCATAACGGATTTTTCCGTCAGCAATATCGTAGAAACGATTGATTAGGTTAGTAATCGTGGTTTTGCCTGCACCCGTTGCACCTACGAAAGCGATTTTTTGACCAGGGTTAGCGTATAGGGTAACGTTTTTAAGAACGATTTTTTCAGGAACGTACCCAAAGTCTACGTCAAACATTTGTATATCGCCTTTAAGTTCTGTATAGGTAATAGTACCGTCAGCCTTGTGTGGGTGTTTCCACGCCCAGTGTCCTGTACGCTCTTCGGTTTCGGTAATAGTGCCGTCTTGGTCGATATTACAGCGTACTAAGGTTACGTATCCATCGTCTTGTTCAGTTTGTTCGTCCATAATGTCAAACAGCCTAGAAGCGCCTGCAAGCCCCATAACGATAGCGTTAATTTGTTGTGACGATTGACTTACGTTGCCTGTAAACTGTTTGCTTATAGGCAAGAAAGAAATGGTGATAATCAAAAAGGCAGTAGGGTCGTATTCAAGCCCCGAAAAAGAAACATTAGGAACGTTAAGAGCGATAAGTAACGCTCCGACAAAGGCGAGTAGTACGTATAGTATATTTCCGATATTACCCATGATAGGCATTAACACGTTTGCAAATTTATGAGCGCTCGTTGCATCTTTGCACAACTTATCGTTTTTCTTATCGAAATCTAGTTTTGCTTGTTCTTCGTGGCAGAAAACTTTAATTACCTTTTGTCCTTGAATCATTTCTTGGATAAAGCCTTCTTCTTCGCCGAGAGAAATTTGTTGTTTAATGAAATATTTAGCGCTGTTTCCACCTATAACTTTGGTAACGAGCGTCATAAACGCAACGCCTAAGAATATTACGAGCGATAGCCATAAACTTTTGCTAAACATTATTATTAAAAGTGTAATAATGCTTATTAGAGATGAAAATAGACTTGGAATACTTTGCGAAACGAGTTGTCTTAAAGCGTCGGTATCGTTAGTGTAAGAACTCATAATATCGCCCGTTAAGTGAGTATCGAAGTATTTTATAGGGAGCGATTGCATCTTGTCGAATACGCTAGTTCTAACTTGGTGTAAAAACTTTTGGGTAATTACAGCCATAAGTCTAGTTTGTAAAAAATTACAGATAAGACAGGTTGCATAAACTACACCCATTATGATAAATAGTGTGACCAAATTTGCCCAGACGGCATCTAATCCGTTTTGAACGCCTTGGTTAATAAGGGTTAAAATATGTTGTAAAAATATAGAGTTAGCAACGCCCGTTATAGATGCTATCAACAAGCAAATACCGGTTGCTATTAGGTATCCTTTATTTAAGGAAAACAACATTTTTAATAACCTTGGCAAAGTGCCTTTTTTGGCTTTTTGTCTTGGTCCACCTTTCATTCCGTGCTTGCCACCTCGTGGCATACTCATACCTCTAGCCATTTTGCGCACCTTCCTTGTGTTTAGCGTTGTTCGTTAGTTGTTTATAATTTGCTTGAGAACTATTTTGAGAGTAATATAATTCTTGATAAATCTCATTACTGCTAAGTAGTTGTTCGTGTGTACCCGAAGCAATAATCTTTCCGTTGTCCATAATGAGAATATTGTCGGCATCTTGAACTGATGCGATTCTTTGCGCAATTATAATCTTAGTCGTTTCAGGAATATATTCTCTAAACGATTTTCTAATTAAAGCGTCGGTCTTAGTATCGACTGCGCTAGTAGAGTCGTCTAATATTAAAATCTTTGGTTTTTTAAGCAATGCTCTTGCGATACAAAGCCTTTGTTTTTGACCACCCGAAACGTTTGCGCCACCTTGTTCTATATGTTTATCTAAACTAAAATTATCTATTTGAGCAAGGCTTAAAGCGTGCATAATCTCTTCGTCAGTGGCGTTTTTGTCGCCCCATTTCATGTTTTCACGAATAGTTCCCGAGAAAAGTACGTTCTTTTGTAAAACTACGGCAACCGAATTACGAAGTGCTGTTAAATCGTAATCCTTAACGTCTAAGCCACCGACTAATACTTGACCTTTAGATGCGTCGTATAAACGGGGGATAAGGTTTACTAGCGAAGTTTTACTACTTCCCGTAGAGCCTATAATACCGATGGTTTGACCACTTTCTATCTTTACGTTTACGTCCTTTAGAGCGTAAAACTCAGCATTTTCAGAATACTTAAAGCAAACGTCCTTAAACTCAACGCTACCGTCTTTAATTTCAGTAACGGCGTTTTCAGGCGAAGTGAGAGCGCTCTTTTCGTTAAGTACTTCGGCAATACGCTTGATACTTGCCGTCGAGATTAAGATGGTAACTAAAATCATTGAGAGCATCATTAAACTCATGAGCATTTGGAAAGAATAAGACATAAAACTTTGTAATTCCGTCCATTTTAGTAGAGTTTGTTGAGATTTTATAATTAAAAGCGAACCGAATATATAAATTGCGATTAGTCCACCGTAAGCGCAAAAGTTCATGAGTGGGGTGTTTAAAGCAACGATTTTTTCGGCTTTTGTAAAATCGTCTTTAACGTTAGACGATGCTTTTGCGAACTTTTCCTTTTCGTAATCTTCTCTAACGTAAGATTTTACAACTCGCATACCCTTAATGTTTTCTTCGACAGATTCGTTGAGTTTGTCGTACTTTTTGAAAATCCTATTAAAGAAAGGAATTGCCTTTTTCATAATTAAAATTAAGCCTATTGCTAAAATAGGGGTAGTGCATAGGAAAATAAGCGCCATTTGTGAATTTATTAAAAAAGACATGACGAGTGAAAAAATGAGCATAAACGGTGAACGAACGGCAGTTCTTATGATCATCATATAACTCATTTCTACGTTGGTAACG
The DNA here is from genome assembly GCA_015055735.1 of Clostridiales bacterium. Taxonomy (GTDB): domain Bacteria; phylum Bacillota; class Clostridia; order Christensenellales; family Borkfalkiaceae; genus UBA1259. The sequence continues at coordinate 30,448 of SVHP01000011.1, read as the reverse complement.
TCGGTAGTCATTCTGGTCACTAAACTTGACGATGAAAACTTATCGATATTAGAAAACGAGAAATCTTGTATTTTATAATACATATCTTTTCTCAAGTTTTTAGCAAATCCACTCGATGCGATTGCGCAATATTTACCCGATAAAAAGCCACAAAGTAGCGATAAAGATGCACAGACAATAAGTATCAATCCAAACGCCAAAATGGTATTGATGAGAGCAGGTTGACCGTTAGCGTCTAGTAAGTATAATATTTTTTGTACTATTACCGATAATTTTTCTTGTTCTAATTGACCGGATAAATAATTTAAGGCTTCGAGAAGTAAACTCATAATCCATGGTATTAAACATTCTAAAACAACTTCCATTGCCACGAAGAGTGGGGAAAGGATAGATGCTTTTTTATATTCTCTAACAGAGCGAAAAAGAGTTTTTGAAGAAGCGATAAAACCAAGTCCCGATTTTTCTTTTTGCTTACGCATTGTTTTTCTCCTTTTTAAATACGTCTATTATAAATTGTATTGACGGAAAGTTAAAATCTTTCTTAAATTCCTTTGGATACAATATAAAATTTAGAGTTGCGCCTTGAATTATACAGTTGTAAAGTCTAGTACATTCTTTGGCTGAATATTTATCCGAAAAGTCACCACTTTTTATGCCTTGTTCAAAAAATTCAAACATTCTAACGTGTGGTGGACACTTACTTTTTGGTGGGAGCATATTTTTTTCGGCTTTTTCAAATATGGTCGACACGAAAAAATAATATCTATATGCGAATATTTCGTCCCTTTTCATGTTGTTAAAGGTGTATTCGGTTAGTTTATATAACTTATCAATATAGTTTGACGGACTTTTTAAGAGGTCGTCTAAGTAATCCATCATATTTAACCCACGCCACTCGCATACTGCGTCGAATAATTCTTTTTTATTCTTAAAATAATGGTAGAATAATCCGTGACTGCACTTCGCCTTTTTAACTATGTCGTTTATAGTTGCCGATTGGTAACCTTTTTCGCAAAAAATCTTCAGCGCGCTTATCATTAACTGATTCTTTCTCGCATCTCCTACCGTCAGCGTTTTTTCTCTTTCTATATTCATGCTTTTTCCCTTTATAAAATTGATATAAAACAATAAAAATTGACCGAGAAGTCAATATCTCATACATTATAGTTTAACCGATTTACCTTGTCAACTATTTTTGAGTATTTTTATACAAGAATTGACACAAAAGTCAATAAAAATCTCGCATTAAAAATCTCGTTAAAAAAGTAGGTGAAATTAGACTTAAAACAAACAAAATATGCCATTTTTATCTATAAAGAAAGTTGACACAAATCAATATTTAGTGTATAATAATCAAATAGCAAAAATAATACTGACGGAAAAATATAACTATGAAAAATTTTTTTACAAGTGAAAGTGTGACTTCAGGACACCCTGATAAAGTTTGTGATAATATTTCAGATGCGATTTTAGACGCTTATCTACAAGGCGATAAAAATTCTCGTGTTGCGTGCGAATGTTCGTGCACTACCGAGTTCTTGCTTATAATGGGCGAAATTACTTCTAACGCTACAGTTGACGTGGAAAAGGTTGCTCGTGACGTTATTGCACGAATTGGTTATACTGACGAGCAAGTCGGCTTTTCTGCTGAAAACGTAAAAATTCTAGTTAAGTTAAATAAGCAAAGTCCAGATATCGCTTTGGGCGTTGATAATTCTCAAGAAGCAAAGGACGGTGGGGACGAGTTTGATAAACTTGGCGCAGGCGATCAAGGAATTATGTTTGGTTACGCTTGTACCGAGACCGAAGAACTTATGCCGTTACCTATAAGCCTATCTCACAAAATGTGCGCAAAACTTGAACAAGTTAGGCGTGATGGAATTTTAGATTACTTAAGACCTGACGGCAAGGGGCAAGTGACCGTTGAATACCTAAACGGTAAGCCAAAGAGAATCGATACGGTTGTTTTATCTTCTCAACATAATCAAAACGTTAGTACCGAACAGTTGAGAAAGGACTTAAAAGAATACGTTATCGATCAAGTTTTACCTAAAGAATATTTGGACGAAAACACAAAATACTTCATTAACCCTACCGGTAGATTTGAAGTGGGTGGTCCAACGGGTGACTCTGGGCTTACGGGAAGAAAGATTATTGTTGATACTTACGGTGGAAAATGTCCACATGGTGGTGGTGCGTTTAGTGGTAAAGACCCAACTAAAGTCGACCGTTCTGCAACCTATATGGCAAGATATATTTGTAAGAACTTGGTTAAGGCTGGGCTGGCTAGTGAGTGTCAAATTCAGTTGGCGTATGCAATAGGCGTTGCAAAGCCTGTTTCAGTATTGATAAATACTTTTGGAACGGGGGTAATTAGCGACGATAAACTCGCTGATATAGTGGTTAAGGAATTTGATTTAAGACCATCTGCTATCATTGAGAAATTACAGTTAAGAAATCCGATTTATTCAAAAACGGCAAGTTACGGACACTTTGGAAGAGAAGAATTTTCTTGGGAAAAGACCGATAAGGTAGACGACCTTAAAAAATATCTTTAATACTTTTAGTTGTTTTTACTTATGAAGTTTAAGGAATTTTTTAAGAAAATATCAAAAAAATTTACCGATTATTTTTTTAATCCAAATTGGCGTTGTCTAAACTGTGGTAGGGAAGTGTTTGAGGGGCAAGAGTTTTGTGAAGAGTGCTTAAAAACTTTACCTTATAACGACGGTGCTATATGCGACCATTGTGGTAGAAAACTTGTCGTATTCTCAAATTATTGCTCTACTTGTAAAGGTAAACTCGTCGATTTAGATAAGTGCAGAAGCGTTTTTAATTACGCTCCACCTATAAATAAACTAATTAAACACGCAAAATACGATAACGCAAAGTACCTTTTAGACTACTTTGCAAAGCAGTTATCCAACCTTTATTTTCAAAGTTATTTTAACGCCGACTATTTAACTTTCGTGCCTATGACCAAAAAGGCTGAAAAAAGGCGTGGCTATAATCAATCTAAATTACTAGCCGAAAAACTTTGTGAGAGAATAAACGTTCAAGTGCTAGATTGTTTGGTTAAGACTAAGGAAACCAAAAGGCAAGCCACTTTAACTGCTAACGAAAGAAGAAAAAATTTAACCGACGCTTTTAAGGTGGTAGACAAAAAATCGATAAAGGGAAAGAGCGTTTTGATAGTAGACGACGTGACGACGACTGGTGCTACTGCTCAAATTTTAGCCCAAAAACTTAAAGGTGTAGGGGCAACAAACGTGTATTTAATAACGGTGGCAAGTGTTCCACCTTTTGATAAATATTAATTCAATTTTTGAAGGAGAAATTATGGGATTATTTAGATATATTCTCGGAGGCGAAGGACGCCGAAACTTAAAAAGACTCGATAGACTTGCAGATAGAGTTTTGTCATTGGACGAAAAGTATTCTAAGTTTACTGACGAAGAGCTAAAAGAACAAACGAGTTTTTTGCGTAATAGATTAAACGCAGGCGAAACTTTAGACGATATTTTGTGCGATGCGTTCGCAGTAGTTAGAGAAGCTGCTTATCGTGTTTTGAAAATGAAACACTATAAAGTTCAAATTATCGGTGGTATATGTTTGCACCAAGGTAGAGTTGCCGAAATGAAAACTGGTGAAGGTAAAACTTTAGTTGCAACCCTTCCTGCATACTTAAACGCTTTAAGTGGAAACGGCGTTCATATAGTTACAGTCAACGATTACCTTGCTTCTCGTGACGCTGAGTGGATGGGTAAAGTTTATAAATTTTTAGGCTTGACCGTTGGCGTTGCAGTTACCGGTATGGAAGATGAAGATAAGAAAAAAGCTTACGCTTGCGACATCACCTACGGTACTAACAACGAAATGGGCTTCGATTACTTAAGAGATAACCTTAAAACAAGTCTTGAACACATGGTTCAACGCCCACTAAACTTTGCTATCGTGGACGAAGTTGACTCAATTTTAATAGACGAAGCAAGAACACCACTTATTATTTCTGGTAAAGGTGGCGAATCTAGTGAAAAATACGTGACTGCTAATAAGTTCGTTAAAACTTTAGTGCTAGATAAAGACTTTACTATCGATATTAAGGAAAAAACCGTTCAAATTACCGAATCGGGTGCTACTAAAGCCGAAAGTTTCTTTGGCTTAAATAACTTTTCGGATATTGAAAACGCTTCGCTTTCACACCATATTCAACAAGCGTTGAAAGCAAATTTTATCTTTAAGAGAGATAACGATTACGTAGTATCTAACGGCGAAGTTATAATCGTAGACGAATTTACTGGCCGTTTGATGATAGGCAGAAGATATTCTGACGGCTTACACCAAGCAATCGAAGCAAAAGAAAGCGTTAGAATTAGAAACGAAAACAAAACTTACGCTACCATTACCTTCCAAAACTATTTCCGTCTATATAAGAAATTGTCGGGTATGACGGGTACTGCTAAGAGCGAAGAAGAAGAGTTTAGATCTATTTACGGTCTTGACGTTTTGGAAATCCCTACCAACAAACCTGTTGCAAGAAAGGATATGCCTGACGTAATTTATAAGACTGTAAACGGGAAGAACAAGGCAATAGTAGAAGAAATCGTAGAACGTCATAAAAACGGACAACCTATACTTGTTGGTACAGTCACCGTTGAAAAGTCTGAAGAAATTTCTAAACTTTTAATCAAACACGGCGTAAAACACAACGTGTTAAACGCTAAAAACCACGCTAGAGAAGCAGATATTGTCGCTCAAGCAGGTAGACTTGGCGCAGTTACTATCGCAACCAACATGGCTGGTCGTGGAACGGATATTTTGCTAGGTGGTAACCCTGAGTTCTTAGCAAAGAGAAAACTTCGTGAAGAAGGGGTTAGCGATGAGATAATAGAATTAGCAACTTCTTTCATTGCCGATATTCCTGAAGATGCAAAGGTTGTTAGAGAACATTATAGAGAAATTTACAATAAACTTAAAGAACAAACCGATGCTGAAAAAATTAAGGTTGTTGAAGCGGGTGGTCTTCATATTTTAGGTACTGAAAGACACGAATCACGCCGTATAGATAACCAATTACGTGGACGAAGCGGTCGTCAAGGCGACGCAGGTTCGTCAGTATTCTTTATTTCGCTAGAAGACGATTTGGCTAAACGTTTTGGTGGCGATAAGATGCAAAGAGTTTACGAAATGTTTAAGGTTGACGAAGATCAACCTATTCAATCAAAAATGCTTTCTAGTAGCGTAGAAAACGCTCAACGTACAATCGAAGGCAAGAACTTCGGTATCAGAAAACACGTTCTTGAATATGACGACGTTATGAATAAACAACGTGAAGTAATGTACGCTGAAAGAATGAAGGTTATTAAAGATGAAAACGTTCACGCTGACATCTTAAAACTAATTCCTGATTTCGTTCGTTACGTTGTAAGTTCGGTTATCAATAATGAAAATAAACCTGATACTTGGGATTTAGAAGTATTAAATTCTGCTATTGAAATGAAATTGTTGCCAAAAGGCACTAATTTCGTTACAAAAGAAAGAACTAACGATTGGGATTACGAATATCTACTCAAAAAATTAACTGAAGAAACCATTAACGTATACCAAGCAAAAATAGATAGGTATAAAGAAAACGGCATAGACTTCACCGAAATTGAAAGAATGGTACTTCTCCGTAATATCGATACTAAGTGGATTGATCATATCGACTCGATGGATCAGCTTCGTAAGGGTATAAGTTTAAGAAGTTACGGTCAAATAGACCCTGTCGTTGAGTATAAGAAAGAAGGTTTTGAAATGTTTGAAGATTTAACTGCAGCAATTCAAGACGATACGATTACCTTATTATTAAAGGCAGAACTACAAAAAGTTCCACAAAAGCAAGAAGAAAGAAAAGATTTGCAAACAAATCAAACCGGACCGATGATGCCAAAGAAGAGCGCAAAGCAAGAAATAGGCAGAAACGACCCATGTCCTTGTGGAAGTGGCAAAAAGTATAAAAACTGTTGTGGACAGGGAAAATAATTGATATATTAATTTGGTTTGGCTAGTCAAAATTAGACTAAATATAGCGATAAAGTGGGCGACCGATAGGACGCCCCTTATCATATAATTTTAAGGAGTTTTTATGATAAAAACTGAAGAATTTGCGTTAAAAATCAAAGAATTAAAAGGTATCCTTGCGGAGACGGGATACTCTCTTTGACATTGATTCGTTAAGGAAAGAACTTGCTGAAAAGGTAAAACAATCCGAACTTCCTGAAGTGTATACTGACCTTGCAAAGTCACAACAAATTTCAAAGGAAATAGCAAGTTTAACTAATAAAGTCGGGGCTTTTGATAAGGCTGAAAAGGTAATACTCGACACGTCTGAGATTATAGAACTAGCCCAAGAAGAAAACGACGAAAGCATTTTAGAAGAAGTTGAAAAGGAACTTTTAGAAGTAGAGAAAACTATTGAAGAAATGCGTCTTTCAGCGCTCTTAAAAGGTAAATACGATAAACTTAACGCATTATTAACCTTGCACTCTGGCGCAGGTGGAACTGAAGCTTGTGACTGGACGGAAATGCTTTATAGAATGTATATGTATTACGCCGAAAAGAACGGCTATACTCTTACCGAACTCGATAGGCTAGAAGGCGATGAAGCAGGTATTAAATCGGTTTCCTTTAAGATTGAAGGTGACTGTGCGTACGGCTATCTTAAAGCCGAAAAAGGCGTTCATAGGCTAGTTAGAATATCGCCGTTTGACGCTAATAAACGCCGTCACACCTCTTTTGCGTCTCTTGAAGTTATGCCTGAAATACAAGACGAAGGGGAGATTAAAGTTAACCCTGATGAAATCAGAATAGATACTTTCCGTGCTTCAGGTGCTGGTGGACAGCACATAAATAAAACCGATTCGGCAATAAGAATTACCCACTTACCGACAGGTATAGTGGTTGCTTGCCAAAACGAAAGAAGCCAAACGCAAAACAAAGAAATGGCTATGCGCATGCTCGTTAGTAAACTTATAGAAAAGCGTGAAGCCGAAAGATTAGAACGTGACCAAGATATTAAGGGTGAAATCAAAAAAATAGAGTGGGGTAGTCAAATAAGAAGTTACGTATTTTGTCCTTATACCCTTGTAAAAGACCATAGAACGGGTTTTGAAACGGGGGATATCGATTCAGTAATGAACGGAAATATTCAAGGCTTTATTAACGACTATTTGAAAAAATCACAATGACGTACTTTGAAAAAATATCTAAATTACCAATAAAAGAAAACCCAATAATAATGGGTATAGAAACTTCTTGCGATGAAACGGCAGTTGCTATAATAAAAAACGGTAGGGAAATTCTAGCCGACGAAATTATCAGTTCGGCAACCGAACATGCAAAGTTTGGTGGGGTGGTTCCAGAGATAGCGTCTAGAACGCACACCACTGCAATTTTAACGGCAACTGAAAGGGCGTTAGAAAAAGCAAATTTAACCCTTGACGATATCGATGCGTTTGCAGTAACTAAGGGCGCTGGTTTGTTAGGGGCGTTATTAGTCGGTGTGTCGTTTGCTAAATCACTTGCTTTCGCTTGCCAAAAACCATTAGTTCCCGTAAGTCATATTAGGGGGCATATCGCAGCCTCTTATCTAGCCGACAAAAGCTTGCAACCACCGTTTATAACCATACTCGCAAGTGGTGGGCATACGGCAATAATTGCAGTTAAAGACTATTATAATATAGAAGTTTTAGGTTCGACTTTAGACGATGCGGTAGGCGAAGCCTTTGATAAGGTCGCTAGAGTTCTAGGCTTAAGTTATCCAGGGGGACCAAACGTTGAAAGATTAGCAAAAGAAGGTCAAAACATTATCGCTCTTCCAAAAATGCTAAAAAATTACGATGGTGGCGAGTTTGATTTTTCTTACAGTGGATTAAAAACGGCCGTTATAAATTACGTTCATAACCAAAAGGAAAGAGGTATTGAAATCAATAAGGCTGACGTTGCAAACAGTTTTCAACACTCGGCAATAGACGTTTTGGTGGAAAAGGCAATAAAAGCCACTAAAAACTTCGGTTACCATATTATTTGCGTTTCGGGTGGAGTTGGTGCTACGGTTATTTAAGACAAGCCCTTATCGATGCTACTAAAGAAAATGGAATAAAACTAGTTTTACCAGAAAAGCGTTATTGCACTGATAACGGCGCAATGATAGGTGCAGAAGGATATTTGCAATATAAAAAGAAAAACTTTGCCGACCTAACTCTAAACGCTTTTGCAGTAGTGCCACTTGAATAATTTTATAGGAGTTAATTATGATTAAACATATAGTTTGCTTTAAATTAAAAGACGGAGAAGATGTAAATAAAGCCAAAGAAATTTTACTTTCAATGAAAGATAACGTGCCTATGTTAAAGGATATACAAGTAGGCGTGGATATTTTACATTCTGAAAGATCTTACGATTTGTATTTGTCGGTAGTTGTTGACGATATGAAAGCGTTAGAAGAATATCAAAATCACCCTTACCACGTAGACGTTGTTAAAACTCATATGCACAAAGTGAGAACTGCAAGCGTTGCCGTTGATTTTGAAATCTAAAATAATAAATTGGTTGTTGGCTTAAAATAAAAAAATTAAATTTTTTAAAAAAGTTTGTAAAAATTGTTGACAAAACAATTTTCAAAGAGTAAAATAAATCTAAATTTAATATCACGAACGACTATGAAGAGGACGGTCGGATTGAAAAAACCTTCAGAGAGTTGCCGTATGGTGCAAGGCAACGGTGGATCTTTCCAATGACCTATCACCCCTGAGTCGAAGGACCGAAAAACATTTGTTTAGTAGATTCCTTCCGTATTGCTGCGTAAAGGCAAAGGGCTTGTTAGAGCTCGGTAAGTGACGGATATTATCCGTAATTTGAGTGGTACCGCGAGTATAGAAATTATACCCGTCTCAAAGTAAAAAAACTTTGAGACGGGTTTTTGTTTGTTATAAACTTCGCAATACTGCGTTAACTGCTTTGCATTTTGACTTCAATAACCAACAAGGTTTATTTCATCCAAAATGCGTCGCGAGCCTTGTCTTGCTTGTTTCTAACAAACAAAAATTTGGCATTATAAACTTCGCAATACTGCGTTAAAATACCACTAATTTAAATAAAAAATAATATTATATAAAAATTTTTAAGGAGGTTTAACACCATGAACACAAACAACACTTTAAATCAGTTATCGGACGTCGCAACAAGAATTAAGGAGTTGCGCGAAATTATGGGCTTTTCCGTTAATGAAATGACTGAAAAAACAAACGTAACAGAAAAACAATATATATCGTATGAAAGCGGAAAAGAAGACATTCCTTTTTCTTTTATTCATAAATGCGCTTTAGCGTTTGGAGTTGAAATGATAGATCTACTTGAAGGTAGTTCGGCAAAACTTTCTACCTATACCATTACCAGAAAGGGTCAAGGTCAAGAAACGGCTAAAGAAGACGGCATTGATATAGCAAACCTTGCGCCTAAATTTAAAGATAAGCTTGCAGAACCTTATTACGTAACTTACGAATATTCTGCATCACAACAAAATAAACCTATTCATCTAACTACGCACAGTGGTCAAGAATTTGACCTAGTGCTAAGTGGTAAACTAAAAGTTCAAGTAGGCGATCACGTTGAAGTTTTAGGCGAAGGGGACAGCATTTACTATAATTCTTCTATGCCACACGGTATGATTGCCGTTGACGGCAAAGACTGTACTTTCGTTGCAGTAGTAATGTCGGGCGATAATTCAACCGAAACTGTAGTTAGAAAGAGCGTTATGAACGCTAAAACGAGCGAAAAACTCGTTTGCGAGAAGTTCGTTGAAACAAAAGAGGACGCTGACGGAAGATTGCAATCGATAAAATTCAAAAACACTGACACTTTCAATTTCGGCTTTGATATCGTTGATAAAATTGCCGATAAATATCCTGAAAAACTTGCAATGCTTCACCTTGACAAAAACAAGTTTGAACGCCGTTTTACATTTAAAGATATTAAGCGTGCATCTAACCAAGTGGCAAACTACTTCACTTCTTTAGGAATTAAGCGTGGGGATAAGGTAATGCTCGTTCTTAAACGTCATTATCAATTCTGGTTCTGTATGGTTGCCCTTCATAAACTAGGCGCAATCGCAATTCCAGCAACCAACCAACTTAAAGAACACGATTTTGAATATAGATATAATTCGGCAGGGGTAAAGGCAATCGTTTGTACTGCTGACGGCGATACTTATGAGTACGCTCAAAGTGCTGCTGAAAAATGCCCACAAGTAGAAAGACTCTTAATGGTTGGGGGTAACAAAGAAGGCTGGCGTGATTTCGATAAAGAATACGCTTTATTCTCAGGTAAATTTGACCGTCCAAAAGATTGTTCGCAAGGCGATGAAGCAGCTCTTATGTTCTTTACTTCGGGAACTACCGGCAATCCAAAAATGGCAGCGCATAAGCACACTTACGCTTTAGGACATTTCGTGACTGCAAAATATTGGCATTGTTGCGAACGTGACGGACTTCACTTAACTATTTCAGACACAGGTTGGGGTAAATCGCTTTGGGGTAAATTATACGGACAATGGCTTTGCGAAGGCGCAGTTTTCGTTTACGATTTCGATAGATTTGACGAAAACGATATATTGCCTATGTTTGCTGAATATAACATAACTACTTTCTGCGCTCCACCAACTATGCTTCGTATGTTAATTCGTGGAGACCTTTCTAAATTTGACCTTTCGTCTATCCACCACATGACTACGGCAGGCGAAGCATTAAATCCTGAAGTTTTCAACAAGTTTAAGGAAGCTACAGGCTTAGAAATCATGGAAGGCTTTGGTCAAACCGAAACTACGCTTGCGATAGCAAACCTTTACGGAACTACGCCAAAGATCGGCGCTATGGGTAAAGCAAATCCACAATACGACGTTGACGTTGTTGATAGCGACGGTAATAGCGTTCCAGCAGGTGAAGTTGGCGAAATCGTAATTCATACGGACAAAGAAGTTCCTTGTGGTTTATTTAGAGAATATTATCGTGACAGTGAAAAAACTCAAGACGCTTGGCACGATGGACTTTATCACACAGGCGATACTGCTTGGCGTGACGAAGACGGATATTTCTGGTACGTTGGACGTGTGGACGACGTTATCAAATCTAGTGGTTATAGAATCGGACCTTTTGAAATCGAATCGGTTATCATGGAATTACCTTACGTATTAGAATGTGGTGTTTCAGCCGTTCCTGACGAAGTTCGTGGTCAAGTTGTTAAAGCAAGTATAGTTTTAACTAAAGGTACTGAACCTAGCGAAGAATTAAAAAAGGAAATTCAAAAATACGTTAAAGACCATACTGCTCCTTACAAATATCCAAGAGTGGTTGTTTTCCGTGATGAATTGCCAAAGACTATAAGTGGTAAAATCCAAAGAAACAAATTATAATCTTCGTTATGCATCGTTTCTGTGCAAAACTCGCAACCTTGATGACCAAAAGGTCTATCAAGCCTGCTCGTTTGCACGAGCCTTGCCTAATTCGTTTCTAATTCGTTTCTTACAGAAACAAATTGTAATCTTCGTTATACATCGTTTCTGTGCAAAACTCGCAACCTTGATGACCAAAAGGTCTATCAAGTTTGCTCGTTTGCACGAGCCTTGTTAACTTGTTTATTACGAAAACAAATTATATAAAACTTTAATCTATTATGAAAAAGACTTACGTGACTAAAATGCCCAACCATATAGGCGCTTTCTTAAAGGCGAGCAAGTGTTTTTCCGAACTAGGAATTAACATTACTAGGGTAAGTTATAACAAGGCAGTGGATTCGCATACGCTGTTTATCGAAGTGGACGGGCAAGAAGAGAATTTAGAAAAGGCTAACGTAAAGCTACGAGAAATCGGGTATCTTTCAAACGGGGAAGAAAGTAGTAAAATAATTTTGATACAATTCCGTTTGGAAGATAAACCTGGTAGTGTAACTAACGTTTTAGAGTTAATAAGTAAATTTAACCTTAATATCTCATACATAAGTTCGCAAGAAAATGGAAGTGGATATCAACAGTTTAAAATGGGATTAAACGTCAAAGACTTAAACGGATTAAACGAATTTTTAACCCAAGCTGAAAAACTTTGCCAAGTTGAAATTATAAATTATAACGATACCGAAAAGGTTTACGATAATAGTATTTTTTATAATACCTACGTTGATGGTTTGGTTAAGATGATGAACTTAACCCAAAAGAAAAAAGAAGAACTGCTAGTTAACGTAAATTTAGCAATGCAAACGCTTGACGAACAAGGACTTTCGCCATACAAAACTTTTGATAGCATAAGCAAGTTTGCCGAACTTTTACAAGAGTGTAAGGGCGAAAACTTTAAGCCGAGAATAACCGAGCATTTTATAACTGAAAAAACTAGAATTATACTAATAGAGCCTGATTGTGGTAGCAATACTGCCATTGTTGAAAGCGACGGTCAAAGGATATTCGTTGATTCGGGATACGCTTGCTATAAAGACCAAATGCTAAAAATAATAAACTCGTTAATTCCCGACTTTAAGAGCAAGACCGAAAGACTTATTATAACTCACGCCGACGTTGACCATTGTGGACTTGTAAACGAGTTTGACGAGATTATATTAAGTCAAAGAAGTGCCGAATGTTTAAGCGCTGAAGTGGATAATAAACTTGGTTTTAGAGAAAGTAATAATTTGCACTTGCCTTACGTTAACATTTGTAAAACTTTAACCGAGTATGAAAAAGTTGAAAAGGCTAGGCTTTGTCCGTTGTGGAATAAATCAACGTTGACGGCTCCGATAGAACAAATAGGCTTTTATAGTGTAGGTGAACTAAATTTTGAAGTTTACGAAGGTAAAGGTGGACATTTGTCGGGCGAAATACTGTTGATAGATTTTGAACATAAGGTTGCTTTTACGGGCGACGTGTTTATAAACCTTACCGATTTAACTAAAAAGCAAGCCGAATACAATCAATATGCGCCAATACTTATGACTTCGGTCGATACCGATCCTAAACTGTGTCAAAAAGAGCGTTATGCGTTTTTGCAAAGATTGGGGGTTGGGGAATGGAGTATATTCGGTGGACATGGACAAAAGAAAGTATATTGTCCACAAACAGTAAAGTAGAGAAGGGAATTTTATGTATTTTGACGATATAAAACTTGGGGTAACCATAGAAATTGCCCCTGCAAAAATTGAAAAGGATAAAATGCTGGATTTTGCTTATTCTTACGACAATATTCCACTACATACCGACGAAGAGTATGCGAGTAAAACGCCGTTTAAGAAACTCATTGCGCCTGGTGTAATGTCCTTTATGGCAGTTTGGGCAGAATATCTAAAGGTTGATATCTTTGGCGAAGAACTTCTTGCAGGAAAATCCACAAAAATAGAGTGGTTTAAGCCGGTGTTTGCTGATGATATTTTAACTTCAAAAGCCGTAGTGACAAAATTAACCGAAAGAAATGCAAAAAACGGCATAGTAGAACTTAGTATTTCAGCTTATAATCAAAACGGCGAGTTGGTTTTAACCGATATAACAGAAGCAATTGTAAAAAAGAAAACTAAAGATTAAATATTAACGACGGTTTAGCGACTAATTTGTGTGCTAGCCGTTGTTTTTTTGTAAATACCTTGAAAAAACTAAGGGAAAGTGCTAAAATAGATTTAGCGTTTAACTTTTTTAGGTGAATAATGAAAACTGTTTTAATAACTGGGGTTTTAGGCGGTATGGGAAAAGCAACCACAAAACTTCTATTAGATAACGGATACCAAGTAATAGGGCTTGATGCTAAAGAGCAAAGCCAAATTGAAAATTTGCCTATTACTTATTATCAAGTAGATTTAACTAAAACTGAAGAAATTAATAAAGTCTATGAAACGGTGAGCAAAAAAATAGATAATATTTATGCGATAGTTCATTTTGCAGGCATTTACCAAATGGATTCGCTTGTGGAAATGGAAGAGCAAGAGTTTATGCGTATTTTTGATATAAACGTATTTAGTATTTATAGAATAAATAAAACCTTTTTGCCACTACTTAAAAAGGGAAGTAGAATAATTATGACTTCTAGCGAACTTGCGCCATTAGCCCCGTTGCCGTTTACGGGAATTTACGCAATTACAAAGTCAACCATAGAAAAATACGCATTTTCTTTAAAAATGGAACTTCAACTTTTAGGGATAGACGTTTCGGTGATAAGACCTGGCGCTGTTAAGACGGGACTATTAAATCAATCGATATCGTCCATGGATAAACTGTGCGAAAAAACAAAACTTTATAAAGATAATACTAATAAATTTAGCAAAATAGTAAATTCGGTAGAGTCTAAAAATATATCACCTATAAAGATTGCAAAAAAGGTTAAAAAAGTATTAAAAGCTAAAAAGCCAAAGTACGTGTATAGTATAAACAGAAACCGATTGTTAAAACTTCTAAACTTTTTACCAAGGCGATTTCAACTTTTCGTAATCAAAAAACTTTTACAGTCTAAATAATTTAACGTCTTTCTTTTTAGAGAGACGTTTATTTTTTATAGTATAGTTAATTTGTTTTTTGGTAATAATTACCTTAAAAATATAAGGAGAAAATATATGAACCCATTTAAGGAATTACCAAAAGACACAAAATTAAGTTATCCAAATTGGAACTCGCTGGCAGTCAAGCCTTACGACAAGAATTCTACCGATCCGTACACAAAAACTCGAGTTATCTTGATGAACGGCACGGAGTTTGAGTCAAATTGGTTTTTACACCACTTTAATAGGCACTGTCTAAACAACGACGTTAGACGGATTATTGCAGGCGTTAGAAGGCAAGAACAGTTTCAACAAAAGCGAATTAGTAGTCTAAAACCTATTGACGAAACAGTGCTAGAAACGACCATAGCGTACGAGCAACTTGCAGTTGATTTAACTGCCGATATGGCTCAAAAAGAGCCAAATCCATTTGTTAAAAGTCAACTAGATTTTGCACTTTTAGAAGATTTTGACCACCTTTATAGATATGCAAACTTGTTAGATATGGAAGAAGGGGTACACGCCGAAAGGCTAGTTGGTAAATATACCGAAATTACGCCTGCAAGACCTACTATTAGTGAGCATCGTCACCCTAACGACGACGTTAGAAGGTATATCAACTGTTGGCAAGACGCTTTGATTACAAGGCTTAATACTAATATTATTACAGCTGCAGAGCAACAAACCATGAACTATTATATGAACGTTGGTAATATTTATCACAGTGATTTAGGGCGTAAACTATATGCTGAAATTGCCATGATAGAAGAACAACACGTGACGGGCTATGGCTCGCTATTAGATCCGTCTTGTACTATGTTCGAAGGTTGGGTAATGCACGAATATACCGAGTGTTATTTGTATTATTCTTGTTATCAAGACGAAACTCATCCACAAATCAAGAAGATTTGGTTAGAGCATTTTGAACAGGAATTAAAGCACTTAAAAATTGCGTCCGAAATGCTTAAAAAATACGAAGGGCGTGATTGGGAACAATTATTTGTCGGTGGCGCTGATTTTCCACAGTTAGTTAAACTAAAACAAAATAAAGAATATATTAGAAACGTTATTAAGGACGTAAGGCTGACGGGTAATTTTGAAGATACCGTGCCACTAGATACCGTATCCGACAACCACGAATTTTTCAAATATCAACGCCAAGTTAATTCGAGCGTGGAAAAGGTAGCGTCGCATAACGTTATAAGTAAATATATCAAAAAGAGTGGGGAAGACTATCGTTACGAAGATAAGCCAAGCGTGGAAAAAACACTTAGAGATAGAAGTATTGATAACGTTGAGTTGGCAAGAAAGAAAGGAAAATAGGACAAAAATAAAGCCTTGCAAGAAATTTGCAAGGCTTTAAAGTTTTAGTTAAAGATTATAGTGTATTAACAAATGCGTATCTAAAGATGAAAAGAAGAGCAATAATTGTAACCACTATATCTTTTTTGCTGTACTTACCAGTGAATAATCTAATGAGTACGTAAGCGATAGCGCCGATAGCAATACCGTTTGAAATTGAGTAAGTTAAAGGCATCATTATAAGTGTTAAGAAAGCAGGTACTGCGCTTGAAAGGTCTTCCATATCGATATCTTTGAAGTTTTTAAGCATTAGAACACCTACGTAGATAAGAGCAGGAGCTGTTGCGATACCAGGAATGATTTTAGCAAGTGGAGATAAAATCAAACAGATTGCAAAGAGTGCTGCAGTTGTTAAAGCGGTAAGACCAGTTCTACCACCTTCGGCAACACCTGAAGCCGATTCAACGAAAGTAGTAACTGTAGAAGTACCAACCATAGCGCCTGTGCAAGTTGCGATGGAGTCGCAAAGCATAGATTTTTCAATATCTTCTGGGTCACCGTTTTTATCGAGCATACCAGCTTGAGCAGATGCGCCGTAAAGTGTACCGATAGTATCGAACATATCTACTAGACAGAAAGTGATGATTAAAATAACGACTGAGAAAATTGAACCGATAGTTACACCGTCAAAAGCAGCCGTCCAGCTTTCAGGTTTAAATACAGAAAAACCGTATTCACCGAAGTCAGCAAAAGATTGGCTGATTTCAGAGAAAGTAAATTCAGGGGCTGTCCAAGTGAATAAATAGTATAAAATGGTTGAAACCAAAATTCCTAAAACGATAGATGCTTTTTTCATCCAACCAAAGCCAACTTTATTGAATATTACGATAGAAATTAAGCCTAAAAATGCTGCTAAAACAGGGGCAACGTTTGTCCAGGTAGTTAAATCGGCAAAAGCAACGAAGGTATATTGGTTTGCAACTACCATGCCTGAACCTTTAAGACCTAAAAATGCGATAAACAAACCTATGCCAGCTGGAATAGCTTTCTTTAAGCAATCAGGAAGTGATTTAGCAATATAAGATCTTAAACCAGTAACTGACAACAATAAGAAAATAAGACCTGAGATTAAAATGATTACTAAACCAGCACCGTAATTGGTTGTAACGTCGCCTAGCGAAATAAGCGCAGGAAGAATAAACGACGTAAAGAAGAATGAGTTAAGTCCCATACCAGATGCTTGAGCAAAAGGTTTTTTTGCTAGGAACGCATAGAGTAACGTACCTATAACTGCTGCGATTATTGTTCCGACATAAACCGCATTCCAAATAGGACCGGCCAAAACTGGGTGAGTAAAGGTGAAACCAATAATCTGATTTGGATTGGTTATAATGATATAACACATCGCAAAGAAGGTTGTGATACCGGCGATAATTTCGGTTTTTACGCTGGTATCAGGTTTCATTCCAAGCGCTTTTCTAAACTTGGAATTAGCTGATTTGTTTTCCATAGTGAAAAATCTCCTTTGTAAAATTTTTATATATAAATGATAACATATCGTTGTTGTAAAATCAACAATAATTTTGAAATTTTTTAATTTTTTCAAGTTTTTTTCAAGGTTGGAAAAAGTGTACTATAAAAGACAATAAAAAGCGACAATAAAAAATGGGGTGACTTTGTGCACCCCATAATTTATTTTTTGTTAGTTATGGTTATTTGCAACCACAACCGCCGTAATTACCTAAAAATCCACCGTTACCTTTACAGCATAAGCAGATAAGTAGTAATGCCACAGGCAAGCAATAACAACTGTTAAAAAATCCGTTTAAACAACCGCTTTTGCATAGACAAATAATAAGTAAAACTATTAAAATCCAAAGACAACAGTTGTTTCCACCAAATAAATCGAAATTATTCATAAGAGTACCTCCAAAGTATACCGCTTCGCCTATGTAATTTTTTGTGTGCTGGCGAAGTTTTCTATTATCAATATACTATTTTAAATTTAAAAATGTTACAAATGCCTAGTTTTTTAATTGCTATCAAGATAAAATTGTGATAAAATACTTTTGCGGACAAGCGATTATCTATTAGAAATTGACTTGTCAAACGCAAATTTTTTTATTACAACAGATATTCTAACAAGAAATCTGATTGGAGGTTATTATGAATAGTAAGTTTTTTTCGGCAAAAAACGTTGCGTTACTCGGCATACTAATTGCTCTAGTCATAGTTTTGCAATTATTTGCAAGCGCAATACCTATGTTTGGGGTAACTCTCAACTTTAGCCTAATTCCTATCGCTCTAGCAGCCATTTTGCTTGGTCCTTTAGGTGGGGCAATCGTTGGATTTATTTGTGGGCTAGTGGTGTTTATAACCATGGCTATTTTGGGGCATGAGCCTTCTACGGCGTATTTGTTCCAAACAAATCCCGTAATTCTAACGATTATGTGTATAGGTAAAACGACTTTAGCTGGCGTAGCGTCGGGACTGCTGTTTAACGTCTTAAAGAAAATCAATTTTCATACTGCCGTTATAGTTGGTTCGTTAATTATTCCTATCGTAAATACGGGAATATATATGCTCGGTATAGTCTTGATGAAAGAATCGGCTGCTGAATTTATGGCTTTAACAACTTCTTCTGCAGGCGCAGTTTTTGCAGTCGTGTTCGGCTTGATTTGGCTAAATTTCGTTTTAGAAATAGTTATTACTGCAATATTTACGCCTATGCTTTATAGGTTGGTAAAGATTTTTAAGAAAGGGGACTAAGGATTATGCTTTTGGCAATAGACTTAGGTAATACGAATATAAAATACGGCGTGTTCAATGGGGATAACTTACTCGCTTCGTTTAGGGTTTCTTCAAGAATTTCTAGGACGGCTGACGAATACGGTTCGGTGCTAGTAGGTTTGCTTCACGACAGGGGTATAGAAAAGGGAGATATTGACGGAATTATTTTTTCGTCGGTTATTCCTGCGTTAAACTACACCATTTGTCATATGTGCGAATACTTTTTCGGAATTACTCCTTTAATGATAGGACCTGGTATTAAAACGGGGTTAAATATAAAGGCTGAAAATCCACGAGAAGTGGGCGCAGATATCATAGTAAACAGTGTGTCGGCGTTTACTAAATACGGTGGACCTGTGGTCGTTATCGACTTTGGTACGGCAACTACTTTTGACGTTATAAACGAAAAGTGCGAACTTTTAGGTGTTGTAATAGCGCCTGGAATAAAGACTTCTTTAGAAGGGCTTGCGACCAAGACTGCGCAATTACCGATGGTTGAGTTAGACGCACCAAAAACTGTTATAGGAAAGAATACCAAACACTGTATGCAAGCGGGAATTATTTTCGGTTTTGCAGGGTTGGTTGAAAATATTTTAAGAAAAATTAAAAAAGAACTGGGTGTTGACGACATAAAAGTCGTTGCAACCGGTGGTCTTGGTGAAATTATTGCGAGAGAAGTAAAAACTATAAGCGTAGTCGATAGAACCTTGACTTTAGACGGACTCAAAACAATATATGAACTTAACAAATAAAAGGAGATTATTATGTTAAAGAAGGCAGGCGTTGCAATTTTAGGACTTGGTGTTGTAGGTGGTGGTACTTACCAAATATTAACACAAAATAGAGAGTATTTCAAGAAGACACAAGGCGTTGATATAACCGTAGAATGTGTCCTTGAAAAGAATAAAGAAAGGGCAATTTCTTTAGGTGTTGCCGAAGAAAAGATTGCTTCTAGTATAGAAGAAGTTTGCGCTAATCCGAACGTAGACATAGTCGTTGAAGTTATCGGTGGAACGGGTGTTGCAAAACTTTTCGTTGAAAGCGCTCTAAAGAGTGGTAAAACGGTTGTTACTTCAAATAAGGAACTTTTTGCTAAGCATTGGCCTGAACTAGAAGTTGAAGCAAAAAAGATGAACGCAGGTTTATTCTTTGAAGCAAGTTGCGTAGGTGGTGTTCCTATTATTCGTACTTTAATCGACGGAATGCAAGCAAACAAGATTTTATCAATTAAAGGTATAATTAACGGCACGACCAACTATATTCTAACCAAGATGGCTGACGAAGGCTGGTCGTATGAAGAAGCGCTAAAGGAAGCGCAAAGGTTAGGATACGCTGAATTCAATCCTACTGCTGACGTTGAAGGGTTTGACGCTACTTATAAACTTTCTATCCTTTCAAGCCTTGCTTTTAATAAGAAGATTTGTATTGAAAACGTTTATAGAGAAGGTATAACTGCAATCACAAAGGAAGATATCGCTCAAGGTAAAGAAATGGGCTACACCTTAAAACTTTTAGGTATCGGTAAAGATACTGAAAAGGGTGTTGAAGTTAGAGTTCACCCTACTTTCGTTAAGAATAGCGACCCGTTAGCATCGGTAAACGATTCGTTTAACGCAGTACACTTAGTAGGTGACGCCGTTGGTGAAATTATGCTTTACGGTCGTGGCGCTGGCGCACTTCCAACGGGTAGCGCTATCGTTTCAGACGTAATTTTCGCTGCAAAACATAACGAATATTTCTATGCAAGTTTTGAAAACAACAAAAAGGGTAATAACCAAGTTAAATTCGTTTCGGATTTCACTTCTAAATACTATATCCGTCTAACCGTTAAGGATATGCCAGGTGTTCTTTCAAAGATTGCTGGATTATTCGCAAAGAGCAATTTAAGTATTGCAGAAGTTAAGCAAGTTGCTATCAGTGAAGGAAACGCTCAAATCGTTATCATTACTCACGCTTGCAACGAAAGCGCAATCAATAAGACTTTAAATAAGATTTCTAATCTTGAAGAAGTTGTTGGCGTTAATGCAAGTATTAGAATTGAAGATTAATCGATTAGTTATTAACCTAATTTCAAATTTAAGAAGGTTGGCAAGAAATTGCCAACCTTTTTTTGTGTCAGTGTTAAAAACAAACAATTAGAATACGATTTTATTTGACATTTTAATCTATAAATGCTAAAATATCACAAATACAAGGAGAACTATAAATATGGCACTTAACCATTATCAAACTGAAGAAATATCAAGGCTAGCTAAAAAATACTCTGAAACACCTAAATTTACCGAAGAAACTTATAGGGTGAATCAGGTTAAAAGAGGGCTTCGTGATGAAAAAGGCGCAGGTGTCGTTACTGGTTTAACAGATATCTCTGACGTTATTGCAAAAAAGAATATCGACGGTGTTTTAACGCCTATTCCAGGTGAATTATACTATCGTGGCATTGACGTTCGTACCATGATTGAAAATTACGATGACGAGCTTCGTTCAGGGCTTGAAGAAGCAACCTATCTATTGCTCTTTAATAAATTGCCTAATAGGGAAGAACTTTTAGGTTTTAATAGATTGTTATCTCAATTTAGAAAACTTCCTAAAAACTTCGTTCGTGACGTAATCATGAAAGCGCCTAATAAAGATATTATGAACTCAATAGCAAGGTGCGTATTAAACTTATACAGTTATGACAATAAGGCGTTAGACAACTCTATTGAAAACGTTTTAAGGCAATGTCTATCGTTGATTGCAGTAACTCCAATGCTTGCAGTTTACGCTTATAATGCACATATGCACTATAATGAAAATAAATCGCTTATAATTCATAGACCACGCCCAGATTATTCTACGGCTGAAAACGTTTTGCATATGCTTCGTCCAAACAGTGAATTTACTGAACTTGAAGCAAAGGTGCTTGACATAGCGTTTATTCTTCACGCTGAACACGGTGGTGGTAACAACTCTACCTTCACAACTCACGTTGTAACTTCTGCTGGAACTGACACCTATTCGACCATTACGGCTGCGCTATGTTCTCTAAAAGGACCTAAACACGGTGGCGCAAACATCAAGGCTATGGAAATGATGGCTGAAATTAAGAAAAACGTTAGCGACTGGAACGATGAAGACGAATTGCGTGCTTATATCGCTAAACTTCTTGCAGGTCAAGCATACGATAATTCGGGATTGATTTATGGTATGGGACATGCAGTTTACTCAATTTCTGACCCTAGAGCGCAAGTATTCAAGGGATTTGTTGCCGAACTTGCTCAAGAAAAGGGTAGAAATAAAGAATTCCAACTTTACGATAAGGTTGAAAGAATTTCACAACAACTCATTTGTGAAAAGAGAAAGATTATAAAGGGCGTATCGGCAAACGTGGACTTTTACAGTGGCTTCGTTTATAATATGTTGGGACTTCCTGTGGAATTATTTACGCCTATGTTTGCAATCGCAAGAATGTCGGGTTGGTCGGCGCATAGACTTGAAGAATTACATAATAACGGTAAGATTATTCGTCCTGCATACGTTTCTACTAACGGTAGAAATCCATATATAAAATTAGACGATAGAAAGTAAAATACTAAAGAAAAGTTTATAAAAAAGCACTCAAAGAATTTTCTTTGAGTGCTAATTTTTTTGTATGGAATTTTGATAATTGTTTTTCTATTTTTAATAAAAAGTAATATAATGTTATTTTTTATCAAAACAGTCGCAACGATGAGTACCGACGTAACCCGTGTCTTTACATTTTTCACAACGATACTTAGGCGACAAATCTTCGAGTGTAAGATTTTGCTTTTTAAGAAGCGCTTGAGCCTTTTTGTTTAACTCTATTTTTTCTTGTTCTAGTTTTTCTAAAGCGCTGTTATCGTTTGCAATTTCAGCAAATGCAAGGTCTTTTTCTATAGAGTTTAATCGTCCGTAAACGTCCAAGAAGCCGTCGATGGACATTGCGATTTCATTATTTTTTTGCGCTCTTGAAAGAGCGAGAGTTCTTCTTCTTTCATACTCACGGTTGTAATTTTCTTGTGAGTTTTGATTTGTGGTTTGTGAACTGTTTTCAATGTTTTCGGTAGTGTAAACAGAGTTGTTTTTCCAGTTACTTAAAATACCGTTCATATAGGCGATAGGGGAAGATTTACCAGCTGAAAGTTTTGCCGCTTCAAGTATCATTTCGTCCGAAAAATTCCAACTTTTCCAAACGTTAAGATTATCTCTATCCCAAGGGTTTGGCTTACGATTAAGCCCAACGGTCAATAAAATCTTGGAAATAAACTCATCGACAATTCTTAAACTTTCAAAATAATCGCCAACGCCCGAAATGGTGATAAAACCACGGTTGCGCAAAGTTTCAACTAGCTCGTCCATATATTGTAAGGTGTTTTTTCCCGACTTAAAACAAGTGGAGGCTATAAATAAAAGCGTTTGCTCGTCAAAGCCGAACGATAACCACTTTTTGGTGTAAGTATTTACTACCGTATCAATAACTTCCACGTAAATAGAAAGGGCTTTGTTGATTTTAATTGCAAGTTCGTAAATACCTTTCTTTTTGTCTACGTAATCATTGATTTCTTCCCTTGAGAAACTCTTTAAGGCATATAACTCTAAAAGGAATTGATCTAACTTTTCCATATTACCTTTTTTAAGTTTAGATGCTGCAAAAATTATATTTTCAGTATCAAAAGACAACTCTTGCGTCCATTTAGTAAGCAGGTTGGCGTCTTCTATATCGATATTTCTACGAAGTGATAATGCCTTAAAGATTTGTTCTAACACGGCAGTTCTAGCAATGTAAGAAGAAAGTTCTTTTTCCACTTTTTCAACCGAACAAAGTCCACGATTGCCAAAATCTTTTGCTACTTTTATAACGTATCTATATGAGATATCTTTTCCCTTTAAGTCCAAACAATATCTAACAATCATTAGCATTGCTTCAGGCTTAATCGAATAGGTTTCCATAACCGAAAAATATTCGGAATATTCGTTAGTAGATATCATTCTATTTTCAATAAGCGACTGAAGTCCCTTAGTAAAATCGGTGTATTTTTCAGCCTTATATTTACGTGGTTTTGTACCGATACCCCCACGTATTGGTTGATATTGGACGTTTAACGGCTCTTTACTTATTACCGACAGTATACCGAATTCTTCCCAATACGAGAACAGTTTGCAAACGGTAACTTCGTCCATTTTTAGCGTGCTAGCAAATTCTTCTAAAGATTGATCTTTTTCAGGGTGTTGGCACAAATATAAGCCATAAAGGTAAACCTTTACGGCTTCGCCATCGGCAACAGGCATATATTCAGTTATAAAAGAATTTTCAATACCCGTAAAAGAATTAGATGAAAATTCCTTTGAAAAAGAACAAATCATTTTTTCTCCTTATAAGAATTATCCATATAAAATGCTTGTAAATGCTTGCGTTGATTTGGAATATATTATATAATATAGTAACTACTAGTATGAGTATGTGGGCTAACGCTCGCTAACAAGTAAAAAATATTATAAACTAAACTTAAACAAAAATCAACTTAAATAATCATAAATTTTACCAAAAAGTATGTTAATGTGATTTAGTCGAGAGGAACTAGGTATGAATGGAACGATTTTAACGCCTACGGCAATATGGAAGAATTTTATAATTGAACAAAAAGTTAAGACCAAAATTGTGGATAAATACAAAATTGGTAGTATTATAAAATTTGCTCTTGAAATTGAAGGGCGTGAAGTAAACGACGGCAAAGTCAATATATACGCTGAATTTTACCAAAAAGAAGAAGCTAAAAAAAGCCCTGTGATTATCTTAATGCAAGATTTTTCCATTGGAGAAAATATTTCGCTCGTTAAAAATCTAGTAAAACAAGGCTACGGCGTTATGTTGGTTGACCTTGCAGGAAAGATGGAAAACAAAACCAACTACACTAGATATCCTATCAGCTTAGATTACGTTAATTATGAAATAGCAAAAGACAATTTATTTACCGTTTCTTTTGACGCTGTAAAAACGTGTTGGTATGAATGGAGTGCCGTTATTCGATACGTCGTTAGCTACTTAAACAACTTACCGAACGTAACAAAAATAGGTTGCGTTGCTTTTGGCGACGTGGCGACGGTGTTATGGCAAGTTGCAGGTACTGACGAAAATCTTGATTGCGCTGTGTTTGGTTTAAATTCAGGCTGGTTGGGTTATCGTGGCGTTCAAAAGTTCGGTGGAATGGTTGAACCACAGTTTGACGACCAAATGTATAAGTTTATTGCAGGAATTGACCCACAATCTTACGCAATGCACGTTAATTGCCCCGTGCTTATGCTTTCGGCTACTAATAACGTTCAATACGATATCGATAGGGCTTTTGATACACTTTCTAAAATTAAACAGGAAACCTATTCGGCTATTCACTATTCGATAAATCAAGTTAACAAGATAAACCAAGACGGATATTTTGATATGCTCTTGTTTTTGTCCAAATATTTGCAAGACGATACCAAATTGAATTTACCTTGTGATTGTGACCTTAAATGCGAAATTGAAAACGGTCAGCTTATAATTGAAGCAAACGGAAGTTTGGAGGGCTTAAAGTCGGTTAACGTTTGCATTGCCGAAGAACTTGCAGATCCAACCGTTCGTTCTTGGCAAATAATTAAAACCAAAAAAGTGGGAGAGAGTTACGTAGCAAAATATACGCCTTTCAATAAGTCTGAACTCGCTATTATGTACGCCGTTTTTAAGTATGCTAACGGATTTACCATTTGTTCAAAGATAATAGCAAAGAAGTTTAACCAAGACGAGATTGCGAAAACTTATAAAAACAACATAGTTTATTCTTCAAGAATAGATAATGCTAGCACGTTGTTCGTAAACAATGATACCTTGCAAAAAGACGGCGACCCTTTCGTGAATAATGCTGTCCTTAAAAAGAAAGGACCTATGGGTATTGAAGGTATTACTAGCGACAGTGGTGTTTTGACCTTTATGCCTAGTGGTAAAAAATGTGCGCCGAATAGCGATTCTATTTTTATGCTAGACGTTTATTCGGAAAAGGACGGGGAGTTAGTCGTTTGCTTAATTGCCGATTATCCAAGCGTTAAAACCGAGTATTTTGCAAGGGTAAGTATTAAAGGCGAAGATATTTGGCATAACGTACAACTGCCGATGAACAAGTTTAAGACGGCTGAAGGTATGCCGTTAAAAGATTATTCAAAAATTCAAGCTATGTCTATTAACGTTAACGGAAGTGAATACTTAGTAAACAATGCGTTATGGATTTAGTAGATTAGGAGAAATATGACGTATTCGGTTGGCGATAAAATAATTTCAAAGAAAACTCACGCTTGTGGCTCTAACGAGTGGGAAGTGGCGAGAGTGGGGGCTGACGTGAAATTAAAATGCCTAAAATGTAGTAGAGCGATTTTTATGTCGGTTGACGAAGTGAAAAAGATGACCAAAATTCACACGCCTTGCAAGGAGCAAAATGATTAAAGTTAACGATAGTTTAGTTGAAATACAACAAAAACAGCAAAAAGCCGATTTTAATTTTATAATCTTTTTATTAGTGGCTGTTTTTCTATTATTTTCAATAACTGAAATAAACAACAATTACCTAAAAAGCGTTTACGTTTCAGGGCCTTCAATGATGTCAACTCTTCACAATGAAGACGTGTTATTTATGGACGTTAATGCTAAATCTCAAAATGGTAATATAATCGTAATAAAGGACGAAAAACCGAACGGTGCTTGGATAATTAAAAGGCAAATAGCCGTTGGCGAAAAAGATAGGACGGTTACCGTGCAAATAAAAGATGGAAAGGTTTACGTGGACGGTAAAATAATTGAAGAACCTTATCTAGAACCTGGACTAAGGACAGAGCATTATGGAAAAAGTTATTGGGAGTTAAAAGAAAACGAGATCTTTTACCTTGGAGATAATAGGAACGATAGTTCGGATAGTAGAAGAGAGTACGATACTTGTACTAGAGATCAAGTCGTTGGAGTGGTGCACGATTGGGCGTTAGATATTAGATGGTTAAGTAAAGGGCTTTACAACCTAGGAGAATATTTTAGAAATATATTCAAAAGTAAATAAGAAAAACGGAGAAAAATATGACAAATTATTTTGTTGAACAAGAGTATATCGATGCGAAAGCGCAAAGGAAAAGAACTTTAACGGCATACTTGATTATTGCTGCTTTGTATTTAATCTTTAGTATTGCTATGGTAGTTTATTTTACTACCTTGCCGTACGAATCGCCAAATATCGGCACGGTAAAACTTATTCATTATTCAATAAGTGTCGTTTTCGTAATTTTTTCGGTCTTATATTTAGGCATTGTGTTTAGAAGGGTTAATCGCTTTTATAAACTTACTCTAAATCTAAATACAGGATTGAGAGAAACTTCGATTGGCAGTTTTTTTGAATACGACGAACATATTCAAGATAAGGACGGCGTGGATTGTAAAGCATTAGTGTTTATAGAGTGGAATAAGTATAAAAAAGACTTTTACGAAAGAAAGGTTTTAGTATTCCATGAAAAGCCGTTCCCAGAATTTAAGGAAAAACAAACGGTTAAGTACGTCACTCAAGGTAACGTTCTTATCAGTTATGAGATACAAGAATAAACTAAATTTAGACAAAGTTTTAACTATTTAAGGAGAAAATCAATATGAAATCAATAGTTACGGTAATAGGAAAAGATAGACCTGGAATAATTGCAAAGGTAAGTACGGCGCTAGCAGAAAATTGCGTTAATATTGAAGATATTAGCCAAACGCTAATGCAAGATAACTTTACTATGCTTATGCTTTGCGACCTAGAAAATGCGACTTTATCACTAAAAGAATTAAAAGATGAAATGGTTAAGGTCGGTCAAGAGATCGGCGTTTCAATCCACGTTCAACACGAAGATATCTTTAATGCAATGCATAAAATTTAAGGTGGGAAAAGTATGCTTAACAGAAAGGAAATTTTAGAAACTATAAACATGGTGGAAAAGGAACACTTTGACGTAAGGACAATCACTATGGGTATATCCCTTTTACCATGTATTCGTGACGACGCTAAATTAACAGCAAAACTTTGCTACGATAGAATTTGTAAAAAGGCTGAAAACATAGTCAAGGTAGCCGAAGATTTGGGTTCGGAGTATGGTATTCCTATCATAAATAAGCGTGTTTCAATAACGCCTGCAAGTTTATTGACCTCTTCTTTTTGTGGTAAAGAAATTGTTTTAGCAAAAGCGTTAGACGACGCTGCAAAAATGGTTGGTATTGATTTCTTAGGTGGATATTCGGCTCTCGTTCATAAGGGTATGACTAGCTTTGAAAAGTCTTTTATCGAAAGTATTCCAGAAGCGCTTGCGATAACCGATAGAATGTGTTCTTCGGTTAACGTTGGCTCGTCAAAAGCAGGTATCAATATGGACGCAGTTGCGCTAATGGGTAAAATCATAAAACAAACGGCTGAACTTACTAAAGATAGAGATGGTTTTGGTTGCGCTAAATTAGTAGTGTTCTGTAATGCCGTTGAAGATAATCCGTTTATGGCAGGCGCTTTCCACGGCGTAGGCGAAGGCGAAACTGTTATTAACGTCGGCGTTTCGGGACCTGGTGTTGTTTGCAACGCCTTAAAGAGTATGAAAGGCGCTTCGATTGACGAGATTGCCGAAACTATTAAAAAGACCGCGTTTAAGATTACTAGGGCAGGACAACTAATAGCAAAGGAAGCGTCTAAACGATTAAACGCTGAATTTGGTATCGTCGACTTGTCGCTTGCGCCAACCCCTGTTATGGGCGATAGCGTTGCTCATATTTTGGAAGAAATAGGCTTAGGACAAGTTGGTGCGCACGGCACTACTGCAACTCTCGCTATGCTTAACGACGCCGTTAAGAAGGGTGGCGTTATGGCAAGTTCTAACGTTGGTGGTTTGTCGGGTGCGTTTATTCCTGTAAGTGAAGATATAGGTATGATTAACGCTGCTAAGAACGGCGCAATAACCTTAAGTAAATTAGAAGCGATGACTTCAGTTTGTAGCGTTGGTATCGATATGGTTGCCGTTCCTGGCGACACACCTGCAAGTACTTTGTCGGGTATGATTGCCGACGAAGCGGCAATAGGTATGATAAATAATAAGACTACTGCAGTTAGGGTAATTCCCGTTCCTAACAAAGGCGTTGGCGAACAAGTGGAATTTGGTGGGCTTTTAGGTTCAGCACCTATCATGGCAGTAAATCAAAATAGTTGTGAAGCGTTTATAAATAGGGGTGGTAGAATGCCTGCTCCAATACATAGCAACAAAAACTAATAAAAGGGCTAAAAAATCTTTCTTGGGGGGACTAAAATTTTGGATAATAAATATAAATGGGCAGTAGAAGAAATATACCAAAGCGTTGAAGATTGGAATAACGACTACGATAATTTGTCAAAAAGTATAACATTCGATGCGTTTCGTGGTAAATTGGGCGATAAGGCTAGTTTTTTACAATGCATGAAAGAACAAGAAAAACTATCTAGAATTTTTGAGAAATTGTCGGTTTACGCAATGATGAAGCACGATGAAAATACTAAAGATGCGCTTTACGACTCGTTATCTTCAAAGATAACGGCTCTAGGAGTAAAGTTTGGAACGGCTACTGCGTTTATTATGCCAGAATTAACCAGTCTATCGGAAGAAGTTTTAACTAAGTTTATTGAAGATAAAGACTTGAGCGAATACGATTATTTTCTAAAAGGCGTATTGAAAGAAAAGGCGCACGTTTTATCCGAAAACGAAGAGAGAATTTTGGCTGAAAGTGGGGACGCTATGTCTACTTTTAGGGATATTTTTACTAAAATAGACAACGCCGACATAAACTTTGGTCAAATTAAAGACGGCAAAGAAAAAATAACTTTAAGTCACGGTACTTATAGCGTTATCATGCATTCGGAGAACAGAAAACTTCGTAAAAAGGCATTTGAGCAATATTATAACGCATACGTTTCGCTTATAAACACCATTGCATCTACCTATTATGGAAACGTTAAAAAAGACGTTTTCTATGCAAAGGTGAGAAAGTACGATTCGGCGCTCGATATGGCTTTGATGAATGAGGACGTTTGTAAAAAAGTTTACGAAAACTTGATTAAGACGACCAAAAAGGCACTGCCAAAACTTCATAAATACATGGCTGAAAAGAAAAAACTTTTGGGCTTAAAGAAAATGTATATGTACGACGTGTACGTACCTGTCGTTGAAGGCGCAGAACTAAAGTTAGAGTACGACGATGCTTACGAATTAGTCGTTAAAGGGCTTGCGCCACTTGGTGAAGAGTATCAAAACCTTCTAAGAAAGGCAAAACAAGATAGGTGGCTAGACGTTTACGAAGGGGACGGAAAGAGAAGCGGTGCGTATAGCGTTGCCGTATACGACACGCACCCTTACGTGCTTTTGAACTATCAAAAGACCACTCACGACGTGTTTACTATCGCACACGAAATGGGGCATAGTATTCACTCGTATTTTTCAAATCGCACTCAGCCTTACGCTAAAGCAGATTATAGAATTTTCGTGGCTGAAGTGGCAAGTACGGTTAACGAAGTATTGCTTATTAGATATCTTCTCAATACCGAAAAGGATAATAAACTTAAAAAATATCTACTTTCGTATTTGCTCGAAATGATTAGAACGACTTTGTTCAGGCAAACGCAATTTGCTGAGTTTGAACAAATCGCCCACGATTTAGTAGAAAAAGGTCAACCGTTAACCAAGGATAACCTTTGCGAAATATATCTAGACTTAAACAAAAAGTATTACGGTCGTTCGGTGGTTAGCGATAATAACATCAAAT
>SVHP01000010.1 GCA_015055735.1 Clostridiales bacterium | reverse complement strand
GAAAAGAAATGTTGCCGTGGAACGAACGGTTTATAAAAGCGCTCGATAACTATGCAAAGGTTAATGGAATACAAATACTTTCTGATAGTTTTTATAACGATATTAACGGCAAATTTATAAATAAAGAAAATATTGATAAAGGCTGTTCAATAGTGATTGACGGTATTGAAATTGAGTTTTTGCAAACTTATGATACTTTAGATGAGATTATAAACAGCAGTTCGTTAGTGTTTAAGATGACTGTAAAAGATGACGACTATTCGCAATCGGTAATGTTTTTAGGTGACACTAGCGTTCAAAGTGGAAAAAGACTATTAGAAACGGTCGAACATAAAAAATTAAAAAGCGATATCGTTCAAATGGCGCATCACGGAAACTGGGCGTGCGAAAAGCAAGTTTACGATACTATCGATGCAAAAGTAAGGCTTTGGCCAACGCCGTTATGGGTATGGAACGGGGACAAGAATAGATTTGATATTCATAAAGTTTGTTCGTGGTTTAATACGACGGGGGCAAGCAAAAACGATATTATAAGTTGTTTATATGAAGAATACCCTGTTGATAAAACGAGTGTTGAAGATTGGAAAAAAGTTATATCTAAAATGAAAATAACCTTACCGTATAACTTATACTAATAATTTTGTGGACTTTTTTATTTTGTTGTGATAAAATGTTATGGAATTTCACAGTGTACTAAACTAATGAAATAAGGAAAGGATTAAACAAATGATGTATATAGCTTTGGCGTTATTTGCAACAACTTACGTGTTGATGCTAGTATTTAGCAAGTATAGACCGTATATTGCGCTTGCTTCGGCGCTTATTTTCGTGGTGTCGGGAATGCTCCCGTTATCAAAGGTCTTTGAAAATATCGACTTTAACGTGTTGTTGATGATTGCGGGTACTATGGGTATCGTCGCTCTCTTTATAGAAAGCAAAATGCCAGAACTTCTCGCCGACGTTATAATGGAAAAAGTTCCTAACGTGCAGTGGGCTGCCGTTTCTATGGCGTTATTTGCAGGTGTCATCTCTGCGTTTGTTGACAACGTTGCAACCGTGCTTATGGTTGCGCCCGTTGCCCTAGAAATATGCAAAAAACTTAAAACTAATCCCGTTCCTTTTATTATAGGTATTGCCGTTTCGTCTAACTTACAGGGTGCAGCAACTCTCGTTGGGGATACGACGGCTATTATGCTAGGCTCGGCTCTCGATATGAGTTTTATGGATTTCTTTTGGTATAAAGGAATGCCTGGTATGTTTTTTGCAGTAGAACTTGGTGCCGTTATTGCCGCTATTATTTTATTCGTCCTTTTCCGTAAAGAAAAAGCGCCTATTCCAAAGATGAAAGAACGTACTAAAGTGACTGACTTCGTTCCAACTATTTTACTTGTCGGCACGGTCGTTTTACTAATCGTAGCGTCCTTTATTGAAAATAAACCTGAAGTGACAAACGGACTTATTTGTTGCGCATTACTAGTAATTGGGCTTGTGTATAACTGTATTCGTAAAAAGCAAGTGTCAGCTTTGATTTCTCCACTAAAGGAAATAGATTTTCAAACGATAGGGCTTCTTTTAGGACTATTTTTAATGATAGGTGGTATCGCTGAACAAGGCGTTATTGACGCTGTGGCTCAATTGCTCGCTCAAATGGGTGGTGGAAACGTGTTCGTGCTTTATACGGTTATCGTATGGGCGTCAGTACTTATCTCAGCATTTATAGACAATATTCCATACGTTGCAACCATGATACCTGTTATCGCAGGGATTGCAAATGCATTAAATATCGATCCTACCGTGCTTTATTTTGGCTTACTTTCGGGTGCAACTCTAGGTGGTAACTGTACGCCTATCGGCGCATCGGCAAACATTACGGGTATTGGCATACTTAGAAAAGAAGGATATACCGTTAAAAATTCCGACTTCTTTAAAATAGGTATTCCATTTACTTTAGCGGCAATTATCCCAGCATACATTTATTTGTGGATTGCTTTTTAACATTATTTAAATATAAATAATAATTGAAAACTTTTGTATATTAGAACAAGGAGAGTATAAAATGAAAAAAGTATTATTGATTTTATGTGACGGTATGCGCCCCGATGCCATAGACGGGCTTGAAACTGTTAAAAGTTTACAATCTAAAAGTAGTTATACCTTAAATGCGCAAACTGTTTTTCCTTCAGTGACCTTACCTTGTCATATGTCGCTTTTTCATAGCGTAAAACCCGATAGACACGGCGTTACGACAAATATATATACTCCACAAGTTCGACCTGTTAACGGGCTTGCAGAAGTGCTTAAACAAGCCGAAAAGCGTTGCGCTATGATGTATTCGTGGGAACAACTTAAAGATATAACTCGACCTGGTTCATTGAGTTGGGCGTATTATCAAAGAGATCCTGGCGATGAGTTGGTACACGTAAATAACTTTACCGATATAGCGTTAAAATACATAAATGAAAGCAGTCCTGATTTTATGTTTTTGTATTTTCATATAGCCGACATCTTGGGACACGGATACGGTTGGATGAGCCAAAAGTATCTTGAAGGGGTAAAACACACTTGGGATAGTATAGATTACATATCAAAAGTGTTGCCCGAAGATTACACTTTAATAGTTACGGCAGATCACGGTGGTCACGATAGGATACACGGTCACGATATTCCAGAAGATATGACTATTCCACTATTCATTAAGGGCGAAAATTTTCCAAAAGGAAAGGTTATTGAAGATGCAAGTATCTTAGATATCGCACCGACCATTGTGGATATTTTGGGTGTTAAGAAAGATAGCGATTGGGAAGGTAAATCACTTTATATTAAAAAGTAAGAGTAAGGAAAAACTAAATGAAAAAGACAGATGAACTATATTTTTCGCAAGATATAGTAAAAAAAGACGAACAGCGTAATTCAAAATTAAAATTGTGGTTTGCTCGTTTTTCATTAAAGATAAAATATAGTAAATTGTTTGGTTATTCGACCATATTATCGTTTGTTTCCTTGATAATAACGGTAGTCGTTAACGTATTGTCGTTTGACGGTAAAAAAGATATCGGCGTGTATGTAAGACAAGAATTATTGCCTGGAATAATTATAAGTTTATTGCCATTAGTTTTGTCGTTGATTAAAGAATTTGTAGAAACTTTTAAAAGTTATCGCAGTTCATACGTGGTAAAGGATGATCGAATAAAAGATTATATAAAACAAAATTTAGTAAGCAGTAAAGATTATCAAAAAAGTGGATATAGTTGGCAAGAATATAATGGCGAAAGTTACGAAATGTCACGTGACGTCAATAATATGCTTGCAAAAATGGATAGTGAAAATCAGGTAATAAAAATGGATATAATAAAAAGAAAATTTCCAGTACCTGAAGAAGTGACTAAAATTTTTGATTATAAAATAAAACAAAGAATAGAAGACGATAAGATAATTTTTAATGGCAAATTAGTTAGATTATCTACTGATTTATCGACGCAAAAAGGCTTTAAAAAGGTAAAACTAGAAAGAACGGACTATTTTTCCAACGTAATAACTAACGATTCGATATATGAAACTTGTAGGAATAGATTAGACGTTGATTATTTATTAAACGGTTATAAATTTTGTATAAAAGATAAAATAGACGATGATAAAGTTAAACAGGTAAGTTTGCTTGATTTATGCGATAATTATTGTGCAAATATAATAGGGATATCTACGCTCGTTTTGACTAGTGATAATAAAGTGATAACTTTAAGGCAAGGAAATGGAGATGTGAATAGGGATAAATACGTGCCGACGGGTAGTGGTTCGGCAGAGTATTGTGAACTTAAAAAATTTACTAACTTCTTCGATTTTCTAAAACACGAAATGCATAGAGAAATGCTTGAGGAATTACAAATTTCAAAAGCCAATTATAAAGCTTTAAACTGTTCGGAATACTATATAACGAAATATAAAGCACAAACGCACATAATAGGTTATTGCCGTCTACTAGAGCGAGGTGGAAAACCTGATTTTTTCGGTTTAACTTACTTGCCAAACGTATCTTCTAGGCTGTTACAAGACTATTTTAACGTCTATAAATCTAGAATAAGTTATCGTGATAATAAATTGAAACAAAAACGAAAAGATTTTGGGAAGCACGAGATAGGCGATTTTATAATATTAAACAACCTTCGTGAGTTAGAAGATGAGAAATATAAAAATAAAGTGTCTTTGCAGTTGGAAATAATAAAAAATTTAGTTTATGAAATTGCAAAAGATAATACTCATCCACTAAACACTTTAGCAAATAAATATTTAACGAATAACTAAATATCACATTAAACAAAAAAGGCAAAGTATGAATCTTGATAATTTTAATAAACTCGTAGGGCAGACCATTATGGAGTGCCAAAGAATTGAACACGACGTAAAGCTTATATGCGCAGGTGTTTTGGATGGCGATATGGAGCAAAATTATAGGTCGATCGAGTTTAAGTCTTTAGGCGAAGTTTTATTATAATTGAAAACTCTTGATAAGAGTTGTAAAAAGTTTAATATAACTAAAGCCGATTACGATCTCTTGTTTCAAATTAAAGAAGTTAGAAATTGGCTGGCTCATTCCGTGTACGTCGATTTTATGTACGAACAAGCCCCAAATTTACAAAAGTATTACACTCATACTTTTAATAAATTACAAAGTTTTTACGGGCAAATAAAGGGCTTAGGGGATCAACTTGAAAAGTCAAGACTAGAAATATTAAAATATTACGGAAGAATATAAAAAAAGAACTTGTGAATTTCACAAGTTCTTTTTGGTTAAAAATCGAGTTTTATTACGGTAGTGTCGTCGAATAATTTGAAACGAGGGTATAGGTTATAGTCTTTGTCGGCTTTAGAAATACGTTGAACTTTTAGGCATATATCTTTTACTGATAGTTGACTTTCAAACAACTGTTTTTCATTTTCAAAAATATTCAATTTGTTATAACACTGGGCAAAGCCGTCCGAACAAACGATAATAGACTTTAATTGCTCTTTTTCAATAGTTATCGTGTCGACCGTAAAGTTGGGCTTTTCGCTAGGTGCAAATACCCAATAACCATCGGGTGTATTCAATAACGCCCTGTGTTTTTTTAAGGTATGGTCAATATATTTTCTCGCCTTTTTTATAGAAATATTGTTTGCTTTGGCGTAGTCCATCATTTGATTTAGGGCAATTTTGTCAAGTTTAGGTAGTTTGGTTTGGGTAAAAGTGTGAACTTCGCCATTTTTATTTTGATAGAGTATAGGACAATCTCCAAGGCAGTAAAGTTCTACCGTTTTTTCATTGACTTTAACTATTGAAATGCCACAAGAACAATCTTTAGTGTGCCCCTTTTCAAATGCTAAAATGCTTAAAGAGTGTAAAAAATCTATAATATCAGTACCCTTATAGTTAGCGAGTTGAGATTTTACAAAGCCTGCTAACTTTGAAGCCTTGCTCGCCTTATTGAAAGTATTTTCATCGGTAAGCCCAGTCGCTCCGTCTATAACTGCAAATAGGGTGTTGGTAACGAGAAATCTATCTTCGTTATAAAAATGAGATTTAATAGTAAAGTGTTGTTCTTTCATAATCCTTATTGTATTATTATCTAATTATAATAGTTAGAGCAAAAATTAAAATACCTATAACTATCAACAGTATAGCCAATAAGTTTGGCAATAATTTTTGCTTAAACTTAAATATTGACATAGTTGCGAGAAGAGAAATAAATCCGATTAAGCAAAGGAATAACCCCGAATACATAAGCATAACTTTACCTATTACGAAGTAGTCGGTAATGTTAGCAAACGCTTCAACGCCACCCAATAAAAATGCTATAACGGTAGATAAAATAGATAGGTTTTTAAGATTATCTATTTGAATACCTTTTACAGACTTATCGAGTAAATCTTGTTTCTTTTCGCAAAGTTTAATGGTCTTTTGCGCCTTATCGTACGATATGATGTTCATAACGTTGTTGTAAGCGCCTTCGTATGACGATACTGTCTTATCGTGATACGAGTCGTTATTAACCTTGCTTATTCCTTCGAGAATAAACTTTTCGGCGTTATCGTAATCGCCTAAAAGCGCATAAATTCTACCTTTATTCACGTAAAATTTATGGTAGTCAGATTGCTCTTTACAACAGGTTTCTATGGCTTCTAAAGCCTTTTTAAGCCTTGCGTTGCCCACCATTTTCTTTTGAATTTCGTCGGTTGGGTTTTCTTGTTCTTCTTCGCTTACTTCTCCACGAAGGTCAAGGTTGACTTCGTAGTATTTAGCGCATATTTCTGTATATAGGTTTAAGTAGCCGATATAGTCTTTATACATTTCTAAATGTTTTTCGCCTTCGGATAACAGTCTATCGAGTTGGTTTATGGTAGAAAGTTTGGCTTCTTTCATAATATAAAGAAACGGGAAGAGAAACTGCGACTTAAATAGCGAATAATTTTCGTCAACAATTTTATCTAAATCGGATAGAAGATTGTTTTTTCGATAATAGGTGTATACTAAAAAGAAACAACTAAACCTAATAAAGGTATCTTCATTTGTGTCGTGTATACCTGAAAGGTATTTGTCCAAATTGTCGGCGTTTAGAGTTTTGCTCTTTTCAGTTATAGCAAATTCATATTCTCGAGTATTTGCTTTATCTTGATACTTGGCAATATATTCCTTAAATTCTTTCATTTTGTTATTTATTCCTTATTGTATAAGATCTTAACTCTAAATATATCATAAAGATAGGTAAATGTCAATATTAACGGTTATTTTTTTGTATTTTAGTAAACAAAAAGGCATAGCTTGTGACTATGCCTTAAAAGGATTTGCTTTCTTATAATCTCTATATATATTAATATTCGGTCGTGTAGTTATCGAAGTAGCCTTGAATCCAAATGATAGGCGTACCTTTATCGCCCGAGCCTGAAGTTAAGTCGCAAAGCGAACCGATTAGGTCGGTTAATCTTCTAGGCGTAGTACCCATTTGACCAACAACCGAAAGGTCTTTATCGTGAATTCTATCTTTAATTGCTTGTTTTAGAGCATCGCCCGATAAATCTTTATAGTCGTTGTCTGCTAAATATTTAAGTTTAAGTTCGTTTGGAGTACCTTCAAGACCTTTAGTGTAAGCAGGGGAAACGACAGGGTCTGCAAGTTCCCAAATTTTACCAACTGGATCTTTGAATGCACCGTCGCCGTAAACCATAACTTCAACACGCTTTCCGGTTGCTTTATATAGTTTTTCTTGGATAGCGTCAACGATAGGTTGGCAATCTCTAGGGAATAGCTTAATTGATTCTTCAGTAGCCTTATTAGACCCTAAAAGTCCGTAATTTTCGTTGTAGCCACTTCCGTTTACCGAACTAGATAAGATATCGTCAAGTCCGAAAACGGTTGCGCCTTCGCTCTTTAATAGGCGTTTTGTTCTCGCTCTAGTGTGGATATCGCAACATAAAACGTTAGTAGCGTAAGGGAGAATAGCCTTTGCGTTGTTTGCAAAGATAATTTCGCAGTCTGCGCCCATTTCAGTTATCAATTCTCTATAATATTCTACGTAGTCAACGCCTGTAAATCTATGTTTTTCGTAACCGAAAAGTTCACGATATTTTTGTTCGGTTAAAACGTCGGTATAAGGGTTTACACCCTTTTCGTCAAGCGCATCTAAACTTATTAGGTGGTTGCCCACTTCGTCAGAAGGATACGATAACATTAGAACGATTTTTTTAGCGCCCTTTGCAATACCTTTTAAGCAAACTGAAAAACGGTTTCTTGAAAGGATAGGGAAGATAACGCCAACCGTTTGACCACCAAATTTTGCCTTTACGTCCTCGGCAATCTGGTCAACCGTTGCATAGTTTCCTTGCGCTCTTGCAACTATTGCTTCAGTCATCGCAACTACG
Organism: Clostridiales bacterium; assembly: GCA_015055735.1. Taxonomy (GTDB): domain Bacteria; phylum Bacillota; class Clostridia; order Christensenellales; family Borkfalkiaceae; genus UBA1259. Next base: position 29,918 of record SVHP01000010.1, on the reverse strand, counting down.
TCGTGATCACGAAAACTTACGCCTTCACTTTTAGAAGCGTCTAATACTGACTTAGTAACGATTTCTACTATATCGTCTCCATTTTTAATGATAGGTGCTCTTACACCACGTGATACCGTGCCAAAAAATCTTTCCACCTTAATATCCTCCTTATTGGATTTTGTTTTACTCAAACATTATATATAAAAAATAAAAACTTTACAAATATTTTTTAGGGCATATCTATTAGAATTTCTTATATCTAATTTTATTTATCTAATCAAAAATAAATGCTCCCAAATTTTTGGAAGCATCTAAATTTATAAATTTTGGTTTTAATTCAACTAAAAACTATGGTGTAACCCTATTGATGTCACGTGGGAACATAGTTGTTTCTCTAACGTTTTTAGCGCCTAGAAGGTGCATGGTAAGTCTTTCAAGCCCGATACCTAATCCGCCGTGTGGTGGAGCGCCGTATTTATGAAGCATTAAGTAAGTTTCAAATTGTTCAGGGTCCATTCCACACTTAACCATTTTAGCAACTTGTTCATTATAATCGTGTATTCTTTGACCACCAGAAGTGATTTCTAAGCCCCTAAACAATAGGTCGAAAGAAAGGGTGTAGTCTGGGTCTGCTGGGTCGTCCATAGTATAGAAAGGACGCTTTTTAGATGGATAGTGGGTGACGAACAAGAAGTCGCTGTTAAGTTCTTTCTTAGCGTATTTGCCTAAAAGTTCTTCTTCAGCTGGGTCGAAGTCTTTCATATCTTGTGGTTGGTACTTGAACTTTTTCATTAGAAGTTCTTTAGCATCCATAAATTTAATCGTTGGAACTTCGGTAATTTCAGGAACGTCGATATGTAATATATCTAACTCTTCCTTGTATTCGGTCTTTAGTAAGTTCATGATGTACTTAAGAACCATAACTTCGGTGTTCATAATATCTTCAAAACTATTGATAAAGCCCATTTCAAAGTCCATAGAAGTATATTCGTTAAGGTGACGAGAAGTATCGTGATGTTCTGCTCTAAATACAGGAGCAACTTCAAATACCTTTTGGTAAACGCCAACTAACGCTTGTTTATACAACTGTGGAGATTGAGCAAGATATACTTGCTTTCCAAAGTAGTCTAGTTTGAAAATGTTTGTACCACCTTCAGCGCCTGCAAAATTGATCTTTGGCGAACGAATTTCGGTAAAACCGTTTTGCATTAAACATTCTCTAAAGCCACGAGCAATACCTTCTTGAACCTTAAATATGGCTCTTTCCTTAGGATTACGCATAGAAATAGGGCGTAGGTCTAAAACTGTCGATAATTGGATATTATCTAATTGTTTCTTATTGATTACGATAGGAAGTCCTTCGGCAGGTAAAGAAAGAATTTCAATATCGTGTATTTGAAGTTCAAATCTTTGATTTCCCTTTGCGTCTTGACTGCTAACCACCTTACCCGTGATTTTTACGCACGCTTCTTCGCACAATCTATCGTCCCAACGATAAGAAGAAAATTCAGGCGCATATACGCATTGAATAGTGTCCCTAGAAGTTCTTACGATAACGAAAGCAAAGCCCGTCATTTCTCTAATACGATGGATATAGCCTTTAATATTAACAATTTGTCCATCGTAATCTTTAAATTCAGCAAAACTTATAGTATCGGAAATAACCTTTCCACAAATTTTGTCCATATTTCGTCTCCTAAATATATGTTTTTAAATAAATTACTATATTATGATAACACGATTTAACACTTTAATCAAGTAAATAAGGATAATTTTTTTGTAACTTTGCTTAATAATATTTGGATATATGTGGTAAAAATGCTTGAATTTAATTTTAATTTATGTTAATCTATTTGGTAGTATTTGTTAGATACGTTGACTTTGCAGTCAATATTTGAGTAGTAAATAACTATTATAAAAGATTGAGTTAAAGATAAAAATACATTACGAATAAAAGGAGTATTCTATATGAAGATTGCCGTTTCGGTTGAATCTACAAGTGACTTATCAAAAGAAATTATATTAGAAAACGATATTAAAGTTATTCCATATCACATTACCTTAGGTGATAAAACTTTTAAGGACGGCGAAGTTTCTACCAAGGAGTTGTTCGCTTTTGCCGACGAAAACAAAACTTTACCAAAGACTAATGCAATTAATGAGTTTGAATATACCGAATATTTTGAAGAATTAAAGAAGGATTACGACGCAGTTATACACATTTCTTTATCTAGTGGCTTGTCGTCGTCTTGCGCTAACGCAAAACGTGCTAGCCAAAACGTTGCTAACGTTTACGTTGTAGATAGTTTAAGTCTATCTACTGGTATCGGTTTATTGGCTCTTTACGCTCGTGATCTCGCAAAAGAAGGGGTTGAACCTAGCGAAATTGCTAAAAAACTTGAACAAAGAGTAGATAAACTTCAAGTAAGTTTCGTTATAGAGCGTCTTGATTATCTTTATAAAGGTGGAAGATGCAACGCTTTGTCATTACTTGGCGCTAATATTTTGAAAATTAGACCTAGAATAGTAGTGTCAAACGGTAAGATGGGTTCTGATAAAAAATATCGTGGTGCTATGGATAAAGTAGTGGGTAAATATTGTCACGACGTTATTGAAGAATTTCACACTCCAGATTTAGATAGAGTATTCGTAACTTATACTACGGCTACCGACCAAATGATTGAACAAGCAAAGCAAGCGTTAGTAGATAGGGGCTTTAAGAAAATTTATCTAACGACAGCAGGTTGTACTATTGCAAGTCACTGTGGCGCACATACTCTAGGTATCTTATATTTTAACGACGGAAATAACTAAAATCTTATAAAAAACAGCATTTTTTATTTGGAAGTGCTGTTTTTTCTATTTTGTTATTGAAAAATTTCTAAATTTATGTTATTATAAATTAAAGGTAGATGCAAACTTTTAACAAGCATTTTTGCTATCTCGCCTTAATATAATAAAAAAGTAAACGCAAAGGAGAAAGTTATGAACGGTATATTACTAAATATTCAATCTAATTTTTTTATCGCTCTTGGTAATTTGTTCGGGCTTAAAGATTCGACACTTGGTGGAGTAGTAATTTTAATCACTATTCTTTTAATTATTACGGCCGGTATCTTAATAGCTATTTTTGCCGTTAAGTACAAAAAAGAAAAGGCGAAAAACCAAGCGATTTTACAATCTCAAAAACTAAATACGCAAGAAAACAAAAAAGAAAAAGTTCAAATTTTACCGGTAGATAGAGAAACTGCTAAACAAGAAAACAAGGTAGAAAAAGAACAAAAAGTAGAACAAAAACTAGAACAAAAGAAAGAGCCTATCCTAAATGAAGAACAGGAAAATGCTGAAATTAAGGTTGCCGAAAGCCCTAAAAAAGAAGCAAAGACCAAGAACGGTAGATGGGTTATTGAAAAGAAGGGCGAAGGCGAATACATATCCACTCTTTTAGCGTCTAACGGCGAGCTTATGTTGACTAGTGAAACTTACGCTAGCGAAGAAGGGGCAAGAAACGGCGTGGCTACCATTATAAATGCAGTCGATTCGGGTAAATTTATAGTATATAAAGATAAAAATAATAATTACTACTGCAAACTTAAAACGGCTTCAAATAGGCTTTTGTGCGTTAGTGAAATTTACGATAACGAAGGGCGTTGCTTAATGGCGATTGAATCTATTAAGCGCTTTGCAAAAGAATCGCCTATTCAGGAACAAGTAAATGCTGGTGTTAAATACGTCGATTACACTCCAGCGCCACTAAATCTTGCCGACATTAAAAAGGGTACTGAAGGAAAGTGGAAGATTGAAAAAGAAGGGGATAAATATTGGGCTAAATTGTACGCTAGTAACGGTCAAGTTATGCTTGCTACCGAACAGGTCGTAAACGTTAAAAATGCAAGAAACGCTATCGATGCTGTTAAAAAGAACGCTTTAGAAGGTAATTTTATAATAGATCACGATAAATCGGGAAGATTTTATTATAAGTTAAGAAATAGTCAAAGATCGGTGATTTGCATAGGTGAAGCGTACGATAAGTTAGAATCTTGCATAAAGGCTATTGAATCGGTGCGTAGATTTGCAAACACTGCAATTATATTAGAAGAACAAGCGTAATTAAAGAAAAATTATTTAAAATACTTTAAAAGTATTAAAAAACGTTTGACAAAGTAGGTCAAATGTTGTAATATAATATGGCTTAAAGAAGAAGTGACCCTTCTCACCATCGCTAATTAGGGCTGATTGGTTCAATACTTTTAGACGAATAATTTTGTCGATTTGTATTTTTTGGGTTGCTTAAAATTTATAGCAACCCATTTTTTATAGTCTTTATAGGTTAACAGCCTAGGGAAATATTATTGAGAGGTATATCACTATCAAAAAAGAACATCAAACGAATGCGGAAATCCGTGATAAGGAAGTGCGTTTAATTGGCGAATCAGGTGAACAACTTGGTATAGTTTCTTCAAGAGAAGCGTTGGCTATCGCTGAAGAAAGCGGGCTAGATTTAGTTAAAATCTCGCCGAATGCAGTGCCACCTGTATGTAAGGTTATGAATTATGGCAAGTTCTTGTTTGAACAAAACAAGAAGGCAAAAGAAGCTAAAAAGAACCAAAAAGTCGTTGAAATAAAAGAAGTTTGGCTATCTATGACCATCGACGTTGGTGATCTTAACGTAAAGGCAAAGCAAACCCAAAAGTTTCTTGCAGCCGGCAATAAAGTTAAGGTTTCAATAAGAATGCGTGGTCGTCAAATGGCTCACTCTGAACTAGGACTTGAAGTTATGAATAAGTTCTATGAAATAATCAAAGACTTTGGCGAAATGGAAAAAAGACCGCTTACTGAAGGTAGAAACATCTGGATGATGATTGCTCCTACGAAAGCGTAAATAAATTATAAAATAAACGGAGGGTAAGATTATGCCTAAAATGAAAACTAAAAGTGCGGCTAAAAAACGTTTCAAAGTGACCGCAACCGGCAAGATTAAAAGGGCTTGTTCAGGTAAGAACCACATCTTAACTAAGAAAGACAGAAAGAGAAAGAATAACTTGTGTGCTGGCGCATACGTTGACGTAACACAAGAAAAGACTGTAAAGACGCTTATTTACAATAAGTAATACAATTTAAGGAGATTTAATTATGCGTATTAAAAGAGGTGTTAACGCTGTAAAGAAGCGTAGAAAAATATTAAAATTAGCAAAGGGCTACTTTGGTGGTAGAAGTAAGAGATATAGAGTTGCTAGAGAAGCTGTTATGAAAGCTGGCCAATATGCTTATATTGGTAGAAAGGCAAAGAAGAGAGATTTCCGTACTCTATGGATCGCAAGAATCAACGCTGCTGCAAGACTTAACGGTTTGTCTTATAGCAAGTTTATGTTCGGCTTAAAGAAGGCTGGCATCGACCTAAATAGAAAAGTTCTTGCTGAAATCGCAGTTTCTGATGCTACGGCATTCACTGCACTTTGCGAAAAAGCAAAAGCAAATATCTAATAAATTCCTAAAGCCTACCTTAATAAAAGATAGGCTTTAATTTGATTATTATGATTACTTCAAAACAAAACTCTCTCATAAAAGAAATTCGTTCTTTATCCGACAAGAAAAATCGTGATAAACTAGGCGTGTACGTTATCGAAGGGGTTAAACCTGTTAAAGAAGCGATAGATATAGGTCTTTCTATACGTGATATAATCGTTTCCGAAAAGTTACAATCAACCTTTTTAAATTGCAACTTGAACGTACAAGTCGTTAGTGACGAAGTTTTCAAATCGGTGAGTGAAGAAGTTTGTCCACAAGGTGCGCTAGCAGTCGTTTATAAGCCACAGACCGAACTTACTGCGCCAAAAGGCAGTTGCGTTCTACTAGACGGTGTTTCCGATCCGTCTAACGTCGGCGCTATTATAAGAACGGCTGTTGCTAGTGGATATAACGACCTTTACATGACCGATGATTGTGCTGACGCCTATTCGCAAAAAGCCGTTAGGTGTAGCATGAGCGGTGTATTTCGCTTAAATATTATGAGAGCGAGTATAGACGAAATATTAAAAGTTATTTCACTTCCTATTTGCGTTGCCGATATGGGTGGTCAAAACGTTTTTAACTTAAAAAACGATAAGAACGTTTGTCTAGTTATAGGTAACGAAGGGCACGGCGTAAGCCAAAAAGTAAGGGATAGGGCAGATATCGTAGTTAGTATTCCTATGCAAAACCAAATGGAAAGTTTGAACGCTTCGGTTTCAGCTGGGATATTAATGTACGCACTCAAAAATCATAATAACCAATAGATAAAAATATACCTAAACGACAAGGAGAATAAAAATGTCAGGACATTCACACGCAGCCAATATCGCTGCTAAAAAAGCAAAAACCGACGCTGCAAAAGGAAAGATTTTTACAAAAGTAGGTAGAGAAATCGCAGTTGCTGCAAAATCTAATCCAGACCCAGATACAAACTCAAAGCTTGCCGATGCTATCGCTAAAGCAAAGGCTGTTAATATGCCTAACGAAAATATCAAAAGATGTATTGCAAAGGCTGCTGGCGAATTAAATGCTACTAACTACGAAGAATTGACCTATGAAGGATACGGCCCTGCAGGTAGTGCAGTTATTATCAAAACGCTTACCGATAACAAGAACCGTACGGTTGACTTCGTTAGAACTACTATGAGAAAACACGGTGGATCTCTAGGCAACGCAGGTTGCGTTTCTTTCACTTTCTCAACTTTAGGCGTTATCGTAATCGAAAGAACTGCCGACTTAGAAGAAGACGTTGTTATGGAATACGCTCTAGAAGCAGGCGCTGACGATTTTATCGCTGAAGACGACGCTTTTATCGTTCATACTTCAGTTGCTAACTTCTCATCGGTAAGAAAATATTTAGAACAAAAAAATCTTAACTTCTTTGAAGCGCAAATCGATATGCTTCCACAAAACAAGATCACTCTTGCTGGCGAAGAACTCGTTAAATTCAATAAACTTATCGACGCTTTAGAAGATTTGGATGACGTTCAAAACGTTTACCACAACGTAGATCTTCCAGAAGAAGAGGAAGAATAATATAGGCTTTGTCACATTCAGTTAGTTGATTTTTTAACGGGAAACTACTGCGAAATACATTGTTTTTGTTCAGTCACATACTTTTCAAGTATGCTCTTTCACAACAAAACTAGTCTTTCTTGTATTTTTCTAGTTAAATCTATAAAATAAATTTTATCTAAATCAACTATTTTCTGCGACAAATCTATAATAAAAAAACTTGAATAAAATTTTTCTACTTGCCAACACTATATTTTGTAAGGCGGTAAGATAAATTTTAGTATAAGTTTATCACGATTATTTTTTTATTACTGCCGTTTAGATATCCATTTGACGTACGGCAGTAATCTAAAGCCCTACGTTTAAGTGGGGCGAAAGGGGCTAGTAGCCCTTTTCTTATTTTATCGACTTTAGTACTAAAAATTTATCGGATAATTTTTTAGTTATATTTATTGTACAAGTTGTAATTATAAATTTTAAATAAAATTTAATAAAATATTTGTTTTTTGTGTAAAATATTAAAAAAATGTGTTATTATATATTTGTAGCAAATAACGTTACAACCTATCAATTATTCTAACGTTAACTAAAAGTCGAATTATTTTGATTTTTTAATATTTTTTCAATAAATTTATGATAAACTAATATCATAATTAAAAGGTGGTAATATTATGAAAATTACTTTTAAAAAATTATTAGTGTCTATGTGCGCTTTAGTGCTCGCCTTTACAATGACGGGTTGTTCTATATTCCTTAGAGAGGTAAACGTTGGCGATTTAGACGATTCAAGACAGTTATCCACCACGGTCACTTTTACGACTAGCAACACTACCGAAGAGTTTTCTTTACAAGAATGTGCAAACTTAGTAAAGCGTTCGGTTGTAAAAATTGCCATGAGTACGGGTGGGGTTAGCTCTTCTTACGCTTCGGGCGTTATTGTTGATATCAAGAGCGATTATAGACAAGACGACGAGTATTACATTATTACTTCGCATCACGTTATCGCAACTCCTATGGATATCACCGTTTACGTTCCTGACCAAAATTCAAGAAATCACGGGGACGACGGTTATGATGAAGAGTACGCATTTACGGGTACGATAGGTGGAAATAGGCAAGCGCAACAACAAGTAAGTCTAGTTGGTGGCGATAAAAATTCGGACGTTGCAGTGTTAAAATTGGACGTTGGACAAAGAAACGTTTCTATCGTGCAATCTACCGTTCCAACTAACGACGTTAAGGTGGAATACGCTCAAGAAGTTTTTGCAATCGGCAATCCGTCAGGCGAATTACCTATGACCTTCTTAAACGGATATATCAGTTATATTGATAGAATTGCTTATATAAGCGACGTTGGATATCTAACTTTAATTCAACATAACTGTATGATAACTCACGGCAATTCAGGTGGTGGACTTTATAATTTAAGTGGTCAGTTGATAGGTATCACAAACGCTGGTAGCGACACCTATAAGGGTATGAACTATGCAATACCTTTCTATGGTGAAAACGGGTTTGTGCAAATAGCAAGTCAACTACTAGGAACTTATTACGCTTATCCTAATAACTACGGCTACGTTTCAGGTAGATGGAATTTAGGTGTGACAATAGAAAATTCGGCTAGCACCGTGTACGGCTCTAAAGTTAGGGTTATCAGTGTAGAAGAAGACGGAAATTGTACGCAATTAAACGCTGGAGATTATATTACTAAGGTTATTTATGGCGATAAACAATTTGATATTACCACCTTAGAATCTTTCTCTTTAGCAGTTATGAACGCTAGACGTGATTTAAAACTTGGCGATTCTATTAGGTTTGAATATTATAGACCGAACGTTTTTGGCAACGTTTATAATCCTGGAACAGCTACTGCTCAATTGGAAAAACAATTGATTTTCTGCGATACTCAGGCTTAATTAAAAATAAAATATAATTGATAAAAAATCCACTCATAAGCACAATTTGAGTGGATTTTTTGTTGTTAGAATATAAACGGAGTTTAATTGATGGAAAAATACAAAATATCATAAGTTCAATTTGACTTTTTTCATAAAATTCAGTACAATGTAAGGTATGATAATCGTTGGCTTTGACCCTGGTATAGCAACGCTTGGTTACGGGGTTATTCAAACTGAAAAAAGGGGAAAACCCCAAATGATAGATTACGGCATAGTTAGTACTCCAAAAGAAGAAAATCTTGCCGTTAGACTTGCTTTACTTGAAAAGGGGATTAAGCAAATTATAGATAAGTTTAAGCCTGACGAAATAGCCGTTGAAGAACTGTTTTTTGCAAAGAACGTCAAGACGGGTATTGCCGTTGCTCATGCAAGGGGTGTGATTTTGTTGACAGCCATTAAAGAGTGTGGAAAACTGTACGAATATACGCCACTTCAAATTAAACAAGCCTTGACGGGTTACGGTAGGGCTGATAAAAATCAAATTCAACAAATGGTAAAGACTATGCTTTCGTTAAAAAGTATACCTCGTCCCGACGACGCTGCCGACGCTTTAGCCGTCGCTCTTTGCCACTCTCAAACCAACAAACTCGGCGGTTTATTTTCTATTTAGGAGTTGTTATGATAGGTTATATTAAAGGTAACGTTTTAAGCGCAAGTGAAAATTGCGTCATTTTGGAAAATAACGGAATAGGTTATGAAATTACTTGCTCGGCTTCGGTCTACCAAAAGCTTATTGCCGATAAAAAGGGCGAAGTTTATACCTATTTGGCTGTAAGGGAAGACGATATTTCCCTTTACGGTTTTAGTAGCATTGAAGAAAAAAATATGTTCTTAAAACTGATTACCGTATCTGGTGTCGGTCCAAAAATGGGCATTACGGTATTATCGAGTATAGACCTTTCTACGCTAGCTATTATGATAGCCACTTCGGACGTTAAAGGTTTATCCAAAATAAAAGGTTTAGGCAAAAAGACTGCCGAAAGAATTATTTTGGAATTGAAAGAAAAGGTTGAGAAAGCCTTTGATACTGACGGTGAGCCTATTAAAGATACCAACGTCGACGATAATAACTATAACGAAGATGCAGTTATTGCGTTGATGAGTTTAGGCTTTACAAAAACAGAGTGTGTAAACGTCGTTAAATCGGCTTATAAGGAAGGCAAAACCACCATTGAAGAAATTATTGCTTATTCGCTTAAGCATATAAAGTAGGTTGAAAAATGGAAGAAGAAAGATTGGTGACTAGCACCATAAATCAAGTAGAAAACGAAATAGAGAACGTACTTCGTCCAAAATCTATGGAAGGATACGTTGGTCAAGAAAAGGTTAAAGACAATTTAGCAGTCAGCATCGCCGCTTCAAAGTTAAGGGAAGATGCTCTTGACCACGTGCTCTTATACGGACCAGCAGGGCTAGGTAAGACTACGTTGGCGCACATTATCGCCACTGAACTCGGCACTCAAATTAAGATTACGAGTGGCCCTGCAATCGAAAGGGCAGGAGATCTTGCCGCTATTCTTACCAACCTTAACGAACGTGACGTTTTATTTATCGACGAAATTCATAGATTAAACCATAACGTAGAAGAAATTTTGTATCCTGCAATGGAAGACTTTACCTTAGATTTTATTATCGGAAAAGGTCCTTCAGCAAAGAACGTGCAGTTGCCATTGCCAAAATTTACCTTAATTGGCGCAACCACTAAGGCGGGAATGTTATCTTCTCCACTTCGAGATAGGTTTGGGGTTATTTGTAGGCTTGAAACCTATTCTAATGAAGAATTGACCGAAATAGTTCAAAGGGCGAGCAAGATGCTTGGACTATCTATTGAGCCGTTAGCGGCAAGAGAAATTGCTATGCGCAGTCGTGGTACGCCAAGAATTGCCAATAGACTTTTGCGCCGTGTACGTGATTACGCCGTTGTCAAAGGTCATGAAACGCTTGAACTTTCGGACGCTAAAGCCTGCTTAAAGATGCTAGAAATAGACGAATTGGGGCTCGATGCAACCGACGTTAGACTTCTTAAGTCTATGGCTACCAAGTTTAACGGTGGACCGTGTGGGCTAGACACGCTTGCTGCAACCATTAACGAAGACGGAAATACCATTGAAGACGTTTACGAGCCGTATTTGTTGCAACTAGGTTTTATTGCAAGAACGCCACGTGGTAGAGTGCTACTTAAACGTGGGTACGAGCATATCGGCTTAAATATGCCACAAGGTAAGGCTGAACAAATTTCTATCTATGAACAAAACAACGATTAAATAAGTGACTACTATGAAAACTAGTGATTTTGATTATAATTTACCACAAGAACTGATTGCCCAAACCCCCGTGTATCCTAGGGATAGTTCAAGGCTTTTGGTTTACAATAGAAAAACCGATATGGTCGAGCATAAGCACTTTTACGATATAATCGATTATCTTCAAGAAGGCGACGTACTAGTTAGAAACAATACCAAAGTCTTGCCTGCTCGTATGTTCGCTTACACCGAACACGGTGGTAAAGTGGAAATTTTGCTCCTTAAAAGATTTGACCTAAACGAATGGGAAGTGCTTGTTAAACCTGGCAAGAAAGCCAGAAACGGCACTCGCCTCGTTATTTCACAAGAACTTTCGTTAGAAGTTTTATCGACCATTGAAGAGTCGGGGAGCAGAAGGGTTAAGTTCTTTTACGACGGTGTGTTTGAAGACGTTATTTCTCGTGTTGGCGAAATGCCATTGCCACCGTATATTACCGAAAAACTAAAAGACCAAAATAGGTATCAAACGGTGTACGCTCAAGTGGACGGCTCGGCTGCAGCTCCTACTGCAGGACTGCACTTTACCGATGAACTCATTGAAAAAATAAAGGCTAAGGGCGTTCAAATCGTGGACGTGTTGCTCCACGTTGGACTCGGCACTTTTAGACCTGTTAAAACCGAAGATATCTTATCTCATCATATGCACTCGGAATATTACGAAGTCAATAAAAACGCTTGTGATATAATAAACAAAGCAAAGGCTGAAGGTCGAAGAATTATTGCTGTCGGAACGACTAGCGTTCGCACTTTAGAGAGCGCAACCGATGAAAACGGAATAATTCACCCTACAAAAGCAAATACCGAAATTTTTATTTATCCACCTTATAAATTTAAAAGTGTAGATTGTTTGATTACCAACTTCCACTTGCCAAAATCTACTCTTTTAATGTTGGTATCTTCTCTTTGTTCTCGAGAAAAGATGCTTGAAATTTATAATACGGCGGTAGAAGAGAAGTATCGCTTTTTCTCATTTGGCGATAGTATGTTTATTCTATAATCAAAAAGGAAAACTAAAAATATTAAAATAAATTATGGAAAAATTTTACTTTGAAACTATAAAACAAGATGCAAAGACGGGTGCGAGAGTGGGTATTTTACATACTCCACACGGCGATATAGAAACGCCTACCTTTATGCCCGTTGGTACGCAAGCGAGCGTTAAAGGTGTAACGCCTAGGGATTTAAAAGAAACAAAAAGTCAAATAATCTTAGCCAACACTTACCATCTTTATATGCGCCCTGGTGACGAGATTGTAAAGCAGGCTGGTGGTCTACATAAATTTATGGCTTGGGATAAACCTATTCTAACGGATAGTGGTGGATTTCAAGTGTTTTCGCTTGCAAAACTAAACAAGATTAAGGACGACGGAGTGTATTTTAATTCGCACGTTGACGGAAGCCTACATTTTATTACTCCCGAAAAGGCGATTGAAATAGAAAATAATCTAGGCGCTGATATCATTATGGCGTTTGACCAATGTTCGCCTTACGGCGCAGACTATGCAGATTCTAAAATTGCTATGGAAAGGACGTTAAAGTGGTTAGATAGATGCTATGTTAAGCATCAAAATGACGACCAAGCACTTTTTCCAATAGTTCAAGGCAATATGTTTAAGGATTTAAGGGCAATTTCCTTAAAGGAAACTATCCCTTATGCAAAATACGGTATCGCTATCGGTGGACTATCGGTTGGTGAGCCAAAGAATATAATGTACGATATTATGGATAGTTTGTATCCAAATTATCCAACTCATATTCCTAGATATTTAATGGGTGTTGGAAGCCCCGACTGTCTAGTGGAAGGCGTTATGCGTGGTATAGATATGTTCGACTGCGTGCTAGCAACTAGAGTTGGAAGAAACGGAACGGCTTTAACCGAAAACGGCAAGGTTGTTGTTAGAAACGGTAAGTATAGGGACGATTTTACACCGTTAGATCCTGAATGTGATTGTTATTGTTGTCAAAACTACACCAAAGCATATTTAAGACATATGATTAACGTTGGCGAAATGATGGGTGGCATGATGCTGAGCTTACATAATATCAGTTACTTAAATAGATTGATGGCAAAAATTAGACAGGCTATACTTCAAGATTCGTTTAGCGAATTTAGACAAGAGTTTTACGCTAAGACGGGCGATACTTATCCTAAATTTGACTAAACTTGTTGTCGAATAAAAAATATCCGTAAAAAATACTTGATTTATAAGTCAAAATATTTTACAATATATGGGAAATAAAATTATAGGAGATTATAGAAATGATTTTTAATTTACTTTTAGACGAACAACCTCAAAGTGGACAAGGCGCTTTAATGCTAATAATTTTAGTGGTTGTTATGATTGGTATGTTCGTTTGGTCTAGCATTTCAAACAAAAAGAAACAAAAAGAAGCACAAAATATGGTTTCTTCCCTAAAAGTTGGCGATAGAGTTAAAACTATCGGTGGCGTTTGTGGTTTCGTTGCTGAAATTAACGATAAAGAAAATACTTTCGTTTTAAGAACGGGTATGGAAGGTAAAGAAAGTTTTGTTAAGTTCGATAAGGGTGCAATCTATCAAACAGCCCCTGCAAACGGCAACGCTAATCCTGAAGTAAAGGAAGAGCCTGCAAAAACTGAAAAGAAAGCTGATAAGAAATCTGCTAAAAAAGTAGATAATAAAGAAGAAGTAAAAGCAGAAGAAAAGGCTGAAAAAGTAGAAGAAGTTAAAGAAGAAACGGTTGAAGAAACGGTTGAACAACCTAAAGAAGAAAAATAAGATAAAGATTAAATAAAACGATAAAATGGCTAAAGTTGTGTACTTTAGCCATTTTTTGTTGCTTCGCAACGCCTTTAACGTTTAATATAATAGAATTTTAATGTATTAAAAAATAATTTGGGTGGTGATTTTTTTATTGAAATAATCGGTTACGTCCTTGTTGGTGACGAGAATATCAACTTCGTTTAGGTCGCATAGGTAATAGGAAGAAAGTTTGTCTAGTTTGTTGCTGTCGCATAAAAATACCGTTTTATCGGAGTTTTTCATCATTTGTTTTCTAACGTAATTTTCTTGCAAATAGCAGTCGTAAATCTTACCGTCACGGCTCAAGGCTTGGCAAGAGAAAAACGCTATATTTGCGTGGATATTCTTAATGGACTCTAGCGTTTGTTCGCCAACCAAAACCGAAGAATTTTCCTTGCTGACGCAACCACCCGTAGAATACGTGGTGACGTTGTTGTGGGCAAGAAGAGAAAGGGTATCAATGCCGTTAGTTATAACGGTAAGGTTTGAAAATTCGGATAGATATTCGGCTATAAAATAAGCCGAAGTTGAGCCGTCCAAAAATATGACGTCCCCGTCCTTAATGAGTTTTAAGGCTTTTAGGTCGATTATCTTTTTTTCTAGCACGTTTTGGTGAATTCTTAAAGCAAAGTCGGGGGTGTAGTTATTGCTATCGGCAAGCCTTACGCCACCGTGAGTTCTGATTGCTAAATTCTTTTTTTCTAGCGCTGTCAACTCTCTTCTAATGGTTGAGGGGCTAATATTTAACTGCTCGCTAATCTCGTTAACTGCCATATATTTATTTTTTTGAAGTAGCTCAATTATTTGCGCTTGTTTGTTTTTATACATAACGAACTCCTTTTACTATTATTTTGGATACAAATGAGCAAAAATAATGATTATTTGTTATTAAAATGTGCAATATTGGTTAATAATTGCTTTTTGTTGAGTTAATTTTGATTATATTATACAATATTATTAAAATAAGTTCAAGGTTTTCTAGGAGCAAAATGAAAAATATTTACGACGTAGCCGTTATTGGTGGTGGAGTTATCGGTGGAACGATATTAAGGGAACTTTCTAAATATCAATTAAACTGCGTACTTTTGGAAAAAGGTAGTGACGTAAGTCTTGGGCAAAGCAGGGCAAACAGTGGTATAGTTCACGCAGGGTTTGACGCTATGCCAAATACGTTAAAAGCCAAGTTTAATGTGTTAGGAAACAAGATGATGAAAGATTACGTTAAAGATCTTGGCGTTAAGTATCAAAACAACGGCTCGTTAGTAATTGCGTTCAACGAACGAGAAATGCAAACGCTAGAAGAATTGTTAGAGCGTGGCAAGAAAAACGGCGTTGACGGGTTAGAGATTATAGGAAAGGCTAAACTTAACGAGTTAGAGCCGAATATTTCTAAAAACGCTATCGGCGCATTGTGGGCAAAAACGGGTGGGATAGTTTGTCCTTACGAACTAACCATTGCTTCAATCGGCAACGCTATGGATAACGGCGCAAGCCTTTTGCTTGACTTTAACGTAATTCGTGCTGACAAGGGCGATTTTGGGTTTAACCTATATAGTCAAGCAGGCGAGAGCGTTTTTGCTAGCGTGGTTATAAATTGCGCAGGGTTAGGGAGTGGCGAGATTGCTAAACTTCTTGGGGACGAAAGCCTAAAGATAGGCGCAAGAAAGGGCGAATACATACTTTTAGATAGAGAAAGTGGGGATTTTGCTAGCCATACCATATTTACCACGCCTACCGAAAAAGGCAAAGGGATTTTAATTTCTAATACGGTTGACGGCAATATCATTCTAGGACCTACGGCTGAACAAATTTTAGACGATAACACAGATACTACATTAGATGGGCTAAATAGTATTATAAATCAAGCAAAGTTAATGAGCGAAAATCTTCCGTTATATAATACTATTACTTCTTTTGCAGGGGTTAGAGCATATTCAAGTTCGGGCGATTTTGTTATTCAAGAAAGTTGTAGCGTTAGTGGGCTGATTAACGTTGCAGGGATAGAAAGTCCAGGGCTTACTTCAGCGCCGGCTATCGCTAAGTTCGTGGTCGAAGAATTTGTCGCTAAAAAGTTTGAACTTGTAAAAAAGCAAAACTTTAACGGCAAAAGGATTGCTGATAATTGGTTTAAAAATCTTTCCATTGAAGAAAAGAATAGTGTAATAACTAAGGATAAAGCGTACGGCAATATAATATGCCGTTGCGAACAAGTGACTGAAGGCGAAATAGTTCACGCTATTAAAGGCAATCCACCTGCAAGGACTATCGATGCTGTTAAAAGGCGTACTAGAGCAGGTATGGGTAGGTGTCAAAGCGGTTTTTGTCAGTCGAGAGTGGCTGAAATTTTAGCAAGAGAGTTAGAGATTGATATTTTAGAAGTCACGAAAAGTGGACAAGGCTCTGAAATTTTAATGGGGAGAACCAAATAATGAATTACGATTTAGTTATAATAGGCGGTGGACCTGCAGGGTTAGCCGCAGCCGTATCGGCGTTTGATGCAGGCGTTAAAAATTTGCTCATTATTGAGCGTGAAAAAAGACTCGGTGGTATCCTTAATCAATGTATCCACAACGGGTTTGGTTTGACTAGATTTAAAGAAAGTCTTACAGGCCCTGAATACGCTTATAGGTTTATTAAACAAGTTAAACAAAGAAATATACCCGTGTTTACCGATACGACCGTGCTTTCTTTAACGCCCGAAAAACAAATTACGGCAATAAACAGCCAAAATGGTGTTTTTACGATTAACGCTAAAGCCGTAATTCTTGCTATGGGAGCAAGGGAAAGGGCTAAGGGCGCACTCAATATCCCTGGTAGTCGCCCTGCGGGAATTTATTCGGCAGGGACTGCTCAAAAATATGTAAACGTTATGGGGTATATGCCAGGTAAAGAAATTGTTATTTTGGGTTCGGGCGATATAGGGCTTATTATGGCAAGGCGTATGACGCTAGAGGGCGCAAAGGTTAAAGCCGTTTGCGAAATAATGCCTTACTCTTCGGGCTTAAAACGAAACATAGAACAGTGCCTAAACGATTTTAATATTCCATTATATTTGAGCCATACCATTACCAAGATTGAAGGTAAAGATAGGGTGACCGGCGTCGAGATTTCTAAAGTTGACGAAAATAGATTGCCGATTGCTGGAACTGAAATTCATTTCGATTGCGATACCATTTTGTTCTCGGTTGGACTTATCCCTGAAAACGAACTCACTAAAGGTGCTGGCGTATTGTTAGCGCCCGATACTAAAGGCGCAGTAGTAAACGAAAATAGACAAACTAGCGTTCAAGGAATTTTCGCTTGTGGAAACGTTTTGCACGTTCATGATTTGGTCGACTTCGTTTCAGAAGAAGCCGAACTCACAGGTAGAGCCGTTTACGAGTATTTGACTAACGATAAAACCGTTAGGGATAATATAAATGTCCAAAAGGGTGCAAACGTTAGTTACGTTATCCCTCAAATGATAGATAAGAACACTAAAAATAACGTTAAACTATTCTTTAGGGTTAAAAAGGAAATGAAAAATCCGACTGTAAAGATCGTTTCGGGCGGTAAAGTGGTGTATGAACGAAAGAAAAAATCGGTAGCGCCAGGCGAAATGGAAAACGTTATACTTAAAGTTGATAACCTTAAAGGCTTGGAGCAAGAAATTGTTGTTAGAGTGGAGGATTAGTATGGAAAAAAGAACGATAACTTGCATTGAATGTCCTATCGGCTGTTCGATTACCGTTAGTTTTGATGGGGCTAACGTTACTAATTTAGAGGGGAATACTTGCCAAAGGGGCGCTCTTTACGCAAAAAATGAAATTATTTGTCCAAGACGTGTTATTACCACTACGGTAAAAACTACCGACGGTAGAATGATGGCTGTAAAAACCGATAGACCTATAAAAAAGAGCCAAACTTTTGAGATTATGCAAAAAATTCGCACTATAATAACCGAGCCTAAAAACATAGGCGAAGTCGTTTTAGAAAACGTTTCGGAAGACATAAATCTCGTTTCGGCTCAAGACCTAGATTTTTAATTTAACTTATAAAAAAATAAAAAAACGAATACAGCTTTTAACCCCTGCATACTTTTAAATATAGAGTAAGCGGGGGGTTTTAATGGAAAGGGTTGATAATTCGTTTTGGGTGAGTATTGTTAAGGGGATTCTTTTTTCGGTTATAATTTCTTTAGTATCGGTTTTGATATTTGGGTTTATCGTGCAAATGTCAAAATTAGATAGTGGAGTTATCAAGGCTGTAAATCAGTTTATAAAAATTATATCGGTATTTTTAGCGTGTACGCTATCGTTAAAGGATAAGGCAGGGCTAGTTAGTGGAATTATTATAGGAGTAATATCAACAGTTATCACCTACTTATTGTTTTGCTTATTTTTCGGTACGGTAAGTTTCGGGATTTCATTTTTTATTGACCTTATATTTATGCTAATTATAGGTGGTATTTCGGGAATAATATCGGTAAATCTAAAAAGATAGGCGTTTATATAAATACCTAAAAAACTTATTTTTATCTTTTAGTTTTTTTTAACAAATTGCTTGAAAAAGGGGCTTTAATCGTATATAATATTTTCAAACGTGATTATGTAAAAGTAAACAAAGGGGAAATATTATGAAAATTCTAGTAACAATGCCTGAAGGGGATGTTTCAACCCCAACCTTCTTTACTGAAAGAGCAAAAAGGGAGATTGAAACTTTAGGGGAAGTAATTTATAATAAGTCTGACAAAAATTTTACCGACCAAGAACTTTGTAAGGCGTTGAAAGACGTTGATATAGTTTTTTGTGGATGGGGAACGCAAAGATACACGGAAGATATCTTAAAGCACGCAAATAAACTTAAGATTCTTGCTTATAGCGCCGGTTCAATGAACGGTGTGGTAAGTGATGCGCTCTATAAAAAAGGGATAAGGGTTTTAGGCGCTAACTGCGTGTTTGCCGAATCGGTTGCAGAAGGGTGCTTGTGTTATGCGCTTGCATCTCTGAGAAAAATTGAAAAGTACGTCGGCGTAATGAGGGACGGTGGTTGGAAAAAGGATGACGACCTTAACGCAGGGCTTTTAGATAAAACGGTTGGGCTTATTGGATTTGGTAAAATCGCTCAATATTTTGCTGAAATGTTAAAGCCTTTTCACGTAAAATTAAAAATCGTTTCAAGTCATTTATCGCAAGAACAAGCAGAAAAATACAACGCTGAAATAGTCACGCTTGAAGAAGCTTGTTCAACTTGTGACGTTATTTCGTTGCATTACGCCCTTTCTGATAAAACCTATCATCTGATTGACAAAGAACATATTAAAACGTTTAAGGATAACGCATTGTTTATCAATACTTCAAGGGGTGCTATCGTTGATGAAAGTGCGCTTATTGAAGAACTTAAGACGGGTAGAATAAGCGCAGTTCTTGACGTTTTTGAAGGTGAAGGAGATGACCTTGCAGTTGATAACCCACTAAGAACTCTTCCTAACGTATTGCCGATGCCTCATATGGGTGGTCCATCAATAGATAGAAGAGAATACTGCGTTCTCAATCTTGTAAGAGATATAAGAACTGTTCTTGCTAACCCAAATGCTTGTGTTGAAACGGACGTTGATATGGAATACGCTTCGAGAATGACTGTGATTAAATAATTTGAGAATGACGGTAATTAAATAATAAAACGATTTTTATTTGATTTATATATTTAAAACAAAAAAAGCCCACTCGGGCTTTTTTTATATTTACTCGCAAAGCGATTATAATTGAGTTGAGATTTGTTTAAATTATTCCCACTCAATAGTTGCAGGGGCTTTTGGAGATAGGTCGTATAGAACACGGCAAACGCCTTTAACTTCAGAAAGTATTCTATCGGTCACCTTTTTAAGAACTGCAAAATCGATTTCAGGAACGGTTGCGCTCATAGCGTCAACGGTATTTACGGCACGGATAATAACAGGCCAGTCGAAAACTCTCTTACCGTCTCTAACGCCGGTTGAACGGAAGTCAGGAACTACCGTAAAGAATTGCCAAATTTTATCGGTTAGACCTGCTTTATCGAATTCTTCTCTCAAAATTGCGTCCGATTCACGAAGTGCTTCAAGTCTATCTCTTTCGATAGCGCCAAGACATCTAACGCCAAGACCTGGGCCTGGGAACGGTTGACGGTCAACCATAGCCTTTGGAAGACCTAGCGCATAGCCAACAACTCTAACTTCGTCCTTATATAAAAGTTTTACAGGCTCAACTAGTTCAAATTGTAAGTCTTCAGGAAGACCACCTACGTTGTGGTGCGCCTTAACGCCGTCGCTTTCGATAATGTCAGGGTAGATAGTGCCTTGAGCCAAGAATTCAATGCCTTCAAGTTTTCTCGCTTCTTCTTCAAAGATGCGAATAAACTCTGCGCCGATAATTTTTCTTTTGGTTTCAGGATCGGTTACGCCCTTTAATTTTTCTAGGTAGCGTTCGGTAGCGTCGATATAAACGAGATTTGCGTCAAGTCCGTTTTGGAAAATTTCGATAACTTGTTCGCTTTCGCCCTTTCTCATTAAACCGTGATTTACGTGAACGCAAACGAGTTGTTTGCCGATTGCCTTTATTAAGAGCGCTGCAACAACAGAACTGTCAACTCCACCCGATAGGGCAAGTAAAACTTTTTTGTCGCCCACTTGCTTTCTTATTAAATCAACTTGTTGGTCGATAAATTGATTTGCAAGTTCTACGTTGTTTATTCTTTGCATATTTTCTGGTCTTTTGTTTGCGTCCATAAATTTTCTCCGTTAATTTTTCTTTTTTTAATTGCATTTATTATACACCATGTTTATCAATCTGACAAGTTTATTTTATAGAAAAAACATAAAAATATTATTAAAATTTTTTAAGTTGTGTATAAATTCAACGAATAAATAGGCGTTATTTTGGTTTAAAAATCAAATTTTATTAAAACTCTATACATATTTTTGCAATAATTATTTTGCTTTTACGATAAAGTTTGATATAATATGCTAGTATGTAATCTAAGTTTATGCAAGGTGAAATGGGCTGATGAATAGATCAAAACGATTGAACTTAATAGGTATTTTATTATTGCTGTCAGCTACTGTTGTATGGGGTAGTTCGTTTTTTATTCTAAAAGAAACCATATCGGAATTGCCAACCTTTTACGTGCTAGCTATAAGGTTTTTAGTAGCGGGATTATGTTTGTTGTTGGTCTTTTTCAAAAAGATTAAAAAGATGACTAAACGCACGTTTGTTCACGGTCTTATTTTGGGGCTATGGCTAGTTAGCGCCTATTTGACCCAAACCATAGGGCTAGAAAACACTACGCCAGGGCGAAACGCCTTTTTATCTTCGCTATATTGCATTATGTGTCCGTTTATTATTTGGGGATTATTTAAGGTTAGTCCACGAATACACAACGTCGTGTCGGCAGTATTGTGTGTGGTTGGTATTTTGTTGGTTTCGTTATCGCAAATAAACGGTCAATCTTTCTTTTTTGGCGACGCTATGACCATTGTCGGCGCTTTCTTTTTCGGACTTCAAATTATTTTTAGCGATAGATATCAAAAACAAGGTAGTGATACCGTGCAAATGTTAGTTATGGAAATATTGGTGTCGGGTGTGGTTTTTGCAATGCTTTCGCTAGTTTTGGAAGTCCCTAGTCAACCAATAACCAACTTTGCTCTAAATTTAGATCAAGCGTTAAAACTTTTATATTTGACCTTTATGTGCACGCTTTACGCTCAAGCCGTGCAAATAGTGGGGCTAAAATTCGTTTCGGCTAACCAAGGTGCAATAGTTCTAAGTTTGGAGTCGGTGTTCGGCGTGTTGTTTTCTGTTATTTTTGCCGATGAAAAACTGACCTTGCCTATCCTTTTAGGGTTCGTGATTATTTTTGCATCCCTTTTAATAAGTGAATTAGGTGGCGATATTTTTGCTAAATTAAAAAAGGAAATACTAAAGAAGTTGTAAAGCTTGAACCTTTGCAACAAAATGGAGATAAAAATGAGTAATAAATCAGTTGAAAGAGAAAAATTTGGGTCTAGACTTGGCTTTATTTTGATATCGGCAGGTTGCGCCATAGGGCTTGGCAATATTTGGAGATTTCCTTATATCGTAAGTCAATACGGTGGGGCAAGCTTTATCTTAATATACTTACTATTTCTAGTAATGTTCGGGCTACCTATCATGAGTATGGAATTTGCCGTTGGTAGGGCAAGTCAAAAGAGTATTGCAAAGTCATTTTCTACTCTAGAGCCTAAAAATACTAAATGGCATTGGTTTAGTGCAGTCGGTGCGTGTGGTAATTATTTGCTCATGATGTTCTACACTGTCGTTACTGCTTGGCTATTTATTTATTTTTACAAGACGATTGCTGGTGATTTCATCGGTCAATCGGTTGAACAAGTTACTTCGCAATTCGCTCAAGTACAACAAAACCCTATATTGCAAATTTTAGTTACTGCTCTAGTCGTTGTTTTAGGTTTTTTCATTTGTTCTTTGGGACTAAAAAAGGGAGTTGAAAAAATCAATAAAATTATGATGCTTGGTCTTTTAGCGATCATCGTGGTTTTAGCAGTTTACGTTTGTACTCTACCTGGCGCTAGTAAAGGTATTGAATATTATTTAGTTCCAAATTTGCATAATTTGGTTTACGATTCGGAAGGTAAGTTCAGGCTTGGCGAAGCGATTTTCGCCGCGTTAGGGCAGGCTTTCTTTACGCTTTCTATCGGAATGGGCTCTATGGCTATTTTTGGAAGTTATATCAAAAAGGATAGAAGTCTTTTAGGTGAGTCTTTATCTATTGCAGCACTCGACACGGGCGTTGCGTTTATCGCAGGGTTAATCATTATTCCTGCAACTTTCGTTTTTGAAGTAAAAGGTGGCGACACTGCTGGTCCTGGACTTATTTTTGAAACGTTGCCTAATATTTTCAATAATATTTGGGGTGGACCAGTTTTGGGCGCTTTGTTCTTCCTTTTGATGATTTTTGCTGCAATGTCAACGGTTACTGCCGTGTTTGAAAATATTATTGCATTCGGTATGGATAAATGGGGTTGGTCAAGAAAGAAATCTTGTTTAATCAACTGTTTATTGATGCTAGTGTTGGTATTGCCTTGTATTTTAGGGTTTAATTTGTTGTCGGGATTTACGCCGTTAGGTCCAGAAACAAACATTATGGATCTAGAGGACTTTATTATAAGTAACAATATCTTGCCTTTAGGTTCACTCGTTTACGTACTATTCTGTACGCTAAATAAAAAGGGTTGGGGTTGGAATAACTACTTAGAAGAAGCAAATGCTGGAAAAGGGCTTAAAATGTCTAATAAATTGAAAGTTTATTGCAAGTATATTATTCCTATTTTGCTAGTAGTATTCTACATTTACGGAATAATAAGTAAATTTTTACCCGCGTAAGCATTGACTTTTATTAAAAGTTCGATAATTATGAAAGCTGTATTTTTTGATTTGGACGGAACGGTTTTAGATACCGAACAAGATATTTACGATTGCATGAACGAGGCGCTTGCTCAACTAGGTTATCAAACCAAAGACCATAAAACTATAAAAAGCGCAATCGGTAACGATGCACTAGGGTTTATGCGAGTTATTATGGGTAACTTACCAGAGCAAGAATTGATGAATATTTGGTCTAGCGCTTACGAGCCTATCGTTAAACGAAAAGGGGTAGTGAAAACCAAAATTTTTGACGGTGTGAAAGAAGTGCTGTTAGCCTTAAAAGATAGGGGATATATTCTCGTTTTGTACACTAATAAAACGCAAAACGAACTAGATCCGTTCGTAGATAAATTGTTGAAAGATTTGCCATTTGACCATATTATTGCGGTGGGGGGAACGAGTAGAGCAAAACCATCGCCCGAGCCCGTCTATGAAATTTTAAGTAAGTTCGGTGTAAAAAAAGAAAACGCCTATCTCGTAGGAGATGGCGAAACTGACGTCTTGACAGCGTTAAACGCAAGGATAATACCCGTTGCTGTGCTTTGGGGTTGTAGAACTAAAGAACAGTTATCTTTGGTCGGCGCAAAAAGTTTTGTTGAGCGACCTTTACAATTATTGGAAGTTATTCAATAGTTAAAAAATAATTAAACTATTATAAAACTAGCGATTAGTACGGCAAGGCAAGATAGGATTGCAACGGTTAGAAGAGATCTTTTACTAATAGATGCAATTATTGCGACCACAGTACCTATAATCGCAGTGTAAAAACTTTGTGGTGTGTTTCCCGTCGAGTACAAAATGTAAGGGAAAGTCATGGCTGATAAAACTGCATAAGGAATATAATAAAGTACGCTCAAAATGTATTTTGAGTGTATTTTTTTTCTAAAAAATACTAGTGGTATCATGCGGATAACGTAGGTTATTCCTGCCATTACCAAAATCATTAAAGTCATTCGTCCTAAATCCATATTCTATCCTTGTTTAGCGTTTGATTATTTTAATTTTCGTCTTGTTCTTCCTTATTGTCGATTGGGAAGAAATAAGCGGTTATTAGCGCAGAGAGTACTGCGCAAATGATGTACTTAAATCCGTTATTTAGTCCGTCAAAAATAGGGATATAGTACATAGCGCAACTTAGCCCAGCAGCGATTAAGACGGCAGGTAGTACGCCTTTTAGGGATATTGACGGTGGAATAATTATAGCTATAAACATAGCGTACAATGCAATTCCTAATGCGTTTGTTATTTGTAGTGGTAATTGGCTTCCTGCAAGCGCACCTAAAATAGTGCCTAAAGACCAGCCGACGTACGGCAAAATTATTAGTCCATAAAAATATTTTTTATTGATAAGTCCGTGTTTTGCCGATGCTATTGCGAATATTTCGTCGGTTATAAAGGCTGAAAAGAAAAATCTGTTCTTGGTGGAAAAAGAATTGTCTAATTTTTGCGAAAGCGTTAAACTCATAAGGAAATATCTAGCGTTTATGACGAGTTGCGCTAGTACCATTTCAAGGATAGTGCCTAGCCCTGCAATTATGGTTAATCCTGCTAATTGTCCAGCTGAAGTAAGATTTGTCATCGATATAAATAGACTCATAAATGCAGGTATGCCTAAAATACTTGCCTGAACGCCAAACGCAAAAGATACCGATAAGTACCCTAATCCAATCGGTAAACCGTCCTTAATTCCATTTTTAAATTTTAACTTTAGTTTTTCGTTGCTCATAAAACCTTAAAACTCGCAAATTTACTGTAATTTAGTGTTTATTCTAGCACAAAAATAACGCTCTTGCAACAAAATAAGTCCATAAAATGGTTTTTTTATTTCATAAAAAGTATCAAGCTTACTTATTCGATATATTTTGACGGTCAATATAACAAAAATGTTATATAATTATAAAAATTTTTTATTGAATTTGCATGCCAAATAATTTACAATTCAATGACGATTTGTTATAATATATATCTAAAATAATACGTAGTATTATAACTTTTTCCAAATTTTGCTTATTGGTAGCTTTTTTTGGAACTAAGGATAAAGAATAAGGAGACTATTTATGGATTATCGTATTGAACATGACTCGATGGGCGAAATGAAAGTTCCTGCAGACCGTTATTGGGCTGCTCAAACTCAACGTTCATCTGAAAATTTTAGAATAGGCGTTGGTATTGAAATTATGCCTAGAGAAATTACCCGTGCGTTCGGCGTGCTTAAAAAAGCGGCAGCGCAAGCAAACAACGCACTTCGTCCTGAAAAAATGACCGATAAAAAGTTGTCGGCTATCGAAAAGGCGTGCGACGAAGTTATTAGTGGGCAATTAAACGACCACTTCCCATTGGTAGTTTGGCAAACGGGTTCTGGAACTCAATCTAACATGAATGCAAACGAAGTTATCGCAAATCGTGGTAATGAAATTGCAGGCGAAAAGATTTTGCATCCAAACGACGATATAAACATGAGTCAATCTTCAAACGACACTTTCCCAACTGCCATGCATATTTCAGCAGTTATGGCAGTTGAAGACAAGTTGATTCCTGCAGTTGAACTCTTGATTGCAACCTTTAAGCGTTTAGAAACTGAACACGAAGGTGTTGTTAAGTGTGGTAGAACGCACCTTCAAGACGCTACGCCAATCACTTTCAGTCAAGAAATCAGTGGTTGGAGATCAAGCCTAGAAAGAGATTTAGAATTGTTGCGCCTTTCAATTAAGCCACTTTCTGAATTAGCGTTAGGTGGAACTGCCGTTGGTACGGGATTAAACGCACCTAAAGGTTTCGATACTTTGGTTGCTGAAAAGGTTTCAGAAATTACGGGCAAGAAATTTGCTACCGCTTCAAATAAATTCCACGCTTTAACGAGTAAGGACGAAATCGTGTTCGCACACGGCGCAATCAAGGCTCTCGCTTGCGACATGATGAAGATTGCAAACGACGTTCGTTGGCTTGCAAGTGGTCCTAGAGACGGTTTAGGGGAAATATTTATCCCTGAAAACGAACCTGGCTCTTCTATCATGCCTGGTAAGGTTAACCCAACTCAATGCGAAGCAGTTACTATGGTAGCCGTTCAAGTAATGGGTAACGACGTGGCTGTGGGAATGGCTGCATCACAAGGCAACTTTGAACTCAACGTGTTCATGCCTGTATGTATTTATAATTTCTTGCAATCGGCAAGATTGTTGTCCGAAGCAATCGTTTCTTTCAATAACAACTGCGCAGTTGGTATTAAGGCAAATCGTGAAAAAATGGACCACAATCTTCATAACTCATTGATGTTGGTAACTGCGCTTAACCCATACATCGGTTACGAAAACGCAGCAAAGACTGCAAAGAAAGCGTATAAAGACGGCGTTTCACTAAAAGAAGCGTGTGTACAATTAGGATTCTTAACGGCGGAAAAATTCGATGAAGTTTTCCACCCTGAAAAAATGGTGTAAGGAGCAACTAAAGATGAAAGTAAGTTATTTTCCAGGCTGTACGTTAAAGACTAAGGCAAAAGACCTTGATTTATATGCTAGAAAATGCGCTGAAGTTCTAGGTGTCACTCTTGAAGAAATCGAAAATTGGCAATGTTGTGGTGGGGTGTTTACAACCTCTAACGACGAACTTGCTACTAAACTTTCTTCAGTTCGCGCATTATCGGAAGCAAATAAGAAAGGTCAACCACTAGTTTCAGTTTGTTCAGCTTGTCACAACGTGTTGAAACAAACTAATCAAATGATGAAAGACGATACTATTCCGGCAGCAAACCACGTTAACAACTACATTGCGCCAGATAGTTATAACGGCGAAACTGAAGTTATTCACTATTTAGAACTTTTGCGTGATAAAATCGGTTTCGATAAAATTAAAGAAAAAGTAGTTAATCCGTTGACGGGTAAAAAAGTAGCCGCTTATTACGGTTGTTTACTTCTTCGTCCAGGTAAGGTAATGGCTATGGACGACGTTGAAAATCCAACTATAATGGAAGACTTGATTAGAGCGTTAGGCGCTGAACCCGTTATCTATGCTTATAGAAACGAGTGCTGTGGCGGATACATCACTTTAGAAAGTAAAGAGTTAGCAAAAGCAAAGAGCCAAAAGGTTACTTCAAACGCTGCCGACAAGGGCGCTGAAGTTATCGTTACCGCTTGTCCGCTTTGTCTATACAATTTGAAAAAGAACGGCAGTCCTGTTCCGGTAGTTTATATTACCGAACTTCTTGCCGAAGCGTTAGGAGTAAAGGAGTAATACAAATGGAAAATTCCAACAAGAATCTTTGTGAAGAGATTATTCGTAGAAGTGGAGTAAATCCTAGAAAGTGCATGAAATGCGGTAAATGTTCTGGAACTTGCCCTGCTTACGATGAAATGGAATATCATCCACATCAATTCGTGTATATGGTTGAATCGGGTGATATTGAACCGTTACTAAAGTCAAAGTCAATATATCGTTGCTTAACCTGTTTTGCTTGCGTCGATAGATGCCCTAGGGGTGTTGAACCTGCAAAATTAGTTGAAGCAGTTCGCTTGGCGGTTGTTCGTGAACAAGGCGCTAACCACCTTAAAGCAGACGATATACCACAACTTTTAGACGAGGACTTGCCTCAACAAGCAATCGTCAGCGCACTAAGGAAATACACTAAGTAAAGGAGAATACATAAATGCAAAGAATAGGAGTATTCGTATGCTGGTGTGGTAGTAATATCGCCGCTACGGTTGACGTTCAAAGAGTTGCTGAAGCGCTCAAGAGCGAACCTGGCGTTGTACATTCTGCCAACTATCAGTACATGTGTTCACAAGCAGGTCAAGAACTTATTAAACAAGCCATTAAAGAGCACAATCTTACGGGCATCGTAGTATGTTCTTGTTCGCCAAGAATGCATGAAACGACGTTTAGAAAGACAGCAGCCGCTGCGGGCTTAAATCCGTATATGGTTGAAATCGCAAATATTCGTGAACAATGTTCGTGGGTTCATAAGGATATTGAAGAAGGTACTGAAAAGGCTATCGTTCTCGGTAGAACGGCTATTGCTAAAGTTAACCTTAACGCACCGTTACTTCCAGGCGAAAGCCCTGTAACAAAGCGTGCATTGGTTATCGGTGGTGGTATCGCAGGTATTCAAACGGCTTTAGATATTGCTGAAGCAGGCTTTGAAGTTGATATAGTAGAAAAGAAACCTACTATCGGCGGTAAGATGGCTCAAATCGATAAGACTTTCCCAACGCTCGACTGCGCTGCTTGTATCTTAACACCTAAAATGGTTGACGTTGCTCAAAATGATAAGATTCGTATCTTCTCGTATAGCGAAGTTGAATCAGTTAAAGGTTTCGTAGGTAATTTTAACGTTACCATTAAGAAAAAAGCTCGTTACGTTAAAGAAGACGTTTGTACGGGTTGTGGATTATGTACTGAAAAATGTCCACAAAAGAAAGTACCTAACGACTTTAACTTGGGTATGGATACTAAGAGAGCAATTTATATTCCGTTTGCTCAAGCAGTACCAAAGGTTGCTACTATCGACGCTGATTACTGTACTATGTTAAAGACAGGTAAGTGCGGTGTATGTTCAAAGGTATGTACTGCAAAGGCTATTGATTATACTCAAAAAGATGAATATATCGAAGAAAAGTACGGCGCAATCGTTGCTGCAACAGGATTTAATCCTATCAGCATGGATAAGTTTGACGAATTTGCTTACAGTCAAAGCAAAGACGTTATTACTTCGTTAGAGTTTGAACGTTTAATGAACGCTGCAGGCCCAACGGCTGGTAAACTTTTACGTCCATCTGACGGCAAACACCCACATACTTTGGTATTCGTTCAATGCGTTGGCTCACGTTGTGCTTCTTGTGCTGAAAAAGGTAAGGAATATTGCTCGAAGATTTGCTGTATGTATACTGCAAAACACGCAATGCTTACTCGTGATAAATATCCTGATACTGACGTTTACGTATTCTATATCGACGTTAGAACACCTGGTAAGGCTTTTGATGAATTCTATCGTCGTGCAGTTGAGGATTACGGTGTACATTATATTAAAGGTATGGTAGGTAAGGTTAGTCCTGAAGGCGATAAACTCGTTGTTCAAGGTTCAGACCTTATTGCAAATAAACAAATTAAGATCGATGCAGACCTAGTAGTATTAGCAGCTGCTATCGAACCTGATAAATCAGCAAGACCTCTTGCTACTATGCTTACTGCAAGTATGGATACTAACGACTTCTTTACCGAAGCCCATCCAAAACTTCGTCCAGTAGAAAGCCCAACGGCTGGCGTATTCCTATCAGGTTGTTGTCAAGGTCCAAAAGATATTCCTGAAACAGTTTCGCAAGCGAGCGCTGCTGCTGCTAAGGTTATCGGACTATTAGTAAAAGATAAACTTACAGGTAACCCTTGCGTTGCTCATTCTGACGAAATGATGTGTAACGGCTGTTCAAGTTGTGAAAGAGTT
>SVHP01000009.1 GCA_015055735.1 Clostridiales bacterium | reverse complement strand
AAAATTAAAACTGAATACAACCGCTACGGCGGATAAATATATGGATAACAGTATCGTGATAACAGCCTAATATTAAACGGGCAATTTGTCGCTAAGGGCAAAAGATAACGAGCACAAGCACAACTTAGAAACCCTAGATAGTTTTTGAAATAACTAAAACACTAAAAGGACTTCTATTTTTGGAGTTCCTACAAGGGGTTTTAATTTACCACAAAAGTATAGCCCACTATACTTCGCAAAAAAGCGAAATATGGTGGGCTTTATCTTTACCACAAAAGAGAAAATATTTATTAGTTATATTTTTAGCCTTGTGGCTAAAAGTGATATGCAAAACAAGTTTTGCGTGATATTTTGGCAAAGCCAAAGTGATATTAAATAAATTCATAACCTTGCGTAGCAAGATATCACTGCGTTAGCAATATCACTTGCCGATAGGCAAATATCACAAATCCGTTTACGGATTTATTTAGTTGCCGAATCGCTTATAGAAACTCGGCTTTTGGAAGTCTTTTTTTGTAGCCTTTATAAAAAAATCAATACGGAGAAAGATTTTGACAATTAAATGACTAGACTTTTAATATAAAATAATATATCATTAAATATATAGTTAGTTTAAGGAGATACTAGATGATTAAAATACTCGTTAACGGCAAGCAAAATCCTTTGGGAATAAACTTTGGCAAAATTAGATTGGACTTAAAGACCGAACTAGAATATACGCCAAAGCAAATCACTTTTAATTTATATAAAGATTTGGATAGCGCTAGAAATAACCAACCGTTTTTTACTCAAACAACCGATAAATATTCAATAGTTATTGATAGCGAAAATTTAGTCGAAGGACAAAGAATTTACCTAAAAGCAAGTTTAGAAAACGAACTTGACGAAAGTGAAAATAGCGATATTCAATACTTTGAACTCGGTATAAATAGACAAAAAGCCCAAGAAAAGTGGATAGATAACCCTGCTTTTTGTGGATACGTTAGCGAATTTTGTAAAACTTTCAATTTAGAAAAAACGCCCGACAAAGCAAGGCTTTATATCGTGGGGTTAGGCTATTACGAATCTAGGGTTAACGGCAAAAAGACGGACGAGTTTTTCTTTAAGCCACTACTTACCGACTTCGACAATAGAAAAGACCTTAACAACGTGGATTATGACGAAGAGAATTTCCATAACGATAAAAAAACTGTGTGCTACGATACTTTTGATATTTTAGATAGTCTTAAAATCGGGCAAAACCAACTTTCAGTCTTGGTGGGTACGGGGTGGTATTGCAACGACGACAAACTAAGGACCGACCCTAGCGACAAGTTTGGCGACCCTAAATTATTTTTTGAAATTCACTTGTATTTTGGCGACCAAAAAACTATTATTCAAAGCGATAATACCGTATTAGTAAGAAACACTAATAGGCGTTCTCAATTATTTAAGTGCGACCATTTAGACTTTAATCAAAAAGACCAAGACTTTATTTCTGCAAGACAATGTACTGCTCCATCGGGAAAACTAACCGAGCCACAATGCGCTCACGACGCTATCTTGCAAAAGTTATCGCCTATCGCAACTACCGAATATAAAGATTACGTTGAATACGATTTTGGCAAAAACCACTCGGGTAGTGCGTTAATAAAAATCAAGGGCGAAAAAGGAGCAAAGCTTACCATTTGTTATTACGAAAACAAAAATAAGGACGGCTTAAATTCGCATACTAGCGACTGTCCACTATACGACTGGACGACTGGCGAAGGCATCATCGTCGATACTTTAACCCAACGTGACGAGTATATTTTAAGTGGGGGCGAAGATACAATAAGCCCACTCTTCCACTTCAACTGTTATCGCTATATGACCATATCGTGCGATAAAAAATACGAGATTATAGAGTTAAGTTCGCTATTTATCAGTATGGATATCGAAAAAGACGGCGACTTTAACTGCTCGAACGAGTTTATAAACAAATTCTATCAAGCCTATATTTTAACCCAACGTGACAATTTGCATAGTGGAATAATAAGCGACTGTCCACATAGAGAAAAATTGCCATACACGGGGGACGGCAACTTGGTCATTGACCCATGCCTATATAATTTCGATAGTGAAAACTATTATAGAAAATGGCTTGACGACGTCATTAACGCACAAGGCAACAACGGTTGGGTGCCTTACACTGCCCCAAATATCGGTGGTGCAGGCGGATATTGGTGGTCAAACGTCATAACTACGCTACCTATTAAACTTTATAACTTCACGGGCGATAAGTCGGTTATAAAAAAGGCGTTCGAGCCGTGCTTGAAATTTTTAGACTTTTGTCAAAGCGTGCATAAGGGCGAGTATATCTTAAGAAAATCGTTCATTAGATGGTATATAGGCGAGTGGTTAAATCCAACCCAAACTATGTTAGACGTTCATTACGTAAACACTTTCGCATACTATGAATCGGTTAAAAACGTAGTCAAAATGTGCGAGATTTTAGGCGAAACCGATAAAAAGGCATATTATAAAGGTGAACTGCTAAAAATTAAGGACGCAATAAATAACACTTTCTTCGATAGTAAAACTAACTCTTACTGTGGTGGAGTTCAATGCGCCAACATTTTTCCAATAGTTTACGATATTTTCGCAGGCGATAAAGATAAGGCGATTGCAGATTTAGTTAAAAACTATAAGGAAAAGGGACATTTTGATACGGGAATAGTTATGACTCCACTACTTCTCGATTACTTAACCGAAAACGGACAAGAACAACTTGCTTTCGACTTGTTTACTGTACAAAGCAGACCGTCTTTCTATTATATGCTCGACGGCGAAACTACCCTTTGCGAACACTGGAACAAGACGTGGCCAAGCAACGTTCAAAACGAAGACGGCACTGTTTTAGATGGTGGTGGGGACGTTTCGCACTGTCACCCTATGTTCGGTAGTGTGGTTAAGTGGATGAATAAATCTATCGCAGGGCTAGACTTGAGTAAGTTGTACGCCGATGAAATTACTATCCGTCCAAGGTTTATAGGAATAATTGAAAGCGCAAGCGTAAGTAAGCAAACAAAGTTCGGTAAGATTAGCGTTAGTTATCAAACTAAAAACGGCTTTTCAATCAAAATTAAAGTCCCACACGGCATAACTGCTCAAGTGATTTTACCGTTCGACTTAATTGAAGGTGCAGAAAAACTTTCTGACGGCACTTATAAGTCAACTCTCTACGGCGGGGAATACTATATTAAATAATGTGTTGCAATATAAACGCCCTAGCGAAATTTTCGCTAGGGCGTAAGTTTTTGTCTTCTTACTTATCGGTTTTGTTTGGAACGAATAGGCGTAAAATAAGAGATAATAAAATAAACGCACAACCGATTATAACGTAATAAAGTTTTATAGGCGCAAAATAACTCATTATAATAAATAGCATGCCAAAAAGCAAAAACTTTTTTGAATTTGAGCGAGTGATAAAGGGTAAGATAAACTCTTTAATATCGAATTTTTTGGTTTTAATGGGCAATTTTTCTTTTGGAAGAGAGTCGCATTTTTTCAAAAAGGTATAAACCTTTTCTTGACCGATAAATACTACTCTATTGTCAAATCTTTGAATAAATTGGGCAACTTCGCTAGAAATTTCCTTGCCTAAAATATAGGCAGTTTCGCCTTTTTTAATGCAGTTAAAAACTCTAACTACGTCGGTTTTAGTTATTCCGTCAAATGAAAAGATAGGGAAGATAACGGCTTTTTGATTTTGCAAATATATTCCGTTATTTTTAACTTCTAAGTCGTAGCCCTGGCTCGTAAGAGCCTTTTCAAACAACGAAACAAGTTGATTTTTGTCTAAAAAACAAAGGGAACATGCCGTGTTTTCGATATTTTTTTGAGTTTGCTTATTAAGTAAACTCGCTCTTCGATTTTTTGTGATTTTTTGATAGGCTATAATTAGTATAGGGATAGAAATAATAATAGAAAAAATTATAGAATAAGGCTTATCGATATAAAAATTAAGGATAAGAAAACAAGCGATAAAACTTAGAAATGCCGAAAACATACTGTCGATTATTGCAAGTGGTAAGGTCAACATAAAAACTCCTTTTACGGCCGTTTTGTAAAAATATAAAAAAGCCGTAGTTTTTATTTGATTATTGCCAAAAAAATAAATAATATACCCGTTCATTAAAAACCAAAATAAAATTTAGCAAAAACATTGATTTTATTTACAAAATATGCAATAATATAAGTATGAAAAAAGTTGGTATTTTAGGTGGGACTTTTAATCCCGTTCATAACGAGCATATTGCCCTAGTTTTAAGCGCAGTTAAAGAGTTGAATTTAGATAAACTCTTGGTTATGCCCACCTTTATTTCCCCACATAAAACTCAAAGTCCAGCGAGTGCTGAGGATAGACTTAATATGCTCTCTCTTGCATTTGAAGGGGTAGACAAGGTTGAAGTTTGCGATTTTGAAATTCAAAAGCAAGGCAAAAGTTATACCTATCAAACGGTAGAACATTTTTATAGAGAAGACCAACAACTTTATTTCATTATGGGTGGGGATATGTTAGTTAATTTTAAGACTTGGAAATATCCCGAAAGAATACTCGATAAATGCACTTTAGCAGTCTTTACCCGTGAAAATTTTCACGCTGACTTTGAAAAGGAAAGAGAGTACTTAAAAAGGACCTTTAATAAAGACTTTATAAAACTTAACTACGTTGGAAAGGACGCATCGTCAACAAAGATTAGAACTTACGCTAAACTCGGTTTAGAGATTGATAACTTGACAAACAAAAAGGTTGCTGAATATATAAAAGAAAATCAAATTTACTCTAGCGACGTTTACGAAATTTTCGTTAAAAACAATCTTCCACCTAAACGGTTAAAGCACACGGCTGACGTCGTGATTTGCGCCTTAAAAAAGGCAAAGGAAGAAGGGCTTGATGTAGAAAAAGTTAAACTTGCGTGTACCTTGCACGACGTAGCGAAGTATTTAGATTATAAATCGTTCGATGGCTTTAATCTACCACAGGGCGCACCAAACCCCGTAGTTCACGCCTTTTTGGGCGCATTTATCGCCGAGCGATACTTAAAAGTTCAAGACCAAGAAATTGTGGACGCTATTCGCTATCATACGTCAGGCAAGGCGAATATGACTAAGCTTGGTAAATTAGTGTTCGTTGCCGATATGCTAGAAGAAGGTAGAAATTACGAGGGTGTGGAAAAATTAAGGGAAATTTACGAAAATTCCGATCTTGATACTTGTTTTGTAGAGTGCTTAAAGGAAGAATATATCCACTTGCTAAATAAAGGTCAAGAAATATATATAGAAACAAAAAACGCTTTTGACTACTACGTGAAATAGAAAAAAGCGTAAACTTAAAAAATATCAATAAAAGCAATATAAATAAAGGAAGTATAAATAATGGAATCACAAGAATTTGCAAAAAAAGTATGCCAAACACTTCAAGACCATAAGGCTGAAGATATCGTTATGATAGACGTTAAGGGCAAGACCGAAGTTGCCGACTATTACGTAGTTGCAGGTGGAAGATCGATGACGCATACAAGGGCGCTTATTGACCACGTTGAGGACGAAATGGATAAAATTGGCATTGCTCCTATTAGACGTGAAGGGGTTAGAGAAGGTAGATGGGCAGTTTTAGATTACGGCGACGTTTTGGTTCATATCTTTAACGACGAAACTAGACTTTTTTATCACCTAGAAAGTCTTTGGGGCGACGATTCTAACACCATTAAGTTTTAATTAAAACTTTCGGTTAGTTAATAATACTATAAATTTATAAAAAGGTCTTAACCTTTTTTGACGTAAATCCTATCCACTTGTTTAGGGTCTATTTCAATGCTTTTAATTACAGCGCTAGACTTTGAAGGTTTTTTTCTAGGACTTCGTTTTTTAGGCTGTTCTTTTGGGGGAGTCGGTGGCTGTTCGATAGGCTGTTGGGGCAATTCAGGTTTTGGAAATAACTCTTTTAGGTAAATTTGTATGGCTTTTGCGCCGATTACTATTACACCACTTAATATAAAGAGAAATATGGTCGATAAAAAACCATTGAAAAAAGATACTAAAAGATTTTGCATAATTTCACCTACCAAAAGTCTAGCATAAGAAAAATATTAAAAACTGAAAGTATTTGTTGTAAAATAAGATATTTTATCACAAGCCATTTGTTTATTAAAAAAGGCCGTGCTTAAAATGTACCAAAAAAGGCTTTACAAATAATAAAAATAGTATTATAATCAAATAAAATTAAATAAAAAATTCTTTGGGGCGGAGTGAAATTCTCCACCGGCAGTAAAGTCTGCTAACGCTTTTTTAAGCGCCGACAAGGTGAAATTCCTTGACCGACGGTATAGTCCGGATGGAAATAGAGTTTTTTGGCTAAAGTTATGCGCTTTAGTCTTAACTTGTGTAAAGCACGCCCCGAAGAAAAAAGGGGCGTATGTTTTATGAAAGATAAAAATAACCATTTACAAAGCCAAGAATTAACAAATTGCCAAAAAAAGCCGATTAAGAACAATATGTCATACACCAAAAGGATAGTGGGTACGGCAGTGTTTGCTGCGTTAGCCTACGTCGTTTCGATGTTTGAATTCCCTATTTTTCCTGCAACGCCCTTTCTAAAACTCGATTTTTCGGCAGTTTTTATACTACTTGCAGGGTTTATGTTTGGGCTACCTTTTGGACTTGGCGTTTGTGCCGTTAAGGAATTCGTGTGCTTTATCACTAAAAGCTCAACGGGTGGCGTTGGCGAAATCGCTAACTTTATAGTTATTTCGGGCTACATTTTGATACCTACGCTTGTGTATATGTATAGAAAAGGCATTAAGACGGTAGTTTTAACCTTACTTTTAGGGTGTGTAGTTCAAGTGATTTTGTCACTTTTAGCAAATAGGTTCGTCAATTTTCCACTATATATGGGCGATAAGGCTCAAGATGTTTTTAATTCGGTTTGGTATTTTATATTGCTGTTTAATCTAATAAAGTCGGTTGCCGTTAGCCTTATAACCATAATATTATACAAACGATTATCGGGGTTTATAAAGAGAATTTAAGTTATGGAATATATTTCAAAGAGCGAGAAACAAACGCAAGAAATTGCTTTCGAATATGCTAAAACCTTAACTAAAGGGGACGTTGTGATATTAAACGGTGATTTAGGGGCAGGAAAGACTGCTTTTACTAAAGGTTTAGCCAAGTATTTTAATTTGGACGGTGTCACAAGCCCGACTTACGCATATCTTAACGTATACGGCAATTTTTTGTACCATTACGACTGTTATAGACTGTCTTGTGGCGAAGATGCCGTGATGCTTGGGCTTACAGACTATTTTAACGGCGATAATATTTGCATTATCGAGTGGGCTGAAAATATTAGCGACGTTTTGCCCGATAAGGTAAAAATAGTAAACATACAAAAAATTGATGAAAATTCGAGAAGGATTATTTTATGAATTATCTAGCCATTGATACGAGTGGTAAAAACTTAACCATACTAATTTGTAAGGACGGCGTTTCGCACTGGTATTTTGACAGTGAGTGTGGAGTAAACCATTCTGTAAACCTTATGCCAAAACTAGAACGCCTTTGTTTAGAGCACGATTTCGACCTAAAAAAAGCCGACTTTTTTTCGGCAGTGGTGGGTGCTGGCTCGTTTACGGGCATAAGGATAGGGGTATCTACCGTCAAAGCCTTGTGTTTTGCATTTAATAAACCGTGCTTATCTATAACTTCTTTTGATACTTTAGCATACAATATAAATAGTGGTAAAGTTTTGGCTGTTATCGACGCTAAGCATAACGGCTTTTACGTTTGTGGTTATGAAAACGGCAAGGTTATCTATTCGCCAAACTATATATTAAAGGACCAACTTTTAGAGTTAGCGACAGGTTATACCGTGGTAAGTCTTGACGATATTCAAGGCTTAAGCGTTAAAAAGGTGGATATTTTGAAAGGCTTGGAAATTGCAATAAAGGAAAATTTAGACAAAGTAACTACCGATATAGAAAGCCTTAATCCGTTATACGTTAGAAAAAGTCAGGCTGAAGAAGGTAGATAATGATAGAGTTTTTGTCAAAAAATGATATCAGCCAAATTTTAGACCTATACGACGGCAACTTTTCGGACGGCTGGAATAAAAACATGCTAGAGAGCGCCTTTCTTAATGGTAGATTTTTGGCGATTGCAAAAAAGATAGAGCAAAGGCTAGTGGCAGTTATTACCATTTCTACCACGCAGTTTGACGCCGATATCGAAGGTATAGTGGTGGATAAGGCGTTTAGGAATAAGGGGTATGCAAAAGAACTACTTGAATTTTCTGAAAACCACTTAAAAACATTGGGCATAGAAAAGATATTTTTGGAAGTTAGAGTGTCTAATACGCCTGCAAGAAATTTATATAGCCAAAACGGATATAGTGAGATTTCTATACGCAAAAAGTATTATAGCGACAATGAAGACGCCGTAGTTATGGCAAAGGAGATATAAAAATAGAAAAACTACAAAAAGGTTTTTCACAAAAGAGTAAGCAAATTCTATTTTTGCACGGATATCAATCTTTTGGTAAAAGTTTTTATCATCAACTAGACTATTTAGGTAGAGATTTTGAAGTGTTTGCGCCCGACTTAAAAGGTTTTGGGCAAAATACTGATATGGAATACCCTTATTCTCTCGACGAATATATTTTAGAAGTTAGAGAATATATGGACAAAAACGGGATAGTTAATCCCGACGTAGTTGCCCACTCGTTCGGTGGACGAATAGTGTTAAAGGGCGTGGCGACTAAGAAATTACAGTTTAATAAACTCGTTTTGACGGGGTGCGCAGGGCTTAAAGCAAAAACCACGCTAAAAAAAGCCGTAAAGAAAACGGCTTTTAGGGTGCTTAAACCATTTTTCAATAAGGAACGCCTTAAAATGTGCTATTCAAAGGATTATTTGGCACTGTCGCCCGTTATGAGAGAGAGTTTTAAGTTAATAGTAAACGAACATTTGGACTGCTATTTAGCTGAGATAGAAAATAAAACGCTTATCATACACGGAAAAGGCGATAAAGAAGTGCCTATATATCTAGCCAAAAGACTAAATTTAGGCATCAAGAATAGCAAGTTATCAATATACGATGGCGTAGGGCATTTTTGCTTTTTAGATAAGCCCATCAAATTCAGCATGGAGGTAAAGGAGTTTTTACTCTCTTAACAATATGTTTCCTATCGGAGTACAAGATTTTAGCCAACTATTAGAAGGCGACCAAATTTTATTATTCGCTTTAATTAGCATCACTAACGCTTTATTTCTCTTTTTTGCGTCGATGAAGTTTATTTTGGTATTGCAACAATGCTCTTATAGACCAAAGCGCTATTTCGAGTGGATAAACAGCAAGACCAATCCGTATATGTCAAGGTTAATGCTTTTATGTATGCTAGCGCTACTCTTTTTTTGCGTGCTAAACATGACCTTTATTCAAATGTTAGGGCAAAACGTTGGGTCATATTTGGGATTTGCGTCATATATCATGTTTTCTATGTTATACATTAAGTCGGAGAGCAGTATAAATGCAAAAGTACCACTACGAAAGACGGCGAGAATTATAAGGCTTTCCATAACCTATATAATTTTACTAATAGCAATAAACTTTGGTTTGATAATTTTATTTACCTATTTAGCATATATTATTCAAAGCGAAGTGTTTGCGATTTTAAGATTTGCATTTCTTTGCGTTTTACCTATTTTAATACCGTTTATCTTGTTTTTAGCCTATTGTATTAACGAGCCGTTGGAGTCGTCTATCAGAAAAGAATACATAAGGCAAGCCATAGAAAAGTTAAACAAATCGTCGGTAATAAAAATAGGCATAACGGGAAGTTTTGCAAAAACTAGCGTAAAGGAAATATTAAAGACAATACTTAGTCAAAAGTATAGAGTTCTGGCAACCCCAAGTTCCTTTAACACGCCACTAGGCATATCTAAGACCGTGCAAAATCTAGATAGCACTCACGACGTGTTTATTGCCGAAATGGGCGCAAGGCAAAAGGGCGACATTAAGGAATTAGCAAAAATCGTTAGACCTAAATACGGCATTTTGACAGGGGTAAATAATCAGCATTTGCAAACCTTCGGCAAGATAGAAACTACTATGGATACCAAGTTTGAACTGTTTGAAAATTTGGAAGAAGGTGGCGTTGCAATATTTTCTTCGGATAACGATAATTCTAAACTTTTATTCGATAAATACAAGGGCGAAAAGTATTTAGCAGGTCAGTCGGACGATAACAATTTAGTTAAGGCGACCGATATCGTTATGGACGCTAGGGGTACGACCTTTAATCTTATAATAGGCGATAACGAGCCTATGAAATGTTCGACCGTTTTACTAGGCTCTCACAGTGTAAGCAATATTTGTTTAGCCAGCGCTATGGCTTATAAACTAGGCTTAACGCCAAAAGAAATAGCCGTTGGAATAGGTAGACTTCAGTCTATCGGACATAGACTCGAACTTTTACCTAACAATAAGAATATAATAATAATCGACGATAGCTATAACTCTAACGAAGCAGGTATTGACGCAGCGATAAGCGTTCTAGACAACTTTAAGGGTAGAAAAATCGTTTTAACGCCTGGACTAATTGAACTTGGCAAGGTTGAAAACCTAGTCAACTATAAGTTCGGTAAGAAATTAGCAACCCACGCTGACTTAGTGTTCGTTATAGGTAGGCATAACGCCGAAATGTTAATTAAAGGCCTTTTGGACGGTGGTATGGATAGAAACAACGTTAAGTTTGCTAAAAGCCTAAACAAAGGTAACGCTATGCTTAACGAAATATTACAAGAAGGCGATATCGTACTCTTTGAAAACGACTTGCCTGACAACTATAACTAATTAAGGCTACGCCACAAAAAATAACCAATTTTTTACGGAAAAATCCTGTGAATTACTGCGTGTTATTGCTCGGTTAAATACTTTACAAGTATTCGCCCGCGTCGCAACGCGAAAGAGAGCAAAAGGGCAAATTAAAATTTACCCTATAAGCCACTCGTTCGGTTGCTCCTTATCACAAAAAATCTTTTACAAAGTAAAACATTTTTTGTGAGAGATATTTTAAACTCGTTCTTCTTGTATTTTTCTCGTAAAACCGATAAATCTAATCAGTTATTTTTTGTTCTGTCGCCTTATAAACAACAATGAATATCAAACACTAAAGAAAAAGTATCAAAAACACCAAAGCTGGTAATTTTAAGCGGAGGTGTTTTTTAATGAAAAGCGTAGCAGTGTTTTTTGGTGGACGGTCGGTTGAACACGATATTTCTTTGATTACGGGAGTTATGACTGTAAACTCCATAGAAAAGGATAAGTTTAATTCAATACCGATACTGGTCGATAAGGACGGGGTATGGTATACGGGCGACAGCTTACTAGACCTAGATAACTATAAAAAATTAGATTTTAGCAAATTAAAGAGAGTGACCGTCATAAACGGGGACAATACTCTCTATCAAATAAAAGGCAAGAAACTGTTGCCGATAGAAAAGATATTTATGGCGATAAACTGTATGCACGGCGAAAATGGAGAAGACGGGAGTTTAGTGGGCGTGTTAAAAATGTCGGGAATAGCATATTGTTCGCCCGATATGTTAGCGTCAAGCATTAGCATGGATAAAAATTTTACCAAAATTGTGATGAAGGGGCTTAATATCCCAACGGTTAAAGGTGTCTTGATAAAAGATTTTAAAGATATCGACCAAGTTATACAAAAAATAGGCTTTCCTATGATAGTAAAACCCAATCTACTAGGCTCAAGTATAGGCGTTCGTAGGGCTGACGATAAAAACGAGTTGATAGACGCAGTAAACTACGCTTTAAGATACGGCGAGAGCGCATTAGTCGAAAAGTGCTTAGAAAACCTAACAGAGATTAACTGCGCAGTTTACCGTGACGGTCAAAACTTAATAGTTTCCGAGTGCGAAAAACCTGTTATGAAAGGGGAGTTTTTGACCTTTAACGATAAATATAAGAGTGGAAAAAGGGTTTTTCCCGCCGATATCGATAGGGAATATTCGGATAAAATTAAGGGCATTACCAAAAAGGTTTATCAAAACTTAAACTTTAACGGCGTTATTAGGATAGACTATTTTTTGTGTGACGGTAAGGTCTATCTTAACGAAATAAACTCAGTACCTGGTTCGTTATCCTACTATTTGTTCGGGGATACCTTAATGAGTTTTTCTAAAATGCTTACAGCCCTTATTTTGCAGGGAGAAAAAGAATATTTGCAAAATTGTTCGTTTATAAGAGAATACAATTCGGGAATACTTATGGGTTTTGGCGCAAAGGGGTCAAAACGCTTGTAAAATATTTGTCAGTATGATAAAATACTTTAGAAAAACAAAGGAGAGTTTTTATGGAAAAAATTAAAATGATTACCCCGCTCGTTGAAATGGACGGCGATGAAATGACTAGAGTTTTGTGGCAATGGATAAAAGATATTCTAATTTGTCCTTTCGTAGACTTGAAAACCGAATATTACGATTTAGGTCTTCCTGAAAGGGATAAGACCGACGATAAAGTGACAAAGGACAGCGCAATCGCAACTAAGAAATACGGCGTTGCAGTTAAGTGCGCAACCATTACGCCTAACGCTCAAAGGGTTGAAGAATACAACTTAAAGAAAATGTACAAAAGTCCTAACGGAACGATTAGGGCAATGCTTGACGGAACGGTGTTTAGAGCGCCTATTCTAGTTGACGGCATAACCCCTTATATTCCAACTTGGAAAAAGCCTATCGTAATTGCTCGTCACGCATACGGCGACATCTATAAGGCTGTTGACGGTAGCGCAGGCGTAGGCAAGGCTGAACTTGTGTTCACCGATAAGGACGGAAATATTCAAACCAAAACTATTCACGAATTTGACGGCGACGGCGTGGTTATGGCTATGCACAACACCGACAAGTCGATTAAGAGTTTTGCTAGGGCTTGCTTTAATTATGCGCTCGATATGAAATTACCATTATGGTTCTCGACAAAAGACACCATTAGCAAGGTTTACGACGGAAACTTTAAGGCAATTTTTGAACAAGTTTACTTGGAAGAATATAAAGATAAGTTTGAAAAGGCTGGCATAGAGTATATGTACACCCTTATCGACGACGTGGTTGCAAGAATAGTTCGTAGCGAAGGTGGTATCGTTTGGGCTTGTAAGAATTACGACGGTGACGTTATGAGCGATATGGTTGCAACTGCTTACGGCAGTTTGGCTATGATGACTAGCGTTTTAGTTTCGCCTGACGGAATTTACGAATACGAAGCAGCTCACGGTACGGTTACTCGCCATTACTATAAATATATCAAGGGCGAACAAACTTCAACCAACCCCGTTGCAACAATTTTCGCTTGGTCGGGCGCTTTGAGAAAGCGTGGGGAATTAGATAATCTTCCAGATCTAATGAACTTTGCCGATAGACTTGAAAAGGCAACTATCGACACTATCGAAAGTGGCGAAATGACGGGCGATTTAGTCGGCTTGTTTAAAAAGGACGGCGTAACCCCTAAAAAGTTATCGTCTAAAGATTTCTTGACTGCAATAGCAAGTAGAATTTAGAGTTTTTTAGGTAATTATGTTTGAGTATAAGAGTTTTTATCTAGATAATCCCATAGTGATAGGTCGTGCCATAGATATTTTCGAGCCAACTGAAATTACTAAAGACACAGCCCTTTTTATCGTTCACGGTGGTGGTTGGCGAGCAGGGTCTAGGGGTGGATTACATAAAATCGTTTGGGCGTTTAGAGAAAAAGGATATATCGTTGCATCTACCGATTATAGACTATACGCTAAAGACGCTTTTGAACAACTTACCGATATTAGAGAGGCTTACGACCTTTTCGTGTTTTTCTTAAAGAAGAACAACCGTCCGTTAAAGATTGCAGTTTACGGCGAGTCGGCAGGCGCACATTTAGCATCGCTTTTAGCCTATACCGAGCCTAACCAACTCGGCGAACAAAACAATCTAGTAAACGAGTGGGTAAAACCTGAGTGCGCTCTACTTCAAAGTA
Organism: Clostridiales bacterium; assembly: GCA_015055735.1. GTDB lineage: Bacteria > Bacillota > Clostridia > Christensenellales > Borkfalkiaceae > UBA1259. The sequence continues at coordinate 24,269 of SVHP01000009.1, read as the reverse complement.
CGCCTATCGATTTTTGTTATCGTGAAGATATCAACGAGATAATCTGGAAAGATATGCAAAGTATTGCAGGCGTTGATTATCAAACCAATAAGCAAGTTTACGAAAAATTATCACTTAAAAATCATATAAATAAAACTAACCCTAGAACTTTTTTTATGGAAGCCGAAATAGAAGATTTATTTCCAGGCGAACACACCAAAATGGTGGTAGATAAGCATAGGCAAATGGGTATAGATTCTCAATGGAAGGTTTATCCACAAATGGAACACGGCTTTTTCTATGAGTTCATTAGAGAACAACAAAGAATAGCCCTAGAAGACGCTTGTCTATTTATGGACGGCAAATTGAAAACTGAATAATACTAGACACATTAAAAGAAAAAGACCAACGAAAATTTTTCGTTAGTCTTTTTTCTATAAATACTTTAAAAGTTTTGATATTTAATGGCTTATTCGTAAACGTTTTCAATTTTTTCACGATAAATATTGACCATATTTTTAAATTCTTCTTTGAATTGGTCATTAGAAAGGTTGAGTTTAGAAAGCCTATCAACGATAGCGTTAAGCGTGCTATCTGCTTTATATTCAGAATCTCGCAAAATCAACGCAAACTCAATTACTGCGCTTACGAATGCATCGGTATCTGTCATTTCTTGATGATAAACTTCCGGTTTAACGTGTAATATAAGTTCTTGTTCCGTCGTGGCGTCGCCACCGACGTTTTCAGTAGGCTTGTATTTTATGCAAACTTGTGCAATATTTTCTTCTTCGACAAACTCTTTTTCGGTTAATATTAACTCGTAAGCAACGGTAACGGTATGTCCACTGCCAAGTTCCCCTGCATCCGTATTAGAATCGTTAAACTCATCTTCGGTAAGTAATTTGTTTTCATAGCCGATTAGTCTATAAGAATCAACGTAATCAGGATTGAAAGTTATGCCAGCCTTAACGTCCTTTGCTACCGTAATCATACTACCACCTATTTGTTCAACGAGCGCTCGTCTTGCTTCGGTTTTAGAGTCGATATAACTGTAAATTCCGTTGCCTTTAAGTGCTAGGGTTTCCATTTTGTCCGATTTTATGTTGCCACGACCAAATCCAAAAACTGAAAAATAAACGCCTGATTCTCGTTTTTTAGATATAAGATTTTCAAGCCCAAAGGTAGTAACCGTTCCCACGTTAAAATCACCGTCAGTTGCGAGAATAACACGATTATTTCCGCCTTCAATAAAATATTTTTCGGCTAGTTCGTAGGCTGTGTGTATCCCTTTACTTCCTGCAGTAGAACCACCCGCTGAAAGATCTTCGATAGCCGCTAAAATTTTTCTTTTTTCATATCCGTATGCACCCGAAAGAACCACTTCGTCATAGCCAGCGTAGGTCACGATAGAGACTCTATCTTCTGGGTTAAGATTTTCTGCAAGCATCATAAACGATTGTTGAACAAGGGGAAGTTTATCGTTTGAATACATAGATCCACTAACGTCAATTAAGAAAACTAAATTGTTTTTAATTTTAGAAAATTCCACTTCTTGCGAGGCAAGTCCAATCGTTAAAAGCTTTGTTTGAGAATTATAAGGCGTATCAAACATTGATGACGTAAGAGAAAGTACCGATTGGTTAGACGGTGTTTGATAGTCGTAATTAAAATAATTTAGCATTTCTTCAACCCTAACGGCGTCTTTAGGTATATCGTAGTCATTGTTGATTAAACTACGCAAGTTAGGATAAGAAGCCGTATTTGCGTCTATGGAAAAATAACTGTTGGGGCTTTGAGCAGTTTTAACGAAATCATTTTCGCCAATTTGAGTATAAAACTCTCCATTACTAGGTGCCCAAAGTGAGTTGCTCATGTCGGGGACAGAACATGCAGTAAATGGAACGATGAAAATAACTGTCAAAAACAACGTGATTATTCTTTTTATTACTAAATTTTTCATATCATTCTCCTTGATTTTATTCAAATTATGCTACACTTTTCTTCATTGTAGCATAATAGACCTGTTTTGTCAATAGGGAATTAAAAAACATGAGCAGATTGGATAACTAAATATGGCTAAAATAATTTTTATTTCTTAATAAAAAAGCACGCTGTATTTTGTAAAACACAGTGTGCCATATTTTAGGTATTAATTTGAAACTATTTTGCTTTGATGACTTCTTGACCACCCATGAACGGTCTTAAAACTTCAGGAACTGTGATAGAACCGTCGGCATTTTGGTATTGTTCGATAAGAGCAGGGAATACTCTACTCGTTGCTAGACCAGAGCCGTTAAGCGTGTGTAAGAAAGCAGGTTTTCCAGTCTTGCTGTCACGGTATTTGGTGTTGTTTCTTCTTGCTTGGTAATCGTTGGCGTTAGAAACTGAAGAAACTTCCTTGTATATTCCCATACTTGGAATCCAAACTTCGATATCGTAAGTTCTTGCCATAGATGCAGAGCAGTCGCCTGCGGCAAGTTTACTAACTCTAAAGTGAAGACCCAACTTTTCGATTAAACTTGCAGCCTTGTCAACCAACTCGTTGAACGCTTCCATAGAATGTTCTGGGTGAGCGTATTGAACCATTTCTACCTTATTGAATTGATGGCCACGAATCATACCCCTTTCTTCAGCACGGTAAGAACCTGCCTCTTTTCTATAACAAGGTGTATAAGCAAAGAATTTCATAGGAAGTTTATCTTCATCTAAAATTTCGCCTGCGTAAAGGTTAACTAGCGCCGTTTCGGCAGTAGGTAACATAAAGCGATTTTTCTTTCTATCTTCATCGCAGTCGAGCCAATAAACTTCGTCGGCAAACTTAGGGAATTGACCTGCGCCAAAACCACAGTTATAACCTAATTGATGTGGTGGAAGAATAAATTCGTATCCGTCCTTTAAGTGTTCGCTAATAAAGAAGTTCAAAAGAGCCCATTCTAATCTTGCGCCGTCCCCACGGTATAACCAGTAGCCGTTACCAGAAAGTTTAGTGCCACGGTCGTAGTCGATGATGCCGAGTTTTGTGCAAAGGTCAACGTGGTTTTGCATAGGGAAAGAAAATTCAGGTTTTTCGCCAACAACTTTAATTACCTTGTTGTTTTCCTTTTCGCCACCTAGTAAATCTTCGTCAGGAATATTCGGCATACGAGAAAGCATATCGAAAACTTGTTCTTCTAATTGTTTTGCTTTAGCGTCGCATTCAGCGATCTTATCGCCTAAAGTACGCATTTCGGCAAAGATATCGTCAACCGGCTTGCCTGCCTTTTTAAGAGCAGGGATTTGCGCCGAAACTTTGTTTTTTTGCGCTTTGTAAGCTTCAACTTCGCCGATAACGGCTCTACGTTCTTTGTCGATAGAGAGCAAAGTGTCAAAGTCGGCTGTAAAGCCCTTTCTAGCTAAAAGTTCTGCAATCTTTTCTTTGTTGTCTTGAATTCTCTTTAAGTCTAACATGTATATCTCCAAAATTTTATGTATTGAAAAGCAAATTAAAATTTACTATACCTATTATAGACTTATTTTTGCATAAAATCAATGATTTTGTTAAACATTTACATAAATTTCTAAAAAAATAGTTTATTTATAATAGATATTTAAAAAAATTGTTATTTTTTATCTTTTATTCTTGCAAAAAATATCTAATTGTTGTAGAATATACAAGATATAAGGAGCAACAATGAAAGATAGACTTTTTAACTTAAAAGAATTTATTGACAAAAACGGTAAAGTGACCTTGCACGAGTTAGAGTGCGCTTTCCCGAACGTTTCCAGCATGACCTTAAGGAGAGATCTTTCAAGACTTGAACAAGAAAATCACGTATTAAAAATTCCAGGTGGCGCAGTTTCGGTCGACAGCGTGCTTCGTGCAAAGGAAGCCGAAATTTCCGAACGAATCAACGCCAACCCTACCGAAAAGGTAGAGATTGCCGAAAAGGCTATTAAGATTATCGAACGCAACAGCTGTATATTTATAGACGGTGGCTCGACGACCACCTATTTCGCGCGTGCCTTACCAGACGATAATTATTACATTTTAACTAACGCTATGGTTATTGCCGAAACCATTTTAAGAAAGGAAAAACCTACCGTTTCGCTTTTGGGTGGGGACTTAAAGAGAAATAATTTTATCACGGTCGGCAATACCTGTTTAGATTTTATCGATAAGGTCAATATTCAAACGGCTGTTATGACTGCAACCGGCTTTATCAAAGATATCGGTGGCTTTACTTGTGGAAATCAAGCCGAAGGCGACGTTAAAAAGCGAGTTATCGAAAAGGCTGATAACGTAATCATGCTTTTAGATAGTTCTAAAGTAAACAAGAAAACGCCTTACACCTTCGCTAAGCTTGAAGATATAGATTGCATGGTCGTTGACGACACTTTCCCACAAGATATAATCGATTTTATTACCGAAAAGGGCATAAAAGTTTATTAAAAAAGGCTCATATACAATAAATAACTATTTTTCTCCTAAAACCGATAAATCTAATTAGTTATTTTTTGTTCGGTCGCCTTAGATGCGAATATAATATATATAGGATAAAGGAAAAAATGTTTTTCAAAAGATTGCGTGCCGATATAAATGCGGCAAAACAAAACGACCCTGCTGCGCGTAGCAAGTTTGAAATTTTATTGACTTATTCGGGCGTTCACGCTCTTTCGTGGCATAGATGGGCAAACTTTTTGTATAGAATAAAGTTAAAACTTCTCGCAAGAATGACTAGCCAGTTCGCAAAATGGTTGACGGGCATAGAAATTCACCCTGCCGCAAAGATTGCAGGTGGTGTGTTTATCGACCACGGCACAGGCGTAGTCATAGGCGAAACTGCCGAGATAGAAGAAGGGGTTGTAATTTACCAAGGCGTGACTTTAGGTGGTACGGGTAAGGAAAAGGGCAAGCGTCACCCAACCATTAAGCGTGGGGCTATGATAAGCGCAGGCGCAAGGGTTTTAGGTGGTTTTACCGTCGGCGAATACGCTAAGATAGGCGCAGGCGCAGTGGTGTTAAAAGAAGTGCCACCGTACGCAACCGTAGTTGGCGTTCCAGGAATAGTCGTTAGAATTAACGGCGAAAAAATAAGCGACTTAAAGCAAGAACAACGAGATCCGTTGCACGATGAAATTTGTCATTTGAGAGAAATGATGTTTAATTTAGAAAAGAAAGTTGAACAACTTGAAAATAAGGAAAATAACCATGAAAATTTATAACACATTAACTGGTAAAAAACAAGATTTCGTGCCGTTAGACGGCAACAAAGTAAAGATGTACGCTTGCGGAATTACCGTTTCGGGCGAGGCGCATATAGGCCACGCTTACCAAGCGTTGATTTACGATATCATTAGAAAATATTTAGAGAAAAAGGGTTACGACGTGACCTATGCTAGAAACTATACCGACGTTGACGATAAAATTATCGCCAAGTCTAACGAAACGGGTATTCCTGCCGACGTTTACGCCGAACAAATGATTAAAAATATCGACGAGCAAATGTCTAGATTAAAGGTTGACGACCCAAATTTATGGCTTAAAGCGACCACTAGTATTGACCAAATTATAGAGTTCGTTAGTAAACTTATCGAAAAGGGGCACGCTTACCCAACCGATAAAGGGGATGTGTATTTCTCGGTTGAAAGTTTCCCTGAATACGGCAAGCTTTCGCATAGAAACCTAGAAGACGCTTTGAACGGCGTTAGGGTAGATAACGACGAAATGAAGAAAAACCCACTCGACTTTGCGCTTTGGAAATCGGCTAAAGAAGGCGAACCAAGTTGGACATCGCCTTGGGGCGAAGGTCGTCCAGGTTGGCATATCGAATGTTCTACCATGAACAAGAGCGCCTTCGGTGACCAAATAGATATTCACGGTGGTGGAAGAGACTTAATTTTCCCACACCACGAAAACGAAATTGCCCAAACCGAAGCTTTGACGGGCAAACAGTTTGCTAAATATTGGATTCACAACGGCTTGATTAAAGTTAACGGTCAAAAAATGAGTAAATCTCTAGGAAACAGCCTTTTCTTGAAGGATTTGCTCGACAAATATTCGCCTGAAACCATTAAATTTGCGCTATTGCAAACAAATTACCGTGGCGATATCAACGTGACCGATAACCTTTTCCCAGATGCTGAAAAGCACCTTTACGATTTCTATACGATTATTAAATCGGTTAAGGATAAGTTTGGCGATATTAATGGCGAAAACAAGGAAATCGACCTTTCGTTCGATAAGGCGATGGACGACGACTTTAATACGGCGCTTGCAATAAGCAATCTATTCGGCTTGTTTAAGACTGTTAAGGCAAAGGTCAATAAGGACGATGCTAGCGCAGTTAGTGACGTTGCTCAAATTATAAAAAACTATTCACTTATCGGGCTATTCACTACTGAAGTCGATGCTTTCTTAAATGATTATAAGGCAAAAGAAGATAAGCAAGATATTCCTAGTGAAGTGCTAGAACTAGCCACACAAAGGGTTGAAGCAAGAAAAAATAAGGACTGGGCTAAGTCTGACCAACTTCGTGATAAAATCGCTGAACTCGGCTATTTGATTAAGGATAGTAAGGACGGCTACACCATTTCAAAAAAATAACTTTAATAACTTAAAGAAGGGAAAATATTATGATAACTTCAAAAGAATTGAGAAATAACTGGATCAAATTTTACGAAGGCAAAGGCCACGTAAATATCGGCGCAGTATCGCTTATCGGCGATGGAACTACGGGCGTTATGTTTAACGTTGCAGGTATGCAACCACTTATGCCATACCTACTTGGCAAAAAGCACCCAAAGGGAACTAGACTTTGCAACGTTCAAGGTTGTGTTAGAACGGTGGACATCGACTCTGTGGGCGATGCAACGCACTTCACCTTCTTTGAAATGATGGGAAACTGGAGTTTGGGCGACTACTTCAAAAAGGAAAAAACTGCTTGGTCGTTTGAACTTTTAACCCAAGTTTTCGGGTTTGATAAAGATAAGATTTGTTCGACGGTGTTTGAAGGCAACGAATCAGCCCCACGTGACGAACAAACGGCGTCTTACCTAAAAGAATTAGGAATAAAGGAAGAAAATATTTTCTATCTCGATAAATCGAATAACTGGTGGGAACTAGAAGGCACGGTAGGAACGCCTTGTGGCCCTGATAACGAATGGTTCTACCCACGCCACGATAATCCTTGCTGTGACAAGTGTGACGTAAACTGCGACTGTGGTAGATACGTTGAAATCGGTAACGACGTGTATATGCAATATAAAAAGTTGGAAGGTGGAAAATACGTTGAACTTGAAAACAAAAACGTTGACACCGGCTTTGGTTTAGATAGATTGCTACTTTTCTTAAACGGTTTAGACGACGGTTATAAAACCGACCTTTTCGCCGATGCAATAGCAAGATTAGAAAGCGCGTCTAACAAAGCTTACGGTACGGACGAGCAAGATACCAAGGCTATGAGAATTATCGCAGACCATACTAGAACTGCAGTTATGCTTATAGGCGATATAAACGGCATTACTCCATCTAATACGGGCGCAGGCTATATATTGAGAAGGCTTCTTCGCCGTGCTATTAGATACTGCAAGAATTTGGGTATTCCTGCAACCGAAATGTGTGAAGTTGCTAAAATCTTTATCGAAAAGGTTTACGATGAAGCATATCCACTATTAGTTGAAAAGGAAGGTTATATCCTTGACGAAATAAATAAGGAAATCAAAAAGTTTGAAGCAACCCTTGCTAGTGGTATGAAAGAATTCGATAAGATTATCGTTGGTATGCAAAGAAAAAATGCGTTTATGAAAGAAAAGGACGCAAATTACGTGGAAGAAACGGAAATTTCAGGCAAGCAAGCGTTTAGACTTTACGATACTTTCGGTTATCCTTTAGAACTCACCGTTGAACTTGCAAACGAAAAGGGCTTAACGGTTGACGTAGAAGGCTTTAACCAAGCGTTTAAGGCTCACCAAGAATTGTCAAAGGCACAAGCACAATCGGCAAAGGGTGGCTTAACCGAAAGAACGGAAACCACTACTAATTACCATACTGCAACACATATTATGCTTGCGGGATTGAGAAAAATGTTCGGTACGGGCGTTGAACAAAAGGGTTCTAACATTACCGAAGAAAGATTGCGTTTCGACTTTAATTTGGATCACAAAATGACTGCCGAAGAACTTAAAGAGTTGGAAAACTTCGTAAACGACGTAATAGATAAGAAAATCGACGTTGTAAGAAGTGAATTACCTTATGCAAAAGCAGTTGAACAAGGCGCTTACGGTGTTTTTAACGCAGAGTCAGACGAACAAATAGTATCGATTTACACAATCGATGGCGTAGATAAACAAATTTGTGGTGGCCCACACGCAAACAACACTGGCGATTTAGGCCGTTTTATTATTAAGAAAGAAGAAAGTTCAGCAAGTGGCATAAGAAGAATTAAAGCAATCTTGCAATAATTATAAAAAACGGTTGACATTTAAAAAGAATTGTTATAAAATGTAAAGGCTGTAAAAAGCCTTTGCGTGTGCCGTTGGTTCGCTTGTAAATCGGTGGCTATCGTTAAGAAAGTTTAGAATTACAAAATTAAATAAAAATCAAGCAATGTAAAAATTGCTTGTGTAAGCACCATTAGCTCAATTGGATAGAGCGTTGCGCTACGGACGCAAAGGTTAGGGGTTCGAGTCCCTTATGGTGTGCCAACAAAAAAGACAAGGGGTTTTTATCTCCTTGTCTTTTTTGAATTGTACTAAAAAAGGGACTCGAATTAGGAGCTAGCAACCTATAGGTTGCGTGTTCGACGAAGTCGAAAAAACAGTCCAGCGGACTGTTTTGCGGGAGGCTCGAGAGAAGCGAGTCCCTTATGGTGTGCCAACAAAAAGGTCTAAGAGAAAATTCTCTTAGACCTTTTTGCTTTCTCTCCAAAGAGAGATAGCAAACCCCTACGGGGTTCTGATCCGCTAGCGCGGGACTGCAACCCTTTTGTCGCTATGCGACATTTCCCCTAATAGGGGAATTTCCCTTATGTTCGAGGCGTATGCCTAGACGACGGGAGTGTAGCGTACGTCATGGTGTGCCAATAAAAAAGACAGTCATGCGACTGTTTTTTTATTGCCATAAGGTAGTCGGAGTAAGTCCTACGTGGTGTAACGTAGTAGTATTAGGAGCTAGCAACCAAAAAGGTTGCGTATTGCCGTAAAATAATAATATCCCAAGGTATTTACCATGGGATACGTTTATTTTTTGGGTCGTATGTATTCAAAATAAAGGTTATTTATAGCTAATCGGAATTTTTCGGCAATTTCTTTTCTATCAAGTCCTTGTTCTTTTAACTTGCCGACTTTCATAGGTTTGCCGATAATGAGCGCTTTTTTGCCTTTAATTTTACCTATGTAAACGGGATATATAGGGATATCAAGATTGCTGTGCTTATAATACAATTCGCTCATCATAACAAAGCCTGCATAAAGTTCAACGAGTTGGTCGTGATATCCTGTGTTAGAGTTTTCGGGATACACGCTGACTGCAATATTTTCGTCTAAACACTTTATGCTATATTCAATAGTCGTTCTCATTCTTGCGCCAGGATAGGACGGTATAGCTTTAATACCTTTATAAATCATTGGCGCAAAAATTGCTTCAAATAGCGCTTTTATTGTAGCGGGGAATTTTTTTGATTTATTCTTTTTGATATATAGTACGTCGCGTAAATATAAAAACCTATCCTTATAATTTCCAAGCATTTGATAGGCTGCCCAACGTGTATGAAATAAAGGTAAACTCAGTTCAAGCGTTAATGGTCCTTTTTTGTTTGCGTGGTTGGAAACAAGTATGCATTTTTCGGGTAAAGGCTCGCTGTTTAAGTTTATAATTGTTTTTGCTTTGAGAAAAGGGGAAACAATTGCTGAGAAAATTTTCCAAATAGGCTGTTTTCTCTTAGGAATTTTATAGTTTGTTTGCATAGGCGATCTCCTTGGGATTTTTTATGGAACAAGCTAAAGAAGTCTTATGGCAAGATTATAAAGCGTTTAACCAACCCATTTAGTAATTTTATTATAACATATATTAAAACATTTATCAAGCAATTTATAATTGTTGACAAAACAACAAAAAATTTTTTTATAACCATGCAGTTTTGTCTATTATAAGTATAATTTAAATACTTGCAATAAAAATTAAAAAATGTTAGAATAATACTATTATATAGATTTAATTAAAGGGCGTTAGCCCTTTTAATGAGTAATAGGAGAAAGTTATGAAAATTTCTAACGACGTTTTTTACGTGGGCGTTAACGACCACCAAATTGATTTATTTGAAGGACAATACGTAGTGCCTAACGGTATGGCGTATAATTCATATGTTATAATCGACCAAAAAATAGCCGTTTTCGATACGGTTGACGCTAATTTTGGCGATGAGTGGCTAGATAACGTTAAAATCGTTCTAAACGATAGACTACCTGATTATTTAATAGTTCAACACATGGAGCCAGACCACTCGGCAAATATAAAGAAGTTTGCAGAGCAATACCCACAAGCAAAAATCGTTTCGTCAAGCAAATCGTTTACTATGATGAAAAATTATTTCGGCACTGATTTTAGCGATAAACAAATCGTCGTTGGGGAAAACGATACTTTATCTCTTGGCGAACATGAGTTGACCTTTATTACTGCGCCTATGGTACATTGGCCTGAAGTAATCGTCACTTTCGATAACAAGGATAAAATCTTGTTCTCTGCCGATGCTTTCGGTAAGTTCGGTGCGTTGGACGTGGATGAAGACTGGGCGTGCGAAGCAAGAAGATACTACGTTGGCATAGTTGGAAAATACGGCGTTCAAGTGCAAGCCCTTCTAAAAAAAGCGAGTGCGTTAGATATAAAAACCATTTGTCCTTTGCACGGACCTATTTTAACAGAGAATTTACAATACCACTTGGATTTATATAACACTTGGTCTAGTTACGGTGTGGAAAGTGAAGGAGTCCTTATAGCCTATACTTCGATTTACGGCAACACTAAGTCGGCAGTTATGCTATTAGCAAAAGAATTAGAAGAGTTGGGCTGTAAAAAGGTGGTTATAAACGACCTAGCCCGTTGCGATATGGCTGAAGCAGTTGAAGACGCTTTCCGTTATGGAAAAATCGTTTTAGCAACCACTACTTATAACGGTGAAATCTTTCCGTTTATGCGTGAATTTATAAATCACCTAACCGAACGCAACTTTGCTAACCGTACGATAGGCTTTATCGAAAATGGAAGCTGGGCGCCCGTTGCAACTAGAGTTATGAAAACGATGCTAGAAAAGTGCAAGAACTTAACTTACACCGAAAATAACGTGAAGATTTTGTCGGCTGTAAATGAAGAAAATAAAGCGCAAATTAAAGCGCTTGCAAAAGAATTGATGTAGTTTTACAAATTTAAGAGTTTTATGTACCAAAAATTAAACTTGCAAAGTGGCGAAGGGTATTTGCTTACCGATAAATTATATAGAAAATATTTTTCGGGTATTGACGTTGACGAAGGCTATTTATTAATTAGCCAAACGGCTACCTACTTTACTGACGCTAGATATTTTAGCGCAGTTAAGGAAAAACTTGACGGTAGTCCTATAAAATGCGCGCTTTTTGAAAATATAGATAGCATTAAAAGGCAAATTCAAGCCCAAAATCTTACTACTATATATCTAGATTACGAAAGCACTACTCTTGCCCAAAATGAAATTTATCAAACCTTTAACGTTTGGTTAAAGAACGGAACGGACAACTTGCAAAAAGTTCGTCAAATAAAGAAAGATTTTGAAATACAATCTATAGAAAAGGCGTGTGAGATTATACAAAAGGTAGTAAATAGCCTGCCGAATATCGTGCGAGCTAATATAACCGAAAAGGAAATTGCCGACTATATTGAAAAACAAGTTATTTTAGAAGGGGCTGAAGGGCTTTCGTTCGACACGATAGTGGCTTTTGGCAAACACGCTGCCGTTCCACATCATCAAACGGGGGATACGCCGTTAAAAGAAAACGAGTGTATTTTAATAGACACCGGCTGCGTGGTAAACGGATACTGTTCGGATATAACTAGAACTTATTTTTACGGCAAGCCACAAGAAAAGTTTATCACTTGCTATAACGCCGTAAAGGAGACTAACCAAATTGCATTTGACAGCATAGAAAAAGGCAGTAAACTCTTTGATGCCGATAATATAGCAAGGCAATATTTAGATAAATTTAGCCTAAAAGAATACTTTACTCACTCTTTAGGTCACGGCGTAGGGCTTGCTATCCACGAACAGCCTTATCTATCTAAAAGGGCTACTGGCGTTTTTGAAGAAAATATGGTGTTCACCATAGAGCCTGGCGTGTATTTTGACGGTGAGTTCGGTATCCGTATCGAAGATACTGTGGCTATTAAAGACGGTAAGCCTAAAAGATTATATAGCGACAGTAAAGAACTTATAATAATACAACCAAAATAAACTTAAAATATTAGGGAATTGATAAAATAAAACACAAGAAATAAAAATAGCCACGAAAAGTAAAACTTTTCGTGGCTATTTTTTAACGGAATTTTGTTGATTATAAAGAAGTTAAAAAGGACTCAAAAGGCAAGTATTATGTTTGAAGAACGTTGCAATTTATATGTTTATGATTATAGATAAAGGAGTTTAAGCGAGGGAGCAATTAATTATTACAGACCAAACTGTCTTATCTATAAACGTAAATTCCATGCCCGTATCCAAATTTTTTACCAGACTTCATATATTCAATAAATTTTTTACGAAGGGAAGTGTTGTTTGGTAAACTATCTACATCTTTATTTTCAACTACACAATCGTATAATCTCCATAATTCAGAGTAGTTTGGATATTCCTTATTATAAACTATATCGTAATCGTTGACAAATTTATAGATATTGCTGTTCTCGTTGAGAAGGGAAAGTGTTGAAGAGTGCATTAAATAAGTTTTGCAAGTAAAGACTGTGTATCCGTTTGGAAAATAATCTTTGTAAAAATCTTTTGCTTTACGGTATGAATCTTCTACAAGTTGTCTATCTAAAGATTGTCCCGATCTCGGTATGTGAACGCTCAAAACGGTATCGCCTTTTTTAAGCGATACGCCGTTCACTATATAATCTCCGTCAAGTTCAATCGTCTCCATTTGTAATCTACCAAAACAAAATCTTGTCAAATCAAAAAAACGGTCGAACCAAGGCATAACGAACGTGCCGTAAACACCATAAAGGTCGTGACATTCTAAAAGTTTATATTTAACGTCTAAAACTATTTCTTCCCACATTATTTTAGAATAATTGTGCTTTGCATATAACTCTTTAAGTGGTTGTAGTATGCAAATTAAAAACAAGGTATACGAAGTATATTCGTTTGCGCCTGATTGATCAGCAACCTTTTTAATTTGTTCACTCATTTTGGTAAAGTCGGTCTTGTAGTCTTTAGCATATTCGTTTACCGTGTATGAAAATTGTAAAAAACTTTGTTCATTTTCTTTAATTTTTTCATAACAATTAACTAAATCAACTTTTGCTTGAGTAGGGTAATCAAAAGTATCGCAAATTGTATTTAACCAACTGATAGTTTTATTTGTTTCTAATAAATCATTGGGCATATTTTCTATGTGCATTTGTTTAGTTCCTTTGCAAATGTTTGCTGTAAATTTTTTACAATGCTTAATTGACATTTTATGTTTTAAAAATTTTTTTGTCAAGCAAATATACGTCATGCTTTAAGGCATTAAAATTAGTAATATATTTATACAACTTTTTACTTCTAAAAACCTATTAAAAAATAATATAAAAGAATTATTTTTATTGGACAACTCAACAACCGTATGCTATAATCGAATTATTAACAACAAAGCACCAATAATAATTTTTTTCATAATCAAGGAGGTGTGCTGTGAAATTAAGTAATGATTCCCATCTTCATATGACTTTAGATGACGACTTAAAGATGTCGGCAGAAGGTTTTGCTTTATACAAAAAAGGTTCTTGTATAGACAATATAACTTTTTTGGCAATAAATTCGGCCTTTACGGTGCTAAAGCACTGCTATAATACTAATTCTAAATGTTTATATTTAAAAGAGTATTTTGATGAAAAGGGTTATGCAGGATTAAGTTTTGACTATGCGAAAGAAGTTTCAGCAAATGGCTTTTTGGATCAACTTAAAATGGGTTATGATGCAGGTTTTGACTGTTTGAAAATGTTAGAAGCAAAGCCAAAAATGCAAAGAGATTTAGGGCTTAGAGTTGATGACGAAATTTACGATAAAGCGTATGATTATGCGGAAAAAAACGATATACCTATTATTTTACACGTAGCAGATCCTGATTGGATGTGGGGTTCAGAACTGAAAGGATTTAATCCACCTAGCTATTATAAAATGCAAGCGGTAAACGTCTTGAAAAAACATCCTAATTTAAGACTTAACTTGGCGCATTTTGGGTTTATGAGCGACTCGCCTGATTTAGTTGTTGAACTTTTAGAAAAGTATCCTAATTTAACCTTTGATAACGTGCCTGCGGCTGAAGAATTTGTTGTGATTTCAAAAAATCCTAAAGTTTGGCGAGAGATTTTCATTGAGTACAATAAGAGATATATGTTTGGCTCGGACAGAGGAAATCACACCACCAAAGGTATTACCGAGCAAGAATTTTATAAAATATATCCTACTACTTCAGCGCAAGATTCAAGAAAGTTTTTTGAAATTGATGGATTGTACGACGGGCGTTCGGCTTGGCCAAATGATACGGAACTATTTTATTTGCATGGCTTAAATATGCCGGAAGAAGCCGTTGAAAATATATTTTATAATAACTTTTTTTCTTTTTTCAAAAAGCGTAAGACTGTCGATTACGATATTATGGCAAAATACGTTAAGCATGAGTTTTCGTTGCCGAAAAATTCTAAATATCACGATGCCGATTATCAAACACTAAAAGAATTTTTAGCCCAAAAATCAGTAAACATATGAAATAACAAGTCAAAACCACCAGTTCACTGGTGGTTTTGACTTTATTTATAAGATATTTCGTTGTTATAAATTATTTATAGAAAATTATATTTCCTTCTCTAATGGTAAGTTGAACTTCAAAATTTTGGTCAATAACTGCAAAATCGGCGTCTTTACCGAGTTTAATCGAGCCTTTTTGAGTATCGACACCCAAATTCTTTGCAGGGTTAATGGTGGCAAAGTCAACTGCTTGTTCTAACGGGATATCGCACATAGTCACAAGGTTTTTAATTGCATCGTTCATTCTTAAAATACTGCCTGCAAGCGTACCGTCTTGTAGCCTTGCTTGTCCGTCCTTAACGAAAACCTTTTGTCCACCGAGTTCGCTTTCACCCTCGCCCAAATTCTTTGCACGCATAGAGTCGGTGATTAAAATGAATTTATCGTGAGGCTTATTCTTAATCAAAAGTTTTATTGCAGGGATACTTAAATGTATGGTGTCGCAAATGGCTTCAGTGCTTAAATTATCCAAAAGCAAAGCGCTACCAACAGTCCCTATTTCTCTATGATGAAGTGGCTTTTGCGCATTAAAAGTGTGCGTGATATTAGTTAGCCCAAATTTTGTAGCCTTTTCAATATCAGCGTAGCCACTGTCGGTATGTCCTGCGCTCGCAACAACCCCTAAACTCGAGATATGGCTAATTAGAGCGAGTGAGCCGTCAACTTCAGGGGCAAGGCTCACTATTTTTATGGCGTTGCCACTTTGTTTATAATACTCGTCGAACACCTTGACGTCAGGGCTTGCAACGTATTGTGGTGGTTGCGCACCCACGTGCTTTGGCGAAATGAATGGACCTTCTAAATGTATTCCCAAAAGTTTAGCCCCCGTAGTGGTCGGTTTTGACATATATTCATTTACGGCAAGCATAGCCTTTGAAATATTTTCGGGGCTTTGCGTCATGGTGGTTGCTAAAAAACAAGTAGTGCCTTCGCTAGCAATAGAATTTGCGATTGTGGATAGGGCAGAATAACTGCCGTCCATAGCGTCTGCGCCCCCTGCGCCGTGTATATGCTCGTCGATAAAGCCAGGGAGTACTATTTGTTCTTCGGTTGTTTCAAACGGCTCAGTAATAACGGTTTTGTCATCGCCGATATATGCTATTTTACCGTTTTCTATTCCTATGTTGGTCGTGATAATTCCTTGATTTTCTACGTAAACTTTTGTGTTTATAAAACCTTTCATTTGTCACCTCAAAAGTAAATTTAATCGTTAAAAGTTTTGCTTGGTATTTTGATTAGGTCGCTGACTAATAAACTTAAAAACGCCTGTCTATCGACGTCGGTTACCATATCGACGTGACCTATTCCGTCAAAATTGATAAGTGTCTTTCCTGGCGCACTTTCTAAATCGACCTTTATGCTTACCTTTTCGGTCTTAAACATTTTAGGATAAACTAGGGCGAATAGGGCAAGCGTATCGTTGGTAGCAACTCGCTTGTCGGGATAGCCTGGTTCCCAATATTTAGAATACATTTGTTCTAAAAGTTTACCTGCGTGGTTAAGAGTGCCGAGATAAGTGACGAACTTTTCGTCCAAATGCGCCTTTCTTCTACCGACGTCCGACGGTATCATAAGTAATGGAATTTTACTAGCAAGCACGATATTAAATGCTTCGGGGTCGGACGAAATGTTAAAAGAAATATGGTCGGGATAGTCTGGGTGTCCGTATGGCGAACCACCCATAAACACTATCTTTGGGATTTTTGGTATTACGTCGGGGTGGGTAGAGAGTAGATATCCCATATTAGTTTGTGGACCTAGTACGATAGGGATAATATCCCCGTCACCGTCCATTAAAACTTTATACATGGCTTCAACGGCGTCTATATCTAAAAGTTGTTTAGAACAAACGTCGGACGGACAATATCCACCTAAACCTTCGGCTTGGTGGATAAACTCGGCGTTGATACTCTCTCGCATCATAGCCTTTTTAGCGCCACGAGCAACGGGTAAGTTTACCTTAAATAAGTCCATTAAATGCAAAAGATTTCTAGTCGTCTTATCTAAAGTGGTGTTGCCAACTACCGTGGTCAATAGTTTTATATCGATATTCTCGTCAAAAAAAGCGTAGATAAGGCAGGCTGCATCGTCAACGCCAGGGTCGGTATCGATTATAACTTTAATTTTCTCTTTGCTTACTCTATAAAAGTCTTTATCAAATTTATCCATATAATTATTATATATTGTTTGCCTAAAAAATTGCAACTAAAATTAAAGAAAAACAATAATTATTGACATAATGTTTTTTTATAAAAAAGCGTGAACTTGGCTTATAAAAGTCAAGTTTTTATTTTTTTTACTAATTTAGTTGAAAAAACCATTTCAATGTGTTATAATGATCGTGCCAAACTAATTTAATAATAGGAATAAGGGCTATTTTTATTTTAAATGCTCTAATTTTCACATCTATTTTTTCTGAATTTGATAAAATGCAAATTCCATTGAAAAAGTAAGTGTGATATTAGTGCTTATTCCTTTTTTAAAAATTAGTTTGGCGACTATCGGGATTTGCGTTTTTATGCGTCTATTTCGATAGGCGCATTTTTTATTTTTACGGAGGTTTTTATGGGGCAAATAGCCGATATCATCAAATATGAAGGCGATAATTCCACATTTATATGGAAACACCCTTGTGAAGATTTTAATTCGCTGACACAACTTATCGTTCACGAATCACAAGAAGCGATTTTTATGATGAACGGTCAAGCCTTAGACTTATTTGGCGCAGGGCGTTATACGTTAGAAACACAAAATATCCCAAAACTCGGCAAAATCTTAAACCGAATAACGGGCGACAAAACGCCGTTTCACTGTGAAGTTTACTTTATCAATAAAACAGAGCAAATGGCAATAAAATGGGGAACGGATAGTAAGGTACAGTTTATTGAGCCGACTTACGGATTTCCTATTTCTATCGGTGCAAGTGGCGAAATGATACTTAAAGCCGATGATTCAAGAAAATTGTTATTAAAACTCGTCGGTACGGAAAACGATTTATCGCAAGCAAAACTCGTACAATATTTTCGAGCGTTTTTAATGACCAAAGTAAAAAGTTACCTTGCTCAAACGATAAAGGCACAAAAGATCAATATCTTTGAGATTGACGAGAAGTTGCAAGAACTTTCAGCGCAGTTAAATCAAATGTTACGCCCTGACTTTGAAGATTACGGCGTTTGGCTTGAAAAATTTTTCGTTACAACTATCGTAAAGCCCGACGGCGATACGCAGTATGAAAAATTTAAGTCTTTGCATTTTAGACAGTATGCTGATATTGCAGAAGCAAAACTTCGTCAACAAGTTGGTATTATAGACGAACAAACTCGAGCACAACAAACTATTATTGAATCGCAAGCGTTGGCGACAAAACGTGCGCAAGAAGGTTATACTTATCAACAAGAACGTGGCTTTGACGTTGCTGAAGGCTTTGCAAACAATGAAAGCGCAGGTCAATTTACAAATATGGGCGTTGGTCTTGGAATAATGGCAGGCGTTGGTGGTACGGTCGGCAATATGGTCGGTGGCACGGTAAATAACGCTTTTGCAAGTATTAACGGTCAAAATGAAAACGTAACAGCTTTTTGTGAAAATTGCGGGGCAAAACTCGTTTCGGGTGCAGTTTTTTGCGATGAGTGTGGCGCAAAGGTAATTACTGAACAAAAGATTTGTAAAAATTGTGGTTATCAATTTGAGCGCCCAAGCAAATTTTGTCCAAAATGTGGTGCGAAAAGGGAGGGGTAAAAAATGAACAAGAATTTTAAATATTTTGGCATTATTTGGCTAGTCGGTTTTGTTTTATTTAATGCAATCACCTTTTTAATTCCTAACGAGGTTTTTGGCGTAACTAGATTTGATAAAAGCGTTTTTTGGATAGCCTACGCACTTATTAGCCTATCGTTTATAGCTCAACTAATAACGGCTTATAAATTTGTAAAAGATGATAGCCTTGATAAAGCGTTCTTAAATATCCCACTATTAAAAACGGGATATATTGCAATTATTGTTTCTGTTATCGTTGGAATTGTCTTTATGATTTTCCCCGTGCTACCTAGTTGGCTAGGTGCAATCGTATGTTTACTAGTTGCAGGATATTTTGTAATTGCTTGCGTTAATGCAGGGGTAGTTGCTAATCTTGTTTCGGATATTGATAAACAAGTAAAAACTAAAACGGCGTTTATTCGTTTGGCTATCGTAGAAACTGAAAGCGTTATGGCAAGAGCAACTACCGAAGAAATAAAATTAGAAATAAAAAAAGTTTACGAAGCATTAAAATATAGCGACCCAATGTCAAATCCAGCCCTTGACGATATAGAGCAAGAAATTGATAACGGATTAAAAGAACTCAAAAAAGCAGTTATGGAAAATAACGACAAAAAAGTAGTGGAAATTTCTATAACCTTATTGCTAAATATCAAAGAAAGAAATAGTAAATGTAAATTATTAAAGTGAGGTGTGTTTATGGCTGATATGGGAACAAAAGAGGCAAGCGAAAAATGGGGGTACACACAAGCTACAATCAGTAAATGGTGTAGAGAGGGGTTGATTCCAAATGCCACGCAAGATAAACCTAATAGTCCTTGGCATATACCAAAAGATGCTCAGTGCCCTAGAAAAACAAAAGGAGAGTAATTAAAATGGTGGAAAAATTAAAGCAAAATATTATAGAAAAAGCAGCAAACAATATAGGGAAACAAGCTTATATAAGACCTAGTGAGTTTTTATTTGGGCGAAAAAAAGAAGATACAGAAAAATGTTTAAATATAATTTTGGGATTTGATTTTGTAAAAACGGCAAGAATCTTGGGAAAAGATTTAATAGATGTAATATTAAAATAAAATTAAAAGGAGAAATAAACAAATGAAACAATTAACTTGTGAGATGTGTGGAAGCACAGAACTCGTAAAGGACGGAGGATATTTTATTTGCCAAACTTGTGGAACAAAATATTCTGTAGAAGAAGCAAAAAAGATGATGATCGAAGGAACTGTCGAGGTGCAAGGAACAGTAAAGGTTGATCGCAGCGATAATATAGAAAAATTTTATCAACTTGCAAGGAGGGCGCGTGAGGATGGAGACAGTGAGACAGCAACAAAATATTATGAGATGATTCTTTTAGAAAATCCTAATAGTTGGGAGGCTGCCTTTTATCGCTTATTATTTTCCACAAAAAATTGCACCCTTGCACAAATGGAAAATAAGTTATATAATTTTGCCAATAGCATAGAATCAATATTCCAATTAATAAATAATCAAGACAATAAAAACGAAATATATGAAGAAGTATATGTTGAAGCACTCTCACTATATAATATGTTTTTTACAAATTATATCAATAGAGCAAAAGGATATTCCGATCCAACAAGAGCAAGAGAGAACTTGACGTCAGGAACTGACTCTCTTGCTTATATGGCCATACTATTAGGAGACTGTTATTATACTTATGCTAATGATAAAGAAAAAGCACTCTGTTGTTATGATTCTTTAGCTGTACATAGAGAGGGAAAACACCGTGCAACTGCAATTGAAAGAGTAAAAAAGATTAATCCAAATTATGAACCACCGGCAATGCAAACAGGTGGTTGTTACGTTGCAACCTGCGTATATGGTTCTTACGATTGTCCGCAAGTTTGGACTTTGAGAAGATATCGTGATAATACGCTTGGCTCAACTTGGTATGGTAGAGCGTTTATTCGTACGTATTATGCAATCAGCCCTACGCTCGTAAAATGGTTTGGGGATACCAAATGGTTTAAGAAGATGTGGAAAGGCAAACTTGACAGAATGGTTAAAAAATTGCAAGATAATGGTGTAGAAAATACGCCTTATAAAGATAAAGAGTGGTAATAATATTTACTAAACTAACTTGGTAGTAAAATTAAAAGGCTAGCGAAAAAATTCGCTAGCCTTTTATGTTAAAGTATATTTTTTATTTTATCAATTTGTGTTTCCACATAAGCAGCCGCAGTTGGTGGTCGATAATAAGGCTAGAAGTAGTAGTAACTGGGTTGTGCTTATAGTGTTATTGTTTAAGAGTAGAAACAAGAGCGAAATCAAAACGAGATTGTTTGAGTTCATATTTACCTCCTTGACAATAAATTTCGCCATTTTTCTATTTTATGCGAGTAATATTTTAAAAATGCTTTTTTATTAGTTTGTTAAAATATATGTACAGTTATTATTGTTATATAAGGAGATAATTTATGAAAGAGATTTTACTTGATAAAAGGTTGCAAACGTTAGTTGGTGAATACGTGCCACAAGGCGAAATTTTGGATGATTTGGTGTGTTTCTTTTCCATATTTTCAGACTACACAAGGCTAAAAATGATATCGGCTTTGGCAATCAGTGAAATGTGCGTTAGCGACATTTCAAATTTATTAGACCTAAACCAAACTACGGTGTCGCATCAGTTAAGGCTACTTAAAAACTTAAACGCCGTAAAAACTAGACGGCAAGGCAAGGTGATTTTCTATTCCTTACGCAACGAGACGTTAAACGACGTTTTGTTGAAAGGTGTGGAATTTTTGGGGTATTAAGTGCGTGTAAATTCTTGTAAAATTGTTTTAAATCGGTTATAATAAAATAATGGACGCATTAAGGGAAAAATTAAAGCACTTGCCCGACAGTCCAGGCGTTTACGTTATGCTTGACGATAAGGGGCAAATTATTTACGTTGGCAAAGCCAAAAACCTTAAAAATAGGGTTAGGCAGTATTTCCATTCAGCCGTTAAAACCGACAAGGTTATGGCGATGGTTTCTAATATTGCCGACTTTTACTATATTATTGCGCCCACCGAGATTGACGCATTGTCTTTAGAAAACAATCTTATCAAAAAGCATAAGCCAAGATACAACATTTTACTTAAAGACGATAAGACCTATCCGTATCTTAAAATTTCTTTATCCGAGCCCTTCCCGACTTTCAAGATAACTAGAAAAATCAAGAAGGACGGCGCAAAATATTTCGGGCCCTTTATGGGTGGCGTGTCGGTTAGGGACGTTTTAGAAATTATAAACCTTGCGTTTGGGATTAGACCTTGCGACAAAAAACTCAATCCCGATAAGCCTATTAAAGAGTGCTTAAACTTTCACATAAAAAAGTGTATTGCGCCTTGCAACGGGTGTGTGGATAAGGATACTTATATGCAAATGGTCGATAAAGCCATAGACTTTTTATCGGGCGATATTTCTTGGACGGAAAATTTGCTTAAACAAAAAATGCTAGACGCTAGCGAAAAGGAAGAGTTTGAACTTGCCCTTAAATACCGAGATAATCTAAACAGTCTAGAAAAAATCAAGTTAAAACGAATTACTTCGCTCAATAAATTTATAAACGCCGACGTTATCGCATATAAGTCCAACGGCATTTACAGTACGATAAGCCTACTTATCGTAAGGTCTGGTCGAATGCTAGGTGGAAAGAACTTCGCTTTTGAAAGCGCAGTTTATAGCGATGGCGAAGCGCTCAATCAGTTTATTTTGCAATATTATAAGGACGGGGTAGAACTACCCGACGAGATAATCAGTGGAATAGAAATTGCCGACGCCGATATTTTGACCGACTACTTTAAAAAGCAGTTTAATAAATCGGTCAATATCTTGCAAGTAAAACAAGGGGTAAGGCGTCAACTTGCCGACATGGCTGAAGTCAACGCCACCGAACATTTAGAAACGGCAGTCGATAAGATTAAGCACAAAAACGATATGACCATTTCGGCGTGCAAAGCCTTGCAAGAAAAACTTAACCTTAAAAACTACCCAAAACGTATGGAATGTTATGACATTTCCAACATTAGTGGGGTGGATAAGGTCGGCTCTATGGTCGTTTTTAACGACGGAGAGCCTGATTTTGACAGTTATAGACGGTTTAAGATTAAAACGGTTGAAGGGGCAGACGATTACAAGAGCCACCAAGAAATGATGACAAGGCGACTAGAAAGACTAGCCACCGATAGTGATAAGTTTCCTAAACCCGATTTGATTATCATTGACGGCGGTAAAGGTCAGTTGTCGGCTATTAAAGAAGTGTTTGATAAGTTTAATATTACCGATATCGACCTAATTGCTTTAGCCGAGCGAGAAGAAGAAATTTTTGTGCCTTTTAATAGCCAGCCTATCGTTTTGGAAAGGCGTGATTATTGCTTGAAAATGCTTATTCGTATTCGTGACGAAGCCCACCGTTTTGCTATCAATTACCATAGAAAACTTCGTGGAAAAAGGGCGTTGTCTTCAGTGCTAGATTCTATAAAAGGGCTCGGCAAGGTTAGAAAAAAGGCGCTTTTAGAACACTTTAAGGACTTGAGTGGAATAACGCTTGCAACCAAAGAACAACTAAGGCAAGTGGAAGGCATAGGCGAAAAGCAAGCCGATATTATATTTGACGCTTTGCATTCTAAAGACTAATAAATGGTAAAACCATTTTATTTGCGTAAAAAGTGCAATATCGAACAAACTAACAGTTGATAGAAAAAGTAGATAAATTGAAATTACCAAAGGAAAGAATATGAAATACAAGTTATTTATATCCGATTTTGACGGAACGCTAGGGCATTCGCCTGAAAACACTATAGACCAAGAAACTTTAACGGCAATAAAAGAGTATTTTAGTAAAGGTGGAACTTTCGTTATATGTTCTGGTAGAAACCTAGATTCACTAACCAACATTTTATCGTCGGTAAATATGCAAAACACGGGCGTGTTGGTTGGTATTCAAGGCTCGATTATGAAAGACTTGCAAACAGGCGAGTTGTTGTTTTGCGACGGGCTTGATAAGAAAACGGCAATAGATTTTACTAATAGACTACTTGCCGACGGTCATAGCGTAGTATTGTTCTTAGGGGACGTTATGCATTTTGAACAACGTGACGAAAGAATTGCTTATTACGTTAAAATGCACGGAAATATCAGCCATAAAGGCAACTACGTGGATAGTTTAGAAAAAGAAATTGAAAAAAGTCAATTTCCTGTCACTAAGGTGTTAGGAATTTGCGATAAAGGGTTAGAAGATTTTTTCCAAGCCAAATATAATGAAATTTACAAGGGGCAAAACATTTCGGTAAACAGTGGTGGGCCGTATTTATTGGAAGGTATAAATCCAAATCTCGACAAGGGGAACGCCGTTAGATTTTTAGCAAAGCATTATAATATCCCGTTAGACCAAGTGATAACGGTTGGGGATAGCACCAACGATATACCTTTAGTTAAGGGTGAGTGGCACGGCGTTGCAGTCGGCGACGGAAAGCAAGCGTTAAAGGACGTTGCTAAAGAAGTGACCGTACAATCGGA
>SVHP01000060.1 GCA_015055735.1 Clostridiales bacterium | reverse complement strand
TATTTGTAATTCCTTACAATGCATAATAATTAAAATTTAAGAATTATCGTAGTTCTTAAAAAGACATCGAAAGGTAAGTCTATTACTAGACTAAAAATAAAAGGAGAAAACAATGAAAAAACTATTAAGTATATTTTTAGCTATTTTCATAGCAATGACTTGTTGTGGTTGTAATATTCTTTTTCCAAATAATAACGACAACGACGATGAGGGTAAAAAACCACCGGTAGAACCACCTGAAAAGGTGACTTTACCTAATTATGATGAATTAGAATCAGAAGAACTTATCATAAACGGTTGGTATACACCTGCAATTTCAAAAGAAAGTTTCCAAACTTATAAAGATTGTGGTTTTAACTACATCTTTATTCAAGGCGAAGTAAATGGTTATAACACCATGTCTAACGCAACAATTCAAGCATTAGAACTTTGTGAAGAATTAGGATTAAAAGCAATCGTTACGATTGATAGACCTGAAAATGCAGTTATTTACGCTGAAACTTTTGTTCAATACGATTGTTTCGTAGGCTTTAACTATGATGAACCGGTTGTTCGTACGAATACTATTAACAATAGATTAGGTTTCTATGAATTACAACCATACGTTGAAGCGTTAGAAGCAGCATATCCACAAGTTGAATTCATGGTTAACTTAAACCCATCTACCTCTATGGTTTATAACTGGGGTGGGGCAAACGTGCCAATGACCTATGCAGAACACCTTGACTACTTTGAAGAATATTTAGGTGGTATTTACGCTAACAAGCAAGCAACAAACTGGTTGTCTTGTGACGACTACGTATTGAAAAACGATACTTCATTAAAGACCCCTAACTACTTAAAGAAAACTTGGTTGTTCAATATAGAAATTTTGGCTGAAAGAAAGAGAGATACTGAATATGGTTTCACAACCAACTTCTTTATTCAATCTCAAGCATATAATCCTGGTAACTTAAGAATTCCAACATATAACGATTTAAGAATGCAAATTTATTCGTTGATGGCATTTGGTTACGATAGCATTTCATATTACTGTTATGGTACTCCACCATATGATACGACTTTACCTGTTTCTTGTGATGCTTTAGTTGATAGAGCAGGAAACAAAACACAAATTTGGTATGATTCTCAAAAAATAAATGCTGAAGTTAGAAAGTTTGAAAAAGTTTACGGTCAATTCAAAGATAACTGGCTAGGTACTGCTCAAATTTTAGGTACTAACAATACTTCTAAAGATGAAATGTATCAAAATGGTTCGTTCAGCTTAAATCACCCAGTATCTGTTGATAACTTAAGTGGAGTAGACACCATTACTTCTACCGAAGATATTATCGTAGGTTACTTAAAAGATAATTCAGGTAACTCTGGATTTATGGTAGTAAACTATAATGATACTACTTATAACAAAAAGTCACAAGTAGAAATGAAGTTTGACGTAGCTGATAAAGCATTAGTATTTATCGACGGCGAAAAACAAGATCTTACTTTAACTGATAATACTCTAAACTTAGATTTAGACTTAGGTGAAGGCGTATTTGTAATTCCTTACAATGAAAAATAATTAGAATTTAAGGAGAATAAGGCAAAAAATGAATACAAAAAGCAAATTACTAGATTATGAAAATATAAAGACAGATGAATTCATTTTGAACGCTTGGTATACGCCAGCAGTGACGTTTGAGAATTATAAACTATATAAAGAATGTGGTTTTAACTACATCTTTATTCAAGGCGAACACATAAACGACAACTTTGCAGACCCTAACGTTATAAAAGCGTTAGAGTACTGCGACGAGTTGGGCTTAAAGGCATTCGTATGTTTAGATTGCGCTGATAAGACGGAAGGCTGTTTTCCAGAATTTGAAAAGTGTCTTTACGAATTTGCTAAGCACGAATCTTTCGTTGGTTTTGACTATGACGAACCTGTCGTTTACACTAACACGATAAATAAGCGCTTAGGTTTTTATGAATTAAGTCCACATCTAGCGAGAATACATAAAAACTTACCAAAAGTAGAATGCATAATCAATCTTAATCCAACCACGTCAATAGATATATTAGATTGGGGTGGAAAGAATACCAAGATGACTTATGACGAACATTTGGACGCTTTGGAAAAATACGTCGGTCAAATATTTGCTGACGGAACGGAAAGAAATTGGATTTCTTGTGACGACTACGTTCTAAAATTCGATCCACAAGCCGACCAAAAATACTTCTTAAAACCAACTTGGTTGTTTAACCTAGAAATGCTAGCTGAAAGAAAAAGAGATAGTAAAATCAAATATTCTACTAATTTCTTTATTCAAGCGCAAGCATATGAAGAAAACTTGAGAATTCCAACTTATAACGACCTAAGATTGCAAATGTATACGTGTATGGCGTTTGGTTACGATAGCGTTTCATATTATTGCTACGCTACTCCACCATATAAAAAAGATTCACCTGTTTGTTGTGACGCTTTAGTGGATAGAGATAATAACAAAACTCAAATTTGGTTCGATTCTCAAAAACTAAACAAAGAAATAATGTCTTTTGCAAACGTATATAAGCATTTTAACAATCAATGGATAGGCGTAAGCCAAGTATACGGAACTAATAACACTACAAAAGATGCAAATTATCAAAACGTATCGTTAAGCGTAAGAACACCGTTATCAATTAGTGATTTAGACGGAGTTAAAGACGTAACGAGTACCGAGGACGTTATCGTAGGTTATATGAAAGATACGGTAGGTAACGCAGGCTTTATGGTAGTTAACTACAACGATACGACCTATAACAAAACGTCGGTTGTAAAAATGACTTTTGATAATGCAAACAAGGCTCTAGTTTACGTAGACGGTGTTAAACAAGACGTAAAGCTTGATAACAACGTTCTTACATTAAACTTAGGAGTAGGCGAGGGCGTTTTCGTAATTCCTTACGCTGAATAAATTGAAAGTTATCTTTATTGCCAATTTATTAAATAACTTTAGTAAAAATGGGCGAAAAGCCCAAAAAATAAAAAGGAGAGAAAAAATGAGCAAAACATTAAAAAAAGCACTTGTATTGATTCTTTCATGTATATGCTTAGTATCGTTTGCTGCTGGTTGTGACTTTTTTGTAAAAGAACCAGATAATAATGAGCCAACACCTCCACCAGCACATACTCATACACTAGAAAAAGTTGATGCAAAACTAGCAACTTGTACTGAGTCGGGAACACAATCTTACTATAAATGTAACGGTTGTGATCTAATCTTCTCTGACGCAGAAGGCAAACAACAAATTTCAGCACCTGAAACGATTGATGCACTAGGACATAGCTATGCTGACCAATTAACTTGTCACGATAGAACTTGTACTAGAGGTTGTGGTCACGTTGAAGTGGCAACTACCGATCACGTTTACGTAGACGGTATTTGTGGCTGTCAAGCAGTAGAACCATTAGATGAAATGAAAATACACTTAATTTCGCAACCTTCTTTGGGTGATAGCTACTTAATCCAAGTAGACGGTGTTAATATCTTAGTTGATGGTAACAATAGAACTGACGGAACTCATAACGTTGCTGAAACTCAAGTTATTCCATTCTTACAATCACAAGGCGTTGATAAGATTGACTACTTATTGATTACTCACCCACACGATGACCACGTTGGTGGACTAGTTGATATTTCAGAAGTATACGATATTGAACAAGTTTGGTATTATCCAATAGATTTTACCCTTGCTCAAGAAGGTGACTTTGAGACAGGTAAACAATATCTAGAAGAATTCTTAGCAGTATGTGAAGAAAAAGAAATTCCATTAAATATTCCTACGACCGAAGGTCAAGAATTAGCAATTTCTGAAAACTTCACAATTAAAATGTACAATCTAGACATTTTACAAAACCAAAAACAAAATGATAACGTTAACGCATTAGGAATTATCTATCTTGCTGAATACTATGGTAAGAAAGTATTATTCCCAGGCGATACCTTCAGTGATGGCGATGAAATTATCAGCTTACCAGCATCAGCTCCATCATCAACACCTGTTTTCGAAGAAATAGGCGATATCGATATTATGATGGCTCAACACCACGGTGGAACAGGCTGTATCAATACATATCCAACGTTTGAAGCGTTGACACCAGAATACGTATTCATGAGCTTCCCAAGCCCAATGGATAAGTCTTATACTAACGGTTGGTATAAACTTGCAGTTCCAACCTTAACAAGATGTGATTTGTTACAAATCCCTTGTTATGCAACAGGTCAATCAGGTGATATTTCTATCACTATTAACGAATTAGGCGAAATCGATATTACTTCTGAACTTGAAGGCGACGATTTAACTCCTATGAAACCACCTAAACAATCTTCTAAAGTTTCTTCTCTTGCTAGTGAATTAACTACTGATTACTATGCAATCGACGTTACTTTCGATAGAAATATGGTTGCTGACGATCAAGCTGAAACCATTACAAGCACTACTGCTTGTTGGTATTTTGACGGCGAACTTATGACCGAAGAATTAGGCGCTTACTTTGCATGGAATAGCGAAAAGCCAAAGACAACTCTTACTTTCTACGTTCCAATCGCAAATTACGACGCTGAAGCAACCGAACACGAATTCGTTATTACGATAGATTTCGCTTCGTTCAATGGTATTTGTGTAAACAATGACTATTCATTCAAATATAATGGCACTGCATGGGAAAGCCAAAACATTGTAACAGTTACTAACGTTGGTGATTACGGATACAACTTTAACGGATCTATGAAGATCGTTATGTTCACGTTCTCATCTCCTGTTACCAACTATACGACTGCAACAGTTGTTCAAGGAACTACGGGCATTTTATTCAACGGCGTTGAAATTGAAGGTGACTATATCCAATACTGCGCACCATCAGGCAACACTCAAATGCTTCTATTTATCCCAAAAACATTATGGGATAGAGGATCTCAAGGTATTGTAATTACTATTACTAAAGACTTTGAAACTGAAAACGGCTTCACTCTTATTAAAGATACAAGCTACGGCTACTATGAATCATTAGGTCAATGGGGTCTATATACTGGAGATACTTTCCCTGAAACAGACCCAGAAGTAGCTGAAATATTAGAAATCGCTAACAGAGGTTTAACTTCTGCTGGTGGTAAATATTACGACATTAAGATTTATTTCACGATGAATCACGGTCGTAAAGGTCAAACTTTTGTATTCACTGAAGAAAATGATCTCGGCTTAAAAATTAATGGTAAATCTGTTGTTTCAACTACAGACGATGCAGGTGGCGTAATTTGGGGTGTAACTTCTTATCTAAGTGCCGACGGCGATAATTACTATACATTCTATCTTGCAGAAAATCAAGTTAATACTACAAAGGGCTTGGTATTCTCAATCGATAAAGATACAGTTCTTGTTGAAGGTGGAATTAAAGCATCTATAGATCTTAAATGGGGCGAAAACCCTTCTGCAATTATGAATCCAGCATTTGGTTTTACCAAGTTTGATCCATATACAGGTGATTTCTCTGAATTTGAAGGTCTTGCTGATCCTGATGAAGGAGGGGAAGAAGTTCCTGAAGGAAAACAAGAAATGCTCTTTGGTGAAAACCTATATGCTGAAAAACGTTATGACAGTGCTGATGGTAATTTATATTACTTATTGCACTGGACGGTAATAAATCCAACCCTTCCAAGTGGATACATTAAAAACTCTGAAATGTCAGAATTAGGTGTAAAGATAAACAACGAAGCTTTCTATAGTACAGATGAAACACCTGCTTGGTTAACCTCAACTTATACGGGTGTAGATCCTGGCAACGTATTTACAATTGCAATTCCTGCAGCAAATATTCCAAATGCAGATATCGGCGTAGTAATCACTTTCCCAGAACATTTCAAATATTTTGAGAATGACACGTACGAGTTCTTTGGTGGAAGCTTCTACGTTACAAACGAAATATTCAACAGTGCAACGACCGTTTGGATTAAGGCTTACACTGGTGATTTCTCTGAATTTGCTACGGCAGAATAATAACTTATAGTTAAGTGAAAATAATTTCATTTAACACAAAAAAATTATAGGAGCGTGTGGGGCTATCTCTAAAAAAAGGGATAGTCCCATACGAGATTAAAAAAATGAAAACAGTAAAGGACAAATATTTAGTAGTAGGAGCAGATTTTGCAGGCTTTCCATTAAAGGAAGTTGTAGTAGAACATTTGACAAAGAAAGGCTGGAAAATACTAGACCTAGGCGTAAAAAAGGATAGTGATCCAAACGATACCGATTTAATGTTTCATAGAGTAGGATTAAGAGTAGGCGCTGAGATAAGTGAAGGCAACTATGAAAGAGCAATGATATTCTGTGGAACGGGAATGGGAATACATATAGCAGCAAGCAAATGCCCACACGTACACGCAGGTGTAGTAGAAAGTTTACCAGCAGCAACTAGAGCAATCACAGGAA
>SVHP01000008.1 GCA_015055735.1 Clostridiales bacterium | reverse complement strand
ATTGCGGTGACGTTAGCGGTGAGGTCCCACCTGTTCTCATACCGAACACAGAAGTTAAGCTCACTTGCGCCGAAAATACTTGACTGGAGACGGTCCGGGAAGATAGGTTGTTGCTGCATCCAAAAATAAAACACTCATCTTACGATGGGTGTTTTATTTTTGTAATAGTAAGCAACAACCTAAATATAAAAACCTATAAATTTTAGCGCCAAACACGTTAAATTAATGCATGCTAAAACTCTTCCACACCTGGATTTGAACTTAAAAACACGTTTTAAAAGTTAAAATGATTGAAAAATTTTTGTAAAAATGTTAAAATAATTTATAGTTTAAGGAGATGTTTATGTCAATAAATAAAGGTTTTGTAAACGAAAATGAATTTATAGAGTATTTTAATGGCAAAAGTTTTATGGAATTAAACGAAAACTTTAAGAATTTTGTTTTGTTTCTTACTAATAACGATATTCCAAATGAAAACTTTCTTTGTGAAAAAGGTAAAGGTGGTCAAAAGCCCGACGTAGTTTTAAAAGTTGGAAATAAAAAATATTTTATTAGTTTAAAAGTAGGGTCTGGAAATAGTGTTCATCAAGAAATGTTTAGTGAGTTTTTATTGTTTTTGGATAGCATAGGTTTTTCAAAAAATGGACTCGATTTGTTAAAAGAATTTCACTACGCTGATGGAACATTGAATGATACGGGGATAGAAAGATTAAGTTCTGTGGAGTTTTGCAAAAAGTTTCCAGAAAAAGTTTTTTTATTAAATAAAGAATTTAATAAAAAAGAAATTAAGAAAAGCATACTTAACAGAGTTTTATTCCAAGGAAAATCTGAAAGTTATGACATGGCTGAATTTATCTATCATGGAACAATAGAAAAAGGATATTGGGCAACAAGCATGGAAATAATAAATATAGGGACCCCAATTAGGAATAACTGTGTACATGTTGGTAATCTTACATATCAACCATGGGGACGTGATCAAGATTTTAATGCAGTACATCCAGACAGAAGATATGTTTCACAATTTAAATTTGGTAGTTGTGAAAAAGTATTAAAACAAATTAGGGGAAAAAGTAATGGCAAATCGTGGGACGAAAGAAGGTGACATTCAAGAAATAAATGACGTTAAATATATTAATTCTCATAAAGAGGAGTTTTTAGAATATTTTGATAAATTTAATAGTGATATTAAAAATTTGTGGATGGTAAGAGTTTGTACAAATCAGTTTTCAACTTTAACAAATAAAATCGTAAAAACAAGAGCAGACGCATTTCTTATTTCTGTAAAATGTGTAGGTTTGCAAGAATATGTTTCTTTAAACAAATATTTAGATGAAGAAATTTTGAAGCAATTTTTAGGACAATATGACAAGGTGCTTAAATCTGGTGTCTCTATTAAGTTAGATGATTCTAAAAAATATCAAATATTAAAATGTGGTCCATCAAGTTTTGTGTCACTATTTGGTAATTATGAATTAGGCGCCGGGGCATCTTTGTTTTGTATGAGAGAAGAAGAACTAATAAAAAACAATAATTTGCTTACTGGTTGGAATACAAGCACCGAAAAAATGTATAAATATTTTTCGGCGTTAGGGATATCTCAAAAATTTATTAAAAACAAACAAGATTGTGAAAAAGTAAAAACTTTTGCATTACAAGAAATAAAAAGGTTGGTGGATAGTTCTAAAATTTTACAACAAAAGATTTTTAATGGAATAGGGGTTTATGAAGAGCCTTATAGTGCCTACTACTTTTTGCAAAACAACAAGATTGAAGAATTAAATTACATAAATTTCTCTGTCACTACAGGGTCTGGCAGAAGTCATGGCGATTATACAATTGTATTAAAACCAAAGGGGAAGTAACTTACTTCCCTTTTTTCATTAAAGATATTATGTTTTCGGCAATTAAAGATATAACTGGCACGCAAACGCTGTTGCCGATTTGTTTGTACATATGGCTACCTTTATAATATTTAAAGTCTTCAGGATAACCCATAATGTTTAAGCATTCTCTTTCCGTTAGTTCTCTCATATATTTAACAAGCACAGGAACGTTATTTCCACCAGTTCCCATTTTTGCAGTTAATGTTGGTGAAATTCCATTGTTTTTAAATTGGCATCTAGATGGCCTAACTTCGTATGCTAAAGTGTTTTCATTTATATCAATATTTTTTAATGTTAAATATTGTTCAATATGCTTTTTGCAAGTTTCAGAAACTGTGTATTCTTCAAGTTTAGAAGGTGTAATTAGGTCTTTTATGCTTTTGTTTAGTTTAACGGGTTCAGGGAAGTTAAAGTCATTTATATTTAGTTTGCTGTTTTTATTAACACAAACGCAAT
This sequence comes from Clostridiales bacterium, assembly GCA_015055735.1. Lineage (GTDB taxonomy): Bacteria > Bacillota > Clostridia > Christensenellales > Borkfalkiaceae > UBA1259. Next base: position 37,977 of record SVHP01000008.1, on the reverse strand, counting down.
ACCACCTTTCTCTATTTTGTGGTAAGCCGTAGTCTAATGCATTTAAAACTTTATATTTATAATCATACCCAATGCTTTTTATTGTGTATAATATTGTTTCTAACGTTTTTCCACCATCGTGATTTGTTAAACCCTTGACGTTTTCTAAAAAAACTACTTCTGGTTGTTTTTCTTTCATTATTCTTGCTACATCAAAGAACAATGTTCCACGAGTGTCTTCAAAACCTTTCCTTCTTCCTGCTATGGAAAAGGCTTGGCATGGAAATCCTGCGCAAAGAATATTGTGGTTAGGGATGTCTTTAGCGTTTATTTTTGTAATGTCCCCAGAAGGTGTCTCATTATAATTTAATTCATAAGTTTTAATTGCGTGGGGATCTATTTCAGAACTGAAAGCACATTTGCAATTTAATTGTTCTAGCGCTAATCTAAATCCACCCATTCCACAGAATAGGTCAATAAAAGTAAAATTTTGAGTGTTTGATTTTAAATTTTTATAAATTTCTTCAGCAATTGCTTTTCCCAAAAGTGGGGGAACGGCATTAGCTAATTCTTGATGTTGGTCTGTAGTTGTCCCTTCAAAAATAAAGTCGTCTGGGAATGATTGAAGTCTTGCAACTTCTCTTATTGTAAGTATTCTATTTTCCGTTGGATGAATAATCATTGCCTTGGCGGCGTGTTTGATGGTTATTGAAGGTTTTTTAGGGTCTAGCCTTTTGTATGCATTGCTATGAACTCCACCGCCTGTTCCTAGTTCAATAGGAATATTCTGCCAGTTACCACCTTGAGGAATAAAACTCATACGTTTTGTAACCAAATCATTTGATTTCCGTCTAACATGATTATGAATGACGTTACTACAACCTTGCATAGTTTTTTGATATGTTGTTGTTGCAGGTAAATATTTATCCCCATTTGGGTCAACATTTCCTAAAGCATCTCCAACTGTTACATAATCATTTTCTTTTATAAATGGTGCAGGGTATGTTAAGGGATAATTCTTACTTATAATGAATATTACTCTATGTCTTGCTTGGGGAACGCCGTAATCAGCGGCGTTTAGAACTTTATACGTTACATTATAACCGATTTTATTAAATTCTTCTATAATTAGTTGTTTAATGTCTTTTCCTTGGTCGTTGCTCATTGATAACAAGCCAACAACATTTTCAATTATAACATATTTGGGTTGGACAACGCTTGTAATTCTAACAACTTCTTTAAAAAGAGAATTTCGCTTGTCTTCTTTTTGACGTTTTCCTGACATGCTAAAGCCTTGGCAGGGTGGACCTGCAATTATTACGTCAATTTTATTTTTGTATGGAGACCAATAATCTTCATCAAGTTTTGTTAGGTCTTCATGCAATAAAAAAGTGTTGCCATGGTTTCTCTTGAAAGTGTTTAATGCTGTTTCCCATATATCAGCACCTAAAATCACTTCAAAATGATTCGTCATTTTAAATCCATAGGAAAATCCACCTATTCCACAAAACAAATCAATAACCTTAAATTTGTCAGTATAATTATTTAATTGTTGTTTATTGTCAAAAAAAGACAATTGTACAGGCTTATAATTCATTTCAACTTCTATAGATTCAATTATGTCTTGAATATTGCACTGTAATGAGTCACAGATTTTTATTAAAGTTTCAGTAGAAACATTTTCGTCCTTACTTAATTTTGCTAAAGTAACAGAACTAATGTCTGCCATTTTTAGCAAGTCGGTTTTCTTAATGTTTCTATCTTTTAAAATTTTCCATAATTTATTATATGTAATTTTCATGAGAGGCTCCTTTCTTCTACATGTAGTTTACCACAAATATTTGAAAAAGTAAATATTTTCGGTAAATATTGTTATATTTTTTATATTTATCTTTCTTTTATCCACTTGATTAAAATATAATTTGTATAGTGGAAAAATAGAAATCAGGGTTGATTTTATAGAAAATATGTGTTAAAATAAAAATATAAAAACTTACCTAAAAGTTTTGTATTTTGATTTAACAAAATTAGGGGGAAAGATATGAAAAAGATATTGTCTATTTTGTTGGCTATTCTAATAGCGTTTGGTTTGACAGGTTGTGCTTTGACCGAATTTTTGGACGATAAGAAAGACGTGGTCGATTTGGGTGACGGCGAAACGGCTGTTAAATGGAATCTCGTTGTGAACGACAATGAATATAGACCTGTTGAGTCGGCGTACTTTGAATTTAACCAAACTGATTTTAAGTACTATGAAAACGGTATATTAAAAAAGCAAGGCACGCATAGAATTACGTTTTTTGGTGTGGAAAACTCAAATGCGCCACTTCATCTTAACTTAAACTTTGGCACAGATGAGAGTGGGCTTTCGGTTTTTGACTATATCGATTGTTATACCGAAGACGATAAAGACGATTTGCATCAATTTACTATCATAAGTCAAGGTTATCATATTGAGCCGATAAGAAGTGGTGGCGTACCTGTAAGGGATTATCATTTATCAGATATGCCATATGCGCTTGGAACTTACTTAAAGGAAGGCGCTGAACAATACACCTATAAAAACGGCAAGGTAAATTACCTAGACTGCGCTAAACTTGACGGAAAGTTTTGCGACGATAAGGGCAATATAATCTATTTATTAAACAACTCGTATTCAGCCAAATATCAAACTAACGAATATTCAAAGTACACCGTATATATTCGTTATGAAAACAAGACCAACGCCACCTTTATCGAAGGGACGATTAAATTAGGTTATTATGAAGACTGGGATACGGGCGAAAAGCATAATACTGCAAGCATTTACGTTTTACACGGCGACGGCGAACCAGGCGCAGAGTCAGGTACTTACGCTGAACCCGATTATCACTTATTAGATTTTAATTTTGGCGACGACGGTAGCATTACTTTTAGCAGTGCCGAATACTTCTACGATAACCGTGAATGTAATTTTGACCCTATTAATTTTATCGCTGGTACTTATTATAAAATGAGTGCAAATTAAATTTAATAGTTGTAGCGACTATAAAGAAAGCCTAACGAAAAAGTTTTCGTTAGGCTTTTGCTATCGTTTCGTTTAGTTAGATAGTTTAGTTTTATAAGGATATAAAATTTATTACGCAATAGTTGCGTTTTTTAACGCCTTGTATTTTTTGTAGTAGTGAGTTAAGAGTAAATCCATAGTTGAAAGGAAAACGTTTATCGTGAATAACAGTCTGCAATCGGTTACGCCTAGTACGCAGAGCATTGAAACAAATGCAAAATATACGTACATTCTAGTACTCATAGTGCCGATAACGTCAAGAACTTTACAACTGAAATTTACGTTGGTGGTAAAATATACTAGACAAGCAAATAAGCCGATCATTAAAATTCTCGTCCAGTACTCTTTTTCGGCATAAGCCAAGTAAAAGACCACCCCGAACAACACGGCAACAAGCACGATATTGACGTTAAATACCTTTGGTTTCCATTTGGGTAGGTAAGAGCATAGCATACCGACGGCTAAACACCCGAACGTTCGTGCAACGTAGGTGAATACGTAGATAAAAAATCCTTTCTCTTCCATTTGATAATGAAGAACGCCCATTGCTATGGTTAAAACGATTAAGAATAAGGCAAAAGCCTTTTCGTTATTTATTAGTCGGTATATCAAATAGATTATGCCTATACTTATTACTAAATATAGTAAGAACCACCAGTATCTAAAGTTTGTAAACAACACGTCCCAAAAATCAGCCCTTATAAATAGCAACATGCATACGGCGTTAAACGCCGTGGCGAAAACCATAGAAAAGAAAATAGGCTTAATTCGACCTATCATTAACTTTCCTGCGCCGATAAACGGATTTTCGTGCTTTAATTTGCGCATAGACGATATCAAAAAATAGCCACTTATGATATAGAAAAAATCGACCGTTAATTGAGCAACCGAAAAGGCTTCGCTTCTTTCCAAAATGAAAAAATCGTGCGCATACATTGCCCAAAAACACAAAAATATTCGATAAAATTCTAATAGACTATTCCTATTCTTTTTCATTTTTCCATATCCCTTATCCCACTTATTAAAGTAATTATAACACGCAAATATATAATTTGTCAATATTTGTCGATTTTTTACTCATTTTTGCCCCGTTTTTGAATAAAATAAATGAGTTTTAGCCTATTTACAACACAAAAGACACCGAAAAAGCATAAAAAACTTGTCTCGATAAGGGGGAAGAGCGAAAAAATTTTTAAAAAGGGTATTGACAAGATGGCGATCCTGTGTTATAGTGAAAAAAAAGTTATTTAAAGTATAGATTGTGATTAATCACATATTATACTTAAAAATAACTAAATATGAGTTAAGGAGGTTTTTTATGAGAAAATTAAGATTATTAAGTATAGCGATCGTGATGGCAGTCTTGACTTCGACCTTATTTGGTTGCTATTTTATAAAAGGGCAAACCATGTCGAAAGTAAAAGGCACCTATAAACTCACGCACTACACTTACACGAGATCGTACGAAAGACGAGAAGGCTATACGCCAAGGACGTATAATTACATTGAAGATGAAGATTGTTTATACGAAGATTATCTAGTCGTAACAGGCTCTGGTACGGGTTATTACGTGCATAAGGACGTGAACACCCCTGCATACAGCAAGGAAGTGACCTTGTCTTACGAATATAATCAAGAAGATTCTTCAAAAGTGGAATACGTTATACACAACGATGCAATAACCATTAACAGCACGTCGGACGTAAATAAACTAGGTGTAAACGGTAAGATCTTGAATTATCAAAAGCAAGCGATTGACTATACACAATTATTTACAAACAAGCCGATGCGTACTGAAGCGTTAAGTATTCGTTGGGAAAAGGTGAGCGATGCGACCGATTTGTCTTACGCTAAAGAACAACTTGGAACGCTTAAATCATACGACTACAAGGCGTTTGGCGTTCGTGGAATTTACGAGTTGAATACGATGAGTTATATTGAAGGTGAAGGTTATCCGGAAAACCCATACCAATATTATTTTTGCGTACTTGACACGGCTCAAGGTGTGACTAAGGCTAAAACCTATTACGCATTAAGAGAAACACCAAACGAACAAGTGGTTGGCGAAGTGACTTTTGCGAACGAGTCTGGCGACTGGACTAGCGTTAAGGTGGGCAACGATACTTGGAATATAGAACCTATGTGGCAAAACTATTATATTCTTGAAAAGGACGGCGTTCGCTATGAAGCAGGCAAGGTTATGAACGGTATTACTGATGCCGATTTGCAATATATGGTTAGTTGTAGGATTCCTATGACGACATAATAAAAACTACAAGTGTAAACTCAATATAGATAGATGCGTAGCGATTTTATATCGCTACGCATCTATTGCTTTTAGGTAATTTATTTTGGCTTTGTATTTTTAGTGCCTAATGTTGTGTAAATAATTTTGAATAATTGTGATATTGTGCTAAAATAAGTGGTATGGAAAACTATCAAGGAAAATTTTGTTTGGCACTAAGCCCGACCTTTAATTTAAGTGAAGAAGAGCAGTTAGAAAAGTTTGCTAGTCATAAAATCGACGGCTTTTTTGCTATTTATAAAGACTATAATCAGATTGCCAACTTAAAAGAGCTTGCCGACAAAAAGGGCTTATATTTTCAATCTTTACACGCAAAGCACCACCCTATGCGAGAAATGTGGTTTGACGGAGATAAGACCGAGTACATAATGAGCGACCTAAAAGAAAGCATAGTTTCGTGTAGTACTATCGGGGTGGATAGACTTATTATGCACCTATATACGGGGTTTACAGACGAAAAACCTACTGATATCGGCATTAAAAGGGCTGGGGAACTACTTGAACTTGCAAAAAAACACGGTGTATATCTTTGCTTTGAGAACTTAGAAGGCACGGATTTTTTGGACGTCGTTTTAACCGAGTATAGCAACTGCGACAATGCTAGGTTTTGTTATGATACGGGGCACGAAAACTGTTACGCCACGCACGCCGTTGTGGATAAGTTTAAGGATAAGATTAGCGCACTACATATCAACGATAATTTGGGGATAAGGAACAAGGACAAGACTTTGTCGGGCGCTGACGATATGCACCTTTTACCATTTGACGGTAACGTCAATTTTGATAGGGTTATATCTTTAATCAAAAACGCCAACTTGCAAAACGAACTCACTTTTGAGTTTAAGTTCTCAAAAGATCCTTTATCCGACAAATACAGGGCGTTAAGTTTTGACGAATATTTAGATTTAGCCAAATCCCGAATGCTCCGTCTAGCGCAAATGCTTTAAGTGGCAGTTTTTAACAATATTAAGTTAATGACAAATTTTAATAGGGCTCGACTTTTTAGATAAGTCGAGTTTTCTTTTAAATCATAACTTTAACCTTACTAAAGCACTTGCGTAAAATGATAAAAAGTTATATAATTAGGTTGATATTTTTAGGTTAAAAGGTTTATGAAATGTGGATATCTAATGATAAAAAGGTAAAGACGGCGGCGAGTAAAGATTTGGGGCGTTTTGCTAATAAATCTAATACTATTTTGAATTTATATATGCTCTCCTTAAGTGTATATTTTTGCGCCTTTTCGCTAATAGCGTTTTTTACGATAGACAAAACCGACTTTATCGACAATTACTTAAAACTGCTTTTATCACCGTCTAAATTAGTGACCGATTATTTTGCGTTGGGTGGGCTAACTTGTACGCTCTTTAATGCGGGGATTTGTGGGTTGTTTAGTAATTTTATTATTTTTATAAGCAAAACTAAGCCTAACGCCACCACTTTTGCAGGATATTTATTAGTGGTTGCGCACTGCTTTTACGGACTAAACATTATCAATATGATACCTAGTATTTTAGGTGTTATTCTATACTGCAAGGTCAAAAAAAGGGCGTTTAGCGAAAACGTGCATATCGCATTATTTTCGACGGCGCTCGGTCCATTCACTAGCGACTTTTTGTTTAGGTACGCCTTTAATATTGCAAAAGATAGTACCGAAGCGATAATAGTCGGCGCAGTGCTTGCAATAATTTTAGGGCTTGCGACAGGCTTTTTAGTTCCTGCCTTAATCAAGGGAACGACGGGTATGCACCGTGGCTTTAATATGTATAAAGCAGGGCTTGCGTTGGGGCTTTTAGGTGTATTTTTGCACTCTTTCTTCTACACTTCGTTGGGATTTGATACGCCACCCGTAATCACAATCGATAATCCCGAATATTACGCTATGCCGTTCGCATATAGGGATTTTATGAACGTGTTTTTCGTGATTTTGTTCGTGTTTACCTTGATTTTGGGGTATTTACTCAATGGAAAAAGTATGCGTGGCTACAAAGCCTTACTAAAAAGTACGGGGTACGGCACAGACTTTTTTGATAAGTTCAAAATGCCCGTTTGCTTAATCAACTTCGCCGTTTACGGCGTTTGTATCATTTTATACTTAAATCTAATAATGCTACTACCACAACTCTTTGACTTTTTGCCAAAGGGCGTTGGGTTCACGGGCGCAACGGTAGGGGTAATCTTTGCAGCATTAACCTTTTCAGCCGACGGACAGCAACCACGAACGGTTGCGCCTATCGTGCTTGGCTATGTTCTTTTATCGGCTGTCGTAATCGTGTTTAGCCTATGCTTTAATAGGGCAGTGCCATGGACGCTTTCGACACAGTGTTATATAAACGGGCTTGCGTTCGCAACGGGGTTATGTCCGTTTGCTGGCAAATACGGTTGGAAAGTCGGGGTGATCGCAGGGTTTTTAAGCGCAGTAATTTGCGCATCAACTGCTGCTATGCACGGTGGATTCGTGTTGTATAACGGTGGGTTTACGGCAGGGCTGACGGCTTTAGTTGTATTGCCTATTTTGGATTTTTACGATATTAAGCCAAAGTTCGACGATGATAGAGAATAAAACGATAAATAGGGGAAATTTGGGAAACATAAAAATAATTTACTAGGATAACGTATGCTAAACAAACTAAAGGACAACGTAAGAAATATTTTAATCCCATGCTTAGTGCTATCAGCCCTTTGTGGTGCGTGCACGGGGCTACTTATATTCGTTTTCAAGTGGCTTGCAGGTATAGTGATAGACCTATCTTTTTATATATACCAAACGGCGCAAACCGACCCTTTATACGTGGTAATTCTATTTTTGGCGCTAATACTTTTGGGCGTTTTATCGTACACCATTATAAAACGAGTGCCTAGTTGCCGTGGCGGTGGAATACCTACTGCAGTTACCTATATGCGTGGCTTTCTTTCGTTTAACTGGGTTGCAAACGCCTTTACCTTAATGGCGTCGGCATTAACCACCTTTTTGGGTGGTGTACCACTCGGCAATGAAGGTCCTAGCGTACAAATGGGTTGCGCAATCGGTCACGGCACGGTTAAACTTTTTGCAAGAAAGAAAAAGGCGTGGGATAGGTATATCATGACGGGTGGAGCATGCGCAGGCTTTTCGGTTGCGACGGGTACTTTTTTGAGTGGTATGATCTTCGCTTTTGAAGAAGTGCATCGCCGTTTTTCGCCTTTAATTTTTATGGCTGTTGTGACTTCGGTCACAACTTCGACAATCGTTATGGACGTTTTGTGTTCGCTAACGGGGATAGAGAGTAAACTTTTTCATATTTTGCTAACCCAAATGCCATTATCTTACGTATGGACGGCTATCGTTATAGGGCTTGTGACAGGATTTTCGGCAATAGCGTTTACAAAACTATATAAAATAGTTAATACCTTTATCAAAAAGGCGCTCCAAAAATATCCACTTTTATTAAAGGTCGTTTGCGTTTTCGTGATTACCGGTATTTGTGGGCTTATTTCAACCGAGCTTATAGGTTCGGGACATGGAATAATCGAACAGATTATAAGTGGACAAAATCTCGCTTGGTATATCTTGCTAGTATATTTATTAGTGCGCTGTGTGTTGTTGCTGTTTGCAACCCAAATTGGCGTGACGGGTGGGCTTTTCGTGCCGACTTTAACCTTCGGCGCAATAATAGGCGAGTTGATAGCGAGTGCGTTTATAGGTTTGCAAATTTTACCGAGTGAATATAAGAGCCTTATGATAGTTATTAGTATGTCGGCGTTTTTAGCGTCTACTTCTAGAATACCACTTACGGCTATCGCATTTTCGGTCGAAGCATTTTCGGGGCTTTCAAATATTATACCTATCGCATTAGGTGTGGGAATTGCATATCTCGTAATTATGATTTCGGGCGTTGCGTCCTTTTCGGATACCGTTATCGAACATAAAATTTATAACAGTAGAAAGGATAAGAAAGTGTTGGTTATCGACGTGCATATGCCTGCTATGGAAGGCGCGTTCGTGGTCGGTAAAGAGCCTAGGGATATATTGTGGCCACCGTCTTGCGCTATCCTTTCGGTGGATAAAGAAGATATTTACGACGAAGTTATCCACGCAGGCGATAGACTGCATTTAAGATATAAAACCATAAACCCAGAAAAAACTAAAGAGTATTTGATAAGCCTACTAGGTAAGCCAAACGAAGAGTTGGATATTGAATACGTTCATCAAAAGGATACTCATTACAGTATCCCCGAACAGTAAAAAATATAATTTATCCACAAAGTAAAAGCACCAACAGTTTTGTTGGTGCTTTAATCGTCTAAACCAAGAATATAATCGGTTGTCACTTTGTAAAATCTAGACAGTTTTATTAAAATATCAATAGGTAGTTGGCGTTTCTCATTTTCATATTGTGAATAAGTGTTCTGCTTGATATTTAAAAAACTTGCGATCGCTTGTTGCGTTATGTTCTTTTCTTCTCTTAATTCTTTAAGTCTCATAAAAATATTATATAATATCTCATTTAGAGATATTGACATTTATCTCAATTTGTGATAAACTTATGTATGACAAATACAAAAGATAAGTAGTGAAGGTAATTTTAACTTATTTCTAGGGTTATTACCATATTACGCTTTTTCTAAAATAGTTTTGTCAAAAATATTTTAAATGGAGATTTATTATGGGTACGAAAAAATTTATGAAAAATTATGGGTGGGGTTGTATAGGTCGAACGTTGGTACAATTGATACCGCTTTTCTTGTTTGTTCTGCTACATACTATATTTATGTCTAGTTTAAAAATTGGCAGTCTTCATACAATGATTTTTCATAGGGAAAGTGGTGTGTCAATATTTGGGATGTTTTTTGTTAGTATAGTAGTTTATGTAATAACGATGCTAGTGTCAAATTTCTTTTTCGGTGATTTGCAGGAAGTTTTTGGTTGGTTGTATTCATCTTATGGTTATGTTAATCGCAAAAAAGATAAAATAAATAGAGAAGAAGCCAAAGAAAGAGTTAAAAAAGCAAGATTATTTTATAAGAGTTGTTGTTCGATTAAATATGTTTTTGTGCTTGTGGTGTTTTTGCCAGATATAGGATCTCACGTTGTTGAATCATTAGTGCCTATTGTAATTTTTTTTGTCTATTATTTAATTATGGATATTTATATTGGAATATATAACAACTATGGTATCTGTCCAGTTTGTTTTCATGCTGAAACAACGGACAAATGGGATAAAAGTTGGAGAGAATCAGAAAATTTTGTAAAGTATTATGATGAAAAAATAGGAACTTTGAAGATTAGCGAAAGAGTTGACGATTTGAAAATTGGCGAAAGTGAAGTGAATTTTTATAAAGAAAAGCCAACGGAATACAAAAAAGTTACGGAGTATAGATCTGGGAAATGCTTTTGTTCAGTATGTGGACGTCTAATAGGTAGTATTAAAGACGAGAGTAGTTATACATACGACACTCAAGCAGCGGCGATTATGACTCGTAAACATTGTGAAGATCTTTTAGATCGATATAATAATTATAAAGATGAGTAATGAAATATAATTTATAATTCATTAAAAGGTACGGAATTTTCCGTGCCTTTTAATATTATTGCTTACAAAAAAATTCAAGATGATTTACAATAGCCGTTTAATGTGATATAATAATTTTAATGACAAAAAACGGAGTTAGTATGAGAGAATATAACGGAAAAACTTATTTGGAAAATACTAAGCACGATATAGACGAGCTTTTGGAAGTGGTGGAAATTTTAAGAAGTCCTAACGGTTGCGAGTGGGATAGGGCGCAAGACCACCAAACCTTAAAAAAGTGTCTTGTTGACGAAAGTCAAGAAGTTCTAGACGCTATCGATAATAAAGACGATATAAACTTGTGCGAAGAGTTGGGCGACCTATTATTGCAAGTGGTTATGAACGCCCAAGTCGCAAAGGAAAGAGGTGCGTTTGACTTTAACCAAATCGTTCAAGGCATTGTGGATAAACTTATTCGCCGTCACCCACACGTGTTTGGGGACGTGCCAAGACCAACTACCCCTGAAGAGAGCCTTAAACTTTGGAAGAGCGTTAAAGAAAAGGAAAAAGCCATAAAGGATAATAAAAGGTAAATATGATAAAGATAATGTTCGTTTGCCACGGCAATATTTGTCGTTCTACTATGGCTGAATTTTTGATGAAAGACTTGGTTAAAAAGTTGGGAAGAGAGGACGAATTTTTGATTGAGTCGGCAGGGACTAGCGACGAAGAAGCAGGAAACCCCGTTCACTATGGAACGAGAAAGATTTTGGATAGGCTAGGCATTTCGTGTAAGGGTAAGTACGCCCAAAAGTTAAAATCTTCCGATTACGAAAAATACGATTATTTCGTGTGCATGGATAGGCGAAACCTAGTTAATATACAAAGAATTTTTATTGACACTAATAATAAGGTCAGTTTACTTATGGAATACGCCGGCGTTTCTCGTGACGTTTCCGACCCGTATTGGACGGGCGATTTTGAAACCACTTATAAAGATATAGATCTTGGCGTTAGAGAGTTTTATAAGTTTTTGATCGCAAAAAAGTAGGCTTTATGACAACTAACGCTCGACAAATAAAATAAAAAATAAATTTTGATAAAAAGTATTGACAACTGATATTTTTTATGTTATATTTATCGAACTGAAAGACTTTAACCCACGGTTAAGGTCTTTAATTTTTATATTCAAGAAGGCGTTATCATGGCTAACGAACGAGAGAAAACAGTAAGTAAAACTAAAAGGAGCGATAATCTAATCCCCGATTACGATTATCTATTTGCTCAAAACAAAACTACCAAAGGCAACAACAAAAAGGGCTTTCTAAAAACCATACTTGGCATAAACAAAAGACCTATCGCTCTTTCTATGTTTATTTATATAATTCAGTCTATTCCTACTTGGCTAACCCCATTGCTTACTGCCAACATTATCAACGTGGTGACCGACTTTTTAGTTCACGGTACTTTAAGCGAACAGTTTGTAATAAAGAGCATTATTATAAACACTCTAATAATTCTAGTCTTTCTTTGCATAAACGTGCCTGCAACCATCTTGCGATTTAGGGTGGTAAGCAAAATGCATAGGCGCACTAGCGCAGGAATAAAGAGCGCAGTGGTTAGAAAACTTCAAAGCCTTTCTATAACCTACCATAAAGATATGCAATCGGGTAAGATTCAGTCTAAATTCTTAAAGGACACCGAATCTATCGATGGACTTTTTTATAACCTAATGCACGGCATTTTTCCACAAATCATAAGCATTGTCATATCTACGCTTATTTCCATTTTAAGCAACGAAAAGGGTTGGATAATATCCATATTTTTTGCAGTGGTTATTCCTATAAACGTGCTACTTACGAGATTTTTTAGAAATAAAATAAGGATAACCAACAGAGATTATAGGGTAAAGACCGAAAACCTTTCGGCAAAGATGAATACCATGCTTGAAATGATGCCGGTTACCAAATCGCACGGGCTAGAAAAGACCGAAATTTTTCAACTTAAAGACCTTATTGCAAAGTTGTCGGGTTCGGGGTTTAGGGTGGATATGATCACTGCCAAATTCGGATCGTGCGTTTGGGTTGTCAATTCAGCGCTATCCACTTTTTGCGTGGTATTTTGTTCGATTTTGGCGTTCAATAACCTTATCGGCGTGGGCGATATAGTTCTTTACCAAAGTATGTTTACTCAAATAAGTGGATCGGTTATGGCGCTGACTAACCTTGTGCCAACTATCGCCACAGGCGCTGAAGCCTTGGCTTCAGTTTCTGAAATTATGAACGCTACCGACGTTGAAGTAAATACGGGTAAGCGTTCGCTATCGACCATAGACGGTACTGTTAAGTTTGAAAAGGTTTGCTATCGATACCCTGACGGCGAGCAAGACGTGGTGCACGACTTTAGTTTAGACGTTAAAAAGGGCGAGTGTATTGCAGTAGTCGGAGCATCGGGCTCGGGTAAGTCTACGCTTATGAATTTAATCATAGGTTTCGTGCTTCCAACAAAAGGAGAGTTAGCTATTGACGGCAACGATATCAACGACTTAAACCTATCCGAATATAGACATAATATTTCGGTCGTTCCACAAAACAGTATTTTGTTTAGTGGTAGTATTCGTGAAAATATTACTTACGGATTAGATAAGTACACTGAAGAACAGTTAAATAAAGTTATTGAAATGGCAAACTTAAACGAGTTCTTAAAAGAATTGCCCGACGGCTTGGAAACGGACGTGGGCGAGCACGGCGCAAAACTCTCGGGTGGGCAAAAACAAAGAATTACTATCGCTAGGGCGCTTATTAGAGATCCTAAAATCTTGATTTTGGACGAAGCGACTAGCGCCTTAGATAACATTTCCGAATACCACGTTCAAAAGGCGATTGCATCTTCTATAAAGGGTAGAACTACCTTTATCGTTGCGCATAGACTTTCTACTATCCGTGACGCTGATAGAATAGTCGTTATGGAACAAGGCAATATGGTTGAGTGTGGCACTTTTGAAGAACTTATGGCTAAAAAGGGCAAGTTCTATGAGTTAAAGGCTCTAAATGAAATCAATCTAAAAAAAGCCGAAGAAGGCTTAGCGTAATCAACTATAAAAGGCAAAATAGAGTCGAATAAGGTCAAAAGTTAAAAAATATAAATTAAGGTATTGACATATTTAGTTTAATGTGCTAAATTATAGGATATAGGGGGCTTATTATGAAACTAACTAAAAAACAAATGGAATTAGACAAAATCAAGTGGGAAATTAGCGAAAGCATGGGCATTGACGCTTGTGGTTCGTTTGAATTTTGTCCACTTTGCGACAAGTCGCTAGACAATCCGTGCGATAGGGCGTATAAAAAGTTCAAGAAACAAACCGACCCTAAAACACCTACCCAAAAGAAAACGACGGCTAGAAAAACAACGGCTAAAAAATCGTAAAAAGGATAGAAAATGTTATTTCTTACTCCATTAGAATTTTTCGATAAAGCAAAGCAAACGAAACCTTTATCTCGAGAACAAGAAAAAGAACTTTATTCTCTAATGAAGGCTGGGGATATGCAAGCACGGGAGCGTATTGTACAAAGTTATGTGAATATCGTGGCTTGTAAAATAAAAAGGTTGTCAAAAGAACTATATTCTCTAGATTTGATTTATAATTGTCTAGACAAGTTAGAAAAAGCCGTTGATACCTTTGATTTTTCAAACGACGGAGAAAGTTTTACGCATAGATTAACTTTAATTATACAAAAAGAAATTGCTAATTATATTGCAAAAGGATAAAAACTTTATAAAAACAAGTGGCACGCTAAATTTAGCGTGCCACTTTGATATTTTCATTTAGAGCATAAAAAAACGGCAGGATTTTTTCCTACCGTTTTTTATATTAGATTAAAGTTAAATTATTTAACAACTTCTAAGCAAGTTGCAACAACGTTTTCAACGGTGAAACCGTATTTAGCGAACAACTTACCAGCAGGTGCTGATTCGCCGAAGGTGTTCATGCCGATAATCTTTCCGTCCATACCAACGTATTTGTACCAACACATAGGAGAGCCTGCTTCGATAGCAACTCTTGCACGAACTGCCTTTGGAAGAACGCTTTCCTTATATTTATCGCTTTGTTTTTCAAAGTCTTCAACGCAAGGCATTGAAACAACTCTAGCGTCGATACCTTGTTCAGCGAGAGCCTTTTTAGCGTTAACTGCAAGGCTAACTTCACTACCGGTTGCTATTAAGATGATATCAGGAACTTTCTTGTTGCTGTCAGCAAGGATATAACCACCCTTGAATGCCTTTTCGCCCGTACCTTCTAATTGTGGAAGAGTTTGACGAGAAACTACGATACAAGATGGTTCTTTTCCAGAAAGAGCAGAAATCCAAGATGCAGTCGTTTCTCTACCGTCAGCAGGACGATAAACTCTCATGTTAGGCATAGCACGAAGACCTGCTAAGTGTTCGATAGGTTGGTGTGTAGGACCGTCTTCGCCAACGCCGATAGAGTCGTGAGATAAGATGTAGATTACAGGTAATTCCATAATAGCAGACATTCTCATTGCGTTCTTCATGTAGTCAGAGAATACAGCGAAAGTTGCGCAGTAAGGAATTAAACCACCATGTAAGTACATACCGTTAACGATAGCAGCCATAGCGTGTTCACGAATACCGAAGTGCATATTTGAACCTGACTTATCAGTAGGTAAATATTCGCCACGAGATTTCATGTTTGACTTGTTAGCAGGCGCTAAGTCTGCTGAACCACCGATAAGGTTTGGAATATATTTAGCAAGTTTATTAAGAACGGTGTGGCTATAACCTCTTGATGCATCGTCCTTTTCAAATTGCCACAATTCTTCGATAGCCTTTAAGTTAGGCATTTCTTTCTTCTTCCAAGCGATATATTCTTTAGCAAGTTCAGGATATTGTTCAGCGTAAGCCTTAAACATAGCCTTCCAAGCCCTTTGTGCTCTTCTACCCTTAGAAGCGAATTTCTTGCAGTGCTTGAATACTTCTTCAGGAACTTCAAATGGAGCGTAGTTATAATCTAAGTTCTTCTTTAAGGTAGCAACGCCTTCTTCGCCGAGAGGAGCGCCGTGGCAACTTGCCTTACCTGCAAGGTGAGAACCGTAACCGATAACTGATTTAATTACGATAAGTGATGGTTTTTCCTTTTCAGCCTTAGCCTTCTTGATAGCACGGTTAAGAGCGCCGATATCGTTAGCGTCCTTAACGTTAATAACTTGCCAACCCATTGCTTCGTGACGTTTGCCAACGTTTTCGGTAAAGGTAATGTCGGTGTCGCCTTCGATTGTAATGTCGTTATCGTCGTATAGAACGATAAGTTTGCCAAGTTTTAATGAACCAGCAAGAGAAGCAGCTTCGTTTTCGATACCTTCTTGCATACAACCGTCACCACAAAGAGCGATGGTGTAGTGGTCAACGATAGGGAAACCTTCTCTATTGAATTTGTTAGCCAAATAATCTTCGGCAATAGCCATACCAACAGCGTTAGCAATACCTTGTCCTAAAGGACCGGTGCTGGTTTCAACGCCAGGGCATACACCGTATTCTGGGTGACCTGCCGTGATTGAGCCGAGTTGACGGAAGTTCATAATGTCTTCTTTGGTTAGACCGAAACCGAACAAATAGTAAAGGGCATAGTCTAACATAGAGCCGTGACCAGCTGAAAGCACGAATCTATCTCTATTATCAAACGCTGTGTCCTTTGGGTTAAAGGTCATGTTAGTAAATGCTGCATAGCCGATAGGTGCGGCACCCAGTGGAAGACCTGGGTGACCAGAGTTAGCCTTTTGGATTGCTTCAGCAGAAAGAACCCTTATGGCATTGATTGTAAGTTGTTTTACGTCTTGCATAATAAATCCTCCTAGATTTACGATGGGCTTTATATTTTTGCTCTTTTATTAAATTGAGCATAGCCTATTCGTGATACAATATATATTATATAGCAAGTTCAATTGTTTTTCAAGCCTTTTTCTGTATTATTGAAGAAAAAAACTTGATATATTTTGCCTTAACTGTTATAATGAGACTATATTATTATGGAAAACTATGCTTGGAGATATTTTTATGGCAGAAAAACAATTTGTAAAAGAGATTGCAGACATTAACGAAAACTTTTCAGAATGGTACACCGACGTCGTATTAAAGACCGAACTCGTTGACTACGGCCCTGTTAAAGGCACGATGGTTATCCGTCCTTACGGCTATGCTATTTGGGAAAACATTCAAAAGGACATGGATAGAAGATTTAAGGAAGCTGGCTCTCAAAATGCTTACTTTCCACTCTTAATACCTATGAGCTTTTTTACTAAAGAAGCCGAACACGTTGAAGGCTTTGCGCCTGAAGTTGCAGTGGTTACTCACGCAGGCGGCGCAAAACTTGAAGAACCTTTAGCTATTCGTCCGACTAGCGAAACGGTTATCGGTACTATGTACGCTAAATGGATTCAATCTTATAGAGATTTACCTGTAATTATGAACCAATGGTGTAACGTTATGCGTTGGGAAAAGACCACTCGTCCTTTCCTTCGTACTAGCGAATTCTTGTGGCAAGAAGGTCACACCGTTCACGCAACCGAAGAAGAAGCAATGGAAGAAACCATGAAAATGCTTCAAGTGTATAAAGATTTTATGGAAGAAACTTTGGCTCTACCTGTATTTACGGGTAGAAAGACCGATAAGGAAAAGTTCGCAGGCGCAGTTGCTACCTTCGGGTTAGAAGCAATGATGCTTGACGGTAAGTCACTTCAATCGGGAACTAGCCACTACTTAGGTCAAAACTTTGCAAAGGCATTCGATATTAAGTTCTTAGATAAGGATAGCACTCAAAAATATGGATATACTACTTCTTGGGGTACTTCTACTAGAATGATCGGCGCAGTCATTATGGCTCACGGCGACCAAAGGGGCTTGGTATTGCCACCTAGAATTGCACCTATTCAAGTTATTATCGTTCCTATCGCTACTCATAAGGGAGGGGTTATCGAAAAGGCTAAAGAATTAGAACAAATGCTAGTTAGCGCTGGCGTTCGTGTTCAAACCGATACCCGTGATATGAGTCCTGGTTGGAAGTTTAACGAATGGGAAATGAAGGGCGTTCCACTCCGTATCGAAGTAGGACCTAGAGATATTGAAAATAATCAAGTTATGGTTATGAGAAGAGATAACCTTGAAAAACAACCTATGTCAATGGATAACCTTTCTAATAGCATAGTTGAACTTCTAGACATCGTTCAAAAAGATTTGTATATCAAGTCTAAGAACAACCGTGATAAGCGTGTCGTTGAAGCCGACAGCCTAGACGGTATTTTACAAGGCGTTGAAAACAAAAACTTCGTTAAAGCAGGCTGGTGTGGTTGTAGAGAGTGCGAAGATAAGGTTAAAGAGTACGCTTCTGCTACTGCTCGTGTTATGTGCGATGAAGAAGGCGTTCCTGAAAAATGCGCTATTTGTGGAAAACCTGCTAAGCATAAAGTTATCTTTGCTCGTGCATATTAGGATTTATAAAGTTATATTTTAACTAACCGAAAAATTTGTGGAATAAATTCTAAATTAAACCACAATGCGCCGTAGGCGTTATCGTTTGCCGTAAGGCATTATAACGTTGCGATGAGCAACTATCATTTTTGACCTTTGGTCAAAATTTCACTGCGTTAGGCAATATAACTTAAAATATATTAGAATAGGAGATATTAATGTTTAATTTCCAATTAGGAATGTTTGATAGTAACGGCGGAAGGATAACCCAAGAAGGGTTATGGATGGTAATTGCTTTTACCATTGCCGTAGAATTAGTATTTTACGTATTTCGTTCGATAGGCGTGTATGTGCTTGCAAAAAGACAAAAACTCGAAAAGGCGTGGTTTGCTTTTGTTCCTTGTCTTTGGCTTTACACCGTTTGCAAACTGCTTAAAAAACAGAAGTTTTTTGGCAAGCCTTACGAAAAAATGGCGATTTGGTTGTGTTTAATATTCACAGTAACCCAAATCTTAAATCTAGTATATCAAATACTAGTTTATTATCCTATCTTTGATTACGTATTATTTCAAGGCAAAACGGTATACTTCAGCTTAAACGAAATGGGCGATGGTTTTACACAATATAGAATAGTACCAGGCGTATATTTTGAAGAAGGCACGGTTGATTTGTTTGCCTTGCAATCTTTGGTGAAAGCCCTTAACGTACTAGGCTACATTACGCCTCTATTCGATTTAGCAACTACGGTTATTACGGTATTTACCTATATTGCATTGTTTAGAACTTACTGGCCACAACATTATACGGTCATTTCGATTTTGTGTATTTTCTTAGATCTTTTCCCTATATTCGTGTTCGTTATTAGGAAGAAAAATCCTATCAACTTCAACGATTATATGCGTTCTAGATTTGGTAGTTATGCACGCTCTTACGGACCATACGGCAACCCTTACGGCAATCCGTACGGTCAAAATGGTGGGCAAAATTCACAAGCGAACGGCAACTCTTACGGCAGTGCAAGTCAATCTAGACCTGATAATCCGTTTGAAGAATTTGCAGGCAAAGGCGAAAAGAAACCTGAAGATCCATTTGAAGAATTTAAAGACAACTAACTTTTAATTAGATATATAATAGGAAAAATTATGGCACTTGACACGATATCGGCAATATCCACAGCGCTTGTCGCTAGTGGTGTTGCCGTAATTAGAATAAGCGGACAAAAATCTTTAGAGATAGCAAAAGAAATGTTCGTTCCTCAAGGTAAGACGGCAGTTTTAGATTTTGAGCCTAACAAAATGTACGTGGGCGAAATTTTGGCTGACGGCTTTTCTGATCATGGAATGTGCGTTTACTTTAAAGCCCCAAAAAGTTTTACGGGCGAAGATATAGTAGAATTCCACTCGCACGGTGGTGTGGCTATTTCTAAAGGGATACTCCGAAAGATTTTATCGCTAGGCGCAAGACTAGCGAACAACGGCGAGTTCACTAAGCGTGCGTTTATGAACGGCAAACTCTCGCTATCATCTGCCGAAGGGCTAATCGATATGATAAATAGCGAATCGGTATCGGGGGTAAAGGCTGGGTATTACCTTTATAGAGAAAACTTAACCAAAGAAATTACATATTTACAAGACAAAATTACCGACGCTTTGTCGGAAATTGATGCCGACATGGATTTTCCTGAAGAAGATTTGCAAATCAAATCTACCGTAAACGTAAAGAACGCACTAATAGAAGTTATAGATAAAGTTGAAAGCCTTAAGTCGACCTACAGGCTCGGGAGAACGCTTAAAGACGGCGTTAAAGTAGGTATTGTCGGCAAGCCTAACACGGGTAAAAGTTCATTACTTAACGCCCTACTTAATTATGAAAAGGCAATCGTTTCGGATATTGCAGGCACTACCCGTGATATAGTAGAAGGCAATATCGAAATCGAAGGGGTAAGATTTTACTTTTCGGACACGGCAGGCATTAGAAACAGCGACGATAAGATAGAAGAATTGGGCGTAAGTTTATCAAAACGAATACTTAACGAAAGCGACGTAATACTGCTAGTGGTCGATGCGAGCGACTTTGACGAGCAAGATAAGGCAATTTATCAAATAGTAAAGGATAAAAACGTTATCGTTGCCCAAAACAAACTAGACAAACTAGACAAAAAATTAGACGTTGCCGATATTTGCATTTCGGCATTGAAAAAGCAAAATTTACAAGAGTTAAAAAAACTGCTACTAGATAAGACTGTTGGCAGTGGCATGGACTTAAACGGCGACTTCTTGTGCGAAGAAAGGCATTTTAACGCACTATGCGTCGCAAACCAAAAGTTTAAGTCGGCGCTAGAGAATATAGATATCGTTCCACTTGATATTTTGTCTATCGACATTAAAGACGGGTGGGATGCGCTCGGCGAAATTTCAGGAAAAACTGCGACCGAAGATATAATCAACAATATTTTTTCTAAGTTTTGCGTTGGCAAATAGGGGGAATATATGGTCAATTTAGAACTTTATAGAGTGTTTTACACAGTTGCAAAATGTGGGAGCTTAACCAAGGCTGCCGAAGAGTTATACATTTCACAACCAGCCGTTTCACAAGCCATAAAGCAACTTGAAACACAACTCGGTGGGAAACTTTTTAACCGTACTCATAGGGGTATGGAACTTTCGGAGACGGGTGGAAAACAAATTTTTGCTACCGTTGAAAAAGCGCTAAAACTGTTTGAGGACGCCGAGAGTAAATACATAGAATTAAAAGATACGGCAACGGGCGTGGTTAGAATTTGTGCATCCGACACGGTTGCAACCCACTTTTTATTGCCGTATATTAAAGAATACCACGAAAAATATCCTAACGTGAACTTGATTTTGCAAAACGGCACTTCGAGCGAAACCATAGAATTATTAAAAAACAACAAGGGCGATATTGGATTTGTAAATCTTCCTATCGACGACACCGATATCAACCTTTCAAACACCGTTATGCAACTGCACGATACTTTCGTTTGTAGCAGTAAGTTTAAGGAATTGACCGAAAAGGTTGTGGACTTAAAGAGATTGCAAGACTATCCACTCCTAATGCTCGAATTATCTACTGCAACAAGGCAAGCAATAGTTAGTTTTGCGCACTCTCAAGGAGTGCATTTGCACCCTGAGATAGAACTTGCTAGCCTAGAACTTATGGTCGAACTTGCAAAAAACGGCATAGGGATTGCTTGTATCCCTAGAGAATTCGTTAAGGGTGCGTTAGAAGACGGCAGTTTATTAGAAATAAAAACTAACCCTACTTTGCCAACCCGTGCAATAGGGCTAGCGCTTCCTAAAGATACCACTTTGACTTTTGCCGTTAAAGAGTTTATAAAACTTATGGCTTAAGCATATACTTGGATTTTGAGCATATAGTTAAATAATGATAAAAAGGGGAAAAGTTTGTTATGGAAATTTGGCAAGCCATAGTGCTTGGCGCAGTGCAAGGCTTTGCAGAGTTCTTGCCTATATCGTCTAGTGGACATTTACTGCTACTACAAAATTGGTTTGGTATACACGATAACGTCTTGTTTTATAGCGTTATGCTACACTTAGGGACTTTAGTTCCCGTTGTCGTGGTGCTTTGGAAACAAATTTTGGAACTTTTTAAAAAGCCGTTCAATAAATTCTTATATCTAGTTATAGCCACAGTCCCTGCTGGGATAGTAGGTATAATCTTTGCTAAAGTTATAGATTTAGATATAATTTTTGAAAAAAACGTTTGGCTACTATCCATTACCTTTTTAATTACGGCAGGGGCTATGCTCTTTTCGGAATTTAGGGCTAAAAAGGTAAAGGCGCATCAGCCTTTAACCCCTAAAACTGCACTCTACATGGGTTTAGGTCAGGCTGTGGGCGTTGTTAGTGGCATTTCGAGAAGTGGCGCAACCTTGACGGCAGGTAATATTGCTAAGGTCAATAGAGAAGATAACGCTAACTTTACTTTTTTAATGAGTATCCCTATAATTTTGGCGGCGGCGTTCCTTGAAGGCTTGGATTTAATCACTGGTGACGGCGGGGCAAGTATAGACCTTATTCCACTGCTTTTAGGAATTTTAACAGCCATGGTATGTGGATATATCGCCATTAGATTTATGCTAAAAATTATAAAGAAAGCAAATTACAAATGGTTTAGTTTATATCTAGTAGTGATTTCTATAACCAACTTAATAGTATATTTCGTTAGATAAATTTTGATAAAATAAAAATGCTTATGCAAGTCGCATAAGCATTTTTTTTGCTGTTTTTTATAAATTTTCTATTTATCTTTATATTTATCTAGTACTTTAAGTTTTGTAAGTAAAAGCACTAGCACGATTGCAACTACTGTATTTATAGCGCCTTGAACTAGGTTGAACGGAACATTTGCAAGCGCTGACAAATCGTATAGAATAAATTCGTATCCAAGATACCCTAAAGCCATAATAAGTTCAGCGATAACAAAAGAAATAACCAAGAAAACCGTTTGGTTTTTTATTACTTTTTTCAAGTATTTTTTGTTTAGCATTATCGAACACACCATAAGCGCCTTAATTATAAAGGTTGCAGGGGCGTAAATAGTATATCCACTTGCTAAATCACATAAGCTTGCGCCGAGTGGACAAGCGATTATTGCGTAAGGTCCTAATAAATATCCACCGATAAGCAAAAATGCGTCCCCCAAATTAACGTTGCCAAAAGAAGGGGTGGGAATTGAAATAAAAGTTCCAACGAATACTAGCGCGCAAAACAATGCGCTAGAAACAATCTTAAAAGTAGAAGTGTTTTTCATAATTTATATCCTCGTATAATTTTTTTACAGAATAGCAAGTGAAATGGTGCAATAGATAATAAGCGCCAAAGCGTCCACTATAGTGGTCATTAATGGGCTTGCAACAACCGCTGGGTCAAGGCGGATTTTCTTAGCAAAGAGTGGGAGAATACAGCCGACGAGTTTTGCCATAATTAAACTTATAGAACAAACGAGCGAGATAACGAAGGCTTCGTTTAGAGCGATAGTGCTATAAAGATTATCTAATAGCATAATCTTTGCAAAACAAATAACGCCCACGGTAAGACCGATACATAGCGAAACCAAAAGTTCTTTTAGCATAACCTTAAAGATGTCTTTAAACTCTATTTCGCCAACTGCTAGCGCACGGATAATGGTAACCGAAGTTTGACCACCTGCGTTACCAGCAGTACCCATTAGCATAGGCACGAAAGCGAGCAAAACGGTGCTTATCTTGTTGAGTTTTTGTTCATAACTTGCTAAAATCAAGCTTGTAAAAGTAGAAGTGATAAGCAGTAAAATTAGCCAAGGCACTCTAGCTTTCCAAGTGGAGAAAACCGATTGTTTAAGGTACGGCTTTTCGTTAGGAAGGACAGCCGCCATTTTTTGGATATCTTCGGTGGCTTCTTCCTGGATAACGTCCACAGCGTCGTCGACGGTAACGATACCGACTAAGCACCCTTCTCTATCTATAACGGGTAGCGCCAAAAAGTCGTACTTACTGAATTTTAGGGCAACTTGCTCTTTATCTTCTAGAGTTTCTACCGTTATGGCGTTAGAGTCCATAACGTCGGCAATCAAAGCGTTAGTTTCGGCTAAAAGCATGTCTTTTACCGACACAACGCCAACTAGTCGCTTCTTTCTATCGACCACGTAGCAGGTGTAAATGGTTTCTTTATTAACGCCCGTCCTTCTAATTTTTTCAAACGCCGACTCGATAGTGGTCGATGGCGAGAAGGATATAAACTCGGTGGTCATGATAGAGCCTGCCGAATCTTCAGGGTATTCTAACAGTTCGTTTATTTGCTTTCTATCTTCCGGAGTGGAGTTTTGTAAAATTCTCTTAACGACGTTAGCAGGCATTTCTTCAATGACGTCAACCGTATCGTCAAGATACATGTCGTCGATGACTGCTTTTAACTCCTTATCGGTAAATGCCTTGATTAGAATTTCTTGTAGGTCGGTATCGATTTCAACGAAAACGTCACTAGCTAGTTCTTTAGGTAAAATTCTAAAAAACATCAATTGTTCTTTTTCATTTAGGTTGTCTTCCATAAATAGAGCAATATCCGCAGGCTCCATATCGAGAAGGAGAATTCTTAAATCGGCAAACTTTCTCGTTTCAAAGCAAAACGAAATTCGTTCGAACA
Organism: Clostridiales bacterium; assembly: GCA_015055735.1. Classification (GTDB taxonomy): domain Bacteria; phylum Bacillota; class Clostridia; order Christensenellales; family Borkfalkiaceae; genus UBA1259. The sequence goes on along the minus strand of SVHP01000008.1, from coordinate 13,506 downwards.
TAACTTCTAATTCTTGCGTCATAACTAGTATTCTCCTTATAAATTTTTTAGATTTAGGTGGCTAGTAGGTTTTTAGTTACACTTTATCAATCGTTTGGTGCGACAAAAGCAAAAAATAAAACCTACCACAAAAAATGCGGTAGGCGTATTACTTGACCTAATCAAATTCCACTCAATGAAAAATGGTTAACCATGCTGGCTTTAGCACCGTAGGGCAATGAAACTAAATTAGATCCCGCCTTGCTTTCGACGGGGTCTGTTGACCAACTTATAGTGTCTCCACTATTTCGCGGTATTAGTCCGTATCCCTATGGTAGCCTTACCTACCGGATTTATTATATCTTGGCTATATGCCATTCTATTTTCTACAAATACAATATACTATTATTTTTTTTGCTTGTCAATAATTTTTAAGCAAAAAATTTTCGGTCAAAAAAATTTTTATTCGGGCATTTGTTCGCCGTCTATTTCAGAAGTGTAAATTATCTGTGGATTTTCCTTTCTAAGTTCTAGGATAAATTGTTCGTATTCGTTAGGCGAAATAACTATTACCGAATATTTTTGGTCGGAAAAATACACCACCAACTTATCGCTTTTCTTAAAATGCGTTATTTGTACGATATCTTTGATTGCCGTTTTTACGTAAACAAACCCAAAATATGTGTATAGCGCTTGTTTTTTAATTACGTATCGCCCGTAAAAGATTACGCCGAACACAAAAACTGTGATAAACGCAGTTAAAACTATAAGACAAACGTGGCTAATTAGTTCAAAGTTTTTTACTGCCGAATAGTTTATTATATTCAAAATATTGAGAGTTAGACCGAGTATGCAAAATATTAAAACTACCGACAAAAGCACCCAAACTATTGGCGAATACTTAAACTTAAATTTTTTCATAATGGCCTCCTTTAGTACATTGTAATACAAAACCGAGCAAAAAGCAAGGGGGAATTTTGATTTTTTTCGAATTTTTAGTCTTTTATATCCTTGCCAAATTTTCAATAATATTATATAATCTATCGTGTACCAAAAAAAGTTTAACAAAAATGGAGAACTACTATGATAAAACTTATTGATAAAGGCGTTTATTTTCGAGATGGAAAACTCGTTCGCGCAAAGACCAAAGATTTAACCGCTAAAAAGGGTGGTATGGCTTACAAAATTTTGGCTTCTCATAATATTTCTAATAACGATACGGCTCTTAACCTTAAGTTTGACGAAATTACTTCTCACGATATAACCTACGTTGGCATTATCCAAACGGCAAAGGCTTCGGGGCTAGAAAAATTCCCTATCCCTTACACCTTGACCAACTGCCACAACTCACTCTGCGCAGTAGGTGGCACTATCAATGAAGACGATCACGTGTTCGGGCTTTCGGCTGCTAAAAAGTATGGTGGGGCGTTCGTTCCTCCACATTTAGCAGTTATTCACCAATACATGAGAGAAATGCGTGCTTTTTCAGGCGCAATGATTTTGGGTTCGGACTCACATACTCGCTACGGCGCATTAGGAGCGCTTGCCGTTGGCGAAGGTGGGCCTGAATTAGTTAAACAACTTCTCGATAGAACTTACGACGTGGATATGCCTGAAATAGTTGCAGTCAACCTAAAGGGTAGACTAAGAAAGGGGGTTGGCCCACACGACGTGGCGTTAGCGCTCGTTAAGGCAACTTTTAAGAGTGGATTCGTTAAGAATAAAATTTTAGAGTTCGTTGGAAACGGTATTAAAACCCTTTCTATGGACTTTAGAAACGGTATCGACGTTATGACTACCGAAACGACCTGTTTATCATCGGTTTGGGTGACCGACGAAAAGACCAAGGCTTACTACGCTGAACACGGTAGGGCTGACGCTTATAAACAAATGAACCCTGAAGAAGGCACTTATTACGATAAGGGTATAGTTATCGACCTATCTAAGGTTGAACCTATGATAGCCCTTCCGTTCCACCCATCTAACGCCTATACTATCCGTGAATTTTTATCACGCCCTTACGAACTACTTAAAGAGTGCGAAGAGGCTGGTCAAAAACTCTTACCTGAAGGAAAAGGCACTTTTAAGTTGACCGATAAGATTCGTGACGGCAAGGTTTTCGTTGAACAAGGCGTCATCGCAGGTTGCGCAGGTGGTATGTACGAAAATATCGCCGAAGCATCTAATATTTTAGGGGATAGCGAAGTTAATAACAACGATTTCACTTTGGATATTTATCCGTCTAGCCAACCTGTATACAAGGGATTAGTGGATACGGGATATATCAGTAAACTTATAGATAACGGCGCAGTTATTAAAACTGCTTTCTGTGGCCCTTGCTTTGGCGCAGGCGACGTACCACAAAATAACGGACTTTCTATCCGTCATACCACTAGAAACTTTGAAAGTAGAGAAGGAAGTAAGCCTGCAAACGGTCAACTTTCGGCTGTCGCTCTAATGGACGCAAGAAGTATCGCAGCAACTGCTAAAAACGGTGGCGCAATTACTTCGGCTATGGATATGGAGTACGCTAACAAGGTTAAAAAGTATCGTTTTGACAACAAGATTTATAGGGCGAGAGTATTTAACGCAGTAGGCAGTGGCGACCAAAACAAAGACTTGGTTTACGGACCAAACATTGCAGACTGGCCAAAGATGCAAGCGCTTAAGGACGATTTGTTGTTGAAGGTAGTATCGGTTATAAACGACTCTGTGACCACTACCGACGAACTTATTCCATCGGGCGAAACTTCTTCTTACCGTTCTAACCCACTTAAACTTGCAGAGTTTGCGCTCTCAAGAAAAGACCCTAACTACGTTGGTAGGGCAAAAGAAGTTAGGGACGGTGGCTTCCCAACCGAACTAGGACTTGATGAAAGCAAAACTTCTTACGGTAGCGTAGTTTGTTCAATTAAGCCTGGTGACGGCTCGGCTAGAGAACAAGCTGCATCTTGCCAAAGAGTACTAGGTGGCGTAGCAAATATCGCTAAAGAATACGCAACAAAGAGATATAGAAGCAACCTTATCAACTGGGGTATGCTACCACTACTTGCAGACAAGAACGATTTTGAAGTGGGCGAATATATCTTAATTAAAGGGGTTAAGGAAGGTATCGCTAACGGCGCAAAAGAATTCAAGGCAACAGTTATCGGTAAAACGAAGAGAGATATCAAGCTAAAGATGGACGCTCTAACCGACGCTGAAAAACAAATTATCCTTAAAGGCTGTCTAATTAACTACTACAAGGGATAAAAGTTGCTAGCGCAACGTGATAACACCTAACGGTGAATGATAGTTGCTAGCGCAACATTATAACGACTAGCGTCGTATGATAGTTGTTAGCGCAACGTGATAATGTCTATCGATACGTTATGGTGTAAAAAATTTTATAAAAACAAGAAAAAGCACTTTGAAAGTTGGGTTTCAAAGTGCTTTTTGAATTTCATATGATTTTTCTAAAATATAGGCGCACTACCGAAAATTAGCGTTAGTAGGGCGTACATTATCGGTATTGAAATTATGCAAAGGGTGTGCGAAACGGCTGTCATCGACGCACCTAGCGTTGCGTCCCCACCGAACGCTTGTGGAAAGACGATTGTATTCATGCCCATAGGGGTTGCAACGGCAAAGAATAATAGGTATAAAATAGAGTTGTCAACCGATAAGCCGAAAAGTAAATTGCCAAGTTCTTTTAATGCAAATACACTGCCTATTACGATTATAGGAATAAGTACTAACCTTAAAAAAGAAAGTATATATACCTTTAAGTTAGTAAAGGTTTTCTTTAGGTTAAAGTTTGCTATGGTTAGCCCAGCAATAAGCATAGCCACAGGACCCATGCAAGATTTTAGCGAGTCGATAACGCTTGATAAAAATGAAAGTTCGGTGGTTGTATATATAAGGTCGCCAAGCCCAGAAAGCCCTGCGATTATGCCAACTAACATACCGACCATTGGTGCGTTAACGAGATTTTTAATAAAACTTTGCTTTTTTTCGCCTTTTGGGACGAGTAGGTTTAATCCCCAAGAGTAAGTTAAAATATTCATAGGGAGAGTGACTATTTTATAAAATGAAAGTCCACTGATTCCAAAGATTGCAAGGATTATAGGATCGCCCATATATCCACTGTTTGCAAAGGTTAGCGCATATTTATAAACGCCCGTTTGATAGGAGTGTTTATCCTTGACGAAAAATCTAACGAGGATAAGGGTAAGCACTACCGAAACGACCAAGCTTAAGCTTGAAAAAATTAAATTAGATGCGTGGGAGATGAGCGTTTGAACTTTAAAGTACTGCGACATAGCCGAAAAGTTTAACACAGGCACGAATACCCAATTTTCGAGTTTTGCTAAAACAGTACTAGCCCCGTCGCCTAAAATATTAGTTTTTCGCAAAACAAATCCGACTGATATGCAAATAAACAGCGTAAGCATAGGGTTCAGGGTGGCTAAAAAGGTTTCTAACATAACTTTATTATCCTTTTGTAATTTTGCATTTTGATTATATTACTAACTTTTTCTTTTGTCAATCTTAATTAGTGAGTATAGAAGTGTTTTTTTAATACTTTTCCACATAAATATAGTAAGAGAAATATTTATAATCGGTGGAGTATGAGTTTAATAGATAATATTAGAAATTGCTTTAACTACAACGAAATACCGAACGAGCCTAACTTTCGTGCAGTCTTGTTCGGCGAGAATGCAATGTATTTAGAAAATATTAAAACTATCGTCAAGTACGACAAGGAACAAATCGTTCTATCCTTAAAGGACGGTGGGCTGGATATTTTAGGGAGCGAACTATTTATAAAAAAATACTGTGGGGGAGATTTGGTCGTTTGTGGAAAAATAAAAAAGATAGAAAAAATTTAAAAATTGACAACCTAAAAAGAAAAAAGAAAGTTTTTAATAAAACAAAAAAACCGTCTTTATTAGATAAATTATTAGACAGGGTAAAAGGTGTCAAAGTGGTTTATTCGATAAAGGGACTAAATCTAGATAATTTCATTAACCTTTTGAAAAATAGGAATATTACCTTGTTCGACCTAAAAAAAGTGTCTAATAAACAACTTATTGTCACAGTTTCGCTCTTTGATAGTAAAAAACTTTTTGCTTTCGCAAAAGAAATGTGCTATAATATAGAAAAAGTTAAAGAAAAGGGGTTAGGCTATCCCTTGCTTTTAGCGTTAAGGTCAACAGGGCTTGTGGTCGGCTGTTTGGTTTTTATAATAACGACCACGCTTTTATCCGACGTCGTCTATCAAATTTCTTTTTCGGGGACGGGGAGCGTTTGCAAAAGGGAAGTTTACGAGTATCTAGACAGCGTTGGAGTAAAGGAAGGCAGTAGGTTTTCTCAAATTGACTACCAAAAACTAGAAGACCAAATTTTAGCCGAGAACAACAACTTATCTTTCGTGTCGCTTGAAAAACACGGCAACACCTTGATGGTCGATTTAGCGCTTGCTAATAGCCAAGTGGATAGGTTAAACAGCCAAATTTACAGTCTATATTCGACTGTGGACGGCGTGGTCGAAAGCCTAAAGGTTTATCGTGGCACACCACTCGTTAAGGTTGGGGATAAGGTGGAAAACGGCGCTCTTTTAGTGGACGGATATATGGTTATAAAAGAGAAAACGGTAAAGATTAACGTTTTAGCTAGCGTGTCGGTTATAAACGAGCAAAAGTTTATATATATCGATGAACTAGACAACGCTGAAGATAAGGCGATATTACTTGCAGAAGCCCACTTTTCAGATAGCCAAATAGTTTCTTTATCGGTTGAAAAATACGCTAAGGATAAAGAATTTATTTATGAAGTCAGTGTAAAACGGCGAATTATTATTCACGCAGGATAAAAAGGAAAAAATTATGTTAAACACGAAATCAAAGAAAATTAAGGATTGGTCAACCAAAGACGTGGTGCTAAACGTTGTCACCTACGTCGTAAACTTCATAATCATTTGCGCAATATTCACGCTAGTGGTATACATGCAAGGCTTGTCGGGCGAAGTTACGTTAGAAGGTTTTTTACAAAACGTTACGACCCCTTTGCACTTTGCCTTGCTTTTGGTGGTAACTCTAGCAGTTATGGGGCTATACTTTTTGTACGAAGATAAAAACTTTATGAAAAGCGCTGCTAACTCTGAAATGTTATTTTTAATTTTGGAATTGTCGCTACTAGCGTGTTTCTTAAGTGGAAAATACGTTAATATCTATTTGCGTCCACTATCAAGCGTTGCCCTTTTAACCTTGTTTTTAACAAATAGAAAGACTGCGCTATTCATGAACACTATATTTTGCGTTATCATCTTTTTATTCGACTCGTTTGCTGGTACGCCGTTTAACCTTGGCAACTACCCAGCCCTTATAATGGGCTTTTCTTCGGGCGTTATAGCAACTATTTGCATGGACAAAGTTTACTCTAGATTAAGACTTTTGATCATGAGTTTAATAGTTTCAACCCCAACCGTTATATGCTTGATACTTTCTATCATAGAACACGGCAGTAAAAACGCCGTTATGGATATATTTTCAGCAATCGTATCCGGTCCACTTGCCGCTTCGCTCGTTATGGTATTATTGCCTATATTTGAAGCGTTGTTTAAGAAAGTGTCTTGCTTTAAGTTCTCTGAACTTATCGAGCATAAAGCAAAACTTATTAGAAAACTTATTCAACAAGCGCCAGGAACCTTTAACCACGCAATAGTGGTTTCAAACATCGCTGAAGCGTGCGCTCTCGCTATCGGTGAAGATGCGCTCCTTGCTAGAACTTGCGCTTACTATCACGATATAGGTAAACTTCGTCGCCCTGAATTCTTTAAGGAAAATCAAGGCGATAACGAAAACCCACACGACGACTTGACGCCAGAACTTTCAGCAAACATAATCAAGTCGCACACCCAAGACGGATACGACCTTATCGTAAAAAATCGTTTGCCAAAAGAGATTGCCGACGTTTGCTTAGAACACCACGGTACTCTACCTATCTTGTACTTTTACGGTAAAGCCAAAAAGTACACGGACGGCGAAGTGGATATCGCTCAATTCTGTTATGCAGGTCCAAAGCCAAGGACTAAGATTGCAGCAATCGTCATGATTGCCGACGGTTGCGAGGCAGCGGCTAGAACACTCCAAGACCGTTCTCGTGAAAACGTTAAAAAGGTGGTTAGACAAATAGTAAACGACAGAATGCAGTTAGGTCAGTTTGAAGATTGTGAAATTACCTTAAACGAAATCAACATTATTATCCATACGGTAGTAAACCACTTGACCGGTGTATACCACAGCAGAATTGAATATCCAAAGGTAAGTCTTGACGGATTAGAGTTATAATAAAAGGAAGAACTATGGGAAAAATTAAGTTAGAATGTTTAGATAAAAAATTGAATTTGAAAAAACTTGCAAAATGCGTGTATACCGTTTTGGGACAAAGGTCGTATTTTAAAGCCGAAATAGTTTTTCAAGACGGCGAATATATGCATTACCTAAACAAGACCACTCGTGGTGTCGATAGAATAACCGACGTATTGTCTTATCCTAGTATGGAAGGTATTAGGGGAAGGGTATTGATGCCGACCGATTGCAAGACCGAACTTGAAGGAAAATACATTTTCCTAGGCTCAATCGTGCTTTGCGACCAAAAGATTGCCGAACAAGCCAAAGAATACGGACACAGCGAAAAGAGAGAAAGAGAGTACCTAATTATTCACGGTTTATTGCACCTATTCGATTACGACCACATGAACGAAAAAGATAAAAAAGAAATGCGTGACAAAGAAAAGCAAATAATTGCAATGTTATACCCTGAGGAAGAACAATGAAAAGTGGATTAGTTGCAGTAGTGGGTAGGGCTAACGCAGGAAAAAGCACGCTCGTAAACGTAATGGTCGGCGAAAAGGTGGCTATCGTTTCGCCAAAGCCACAAACGACTAGAGATAGAATTTTGGGCGTTTTAACTACCGATACCTATCAAATAGCATTTATCGATACGCCTGGCATTTATAAGGCTGATAACCTATTAAATTCAGTTATGCAAAAAACCACGTCGGACGCAAGTCAGGACGTGGACTTAATTTTGTTTATTATGGACGCTCACGAAGGGGTTAGCGATACCGATAGAGCGTTACTTAAAAAATATACAAAACTCGAAGTGCCGACCGTTTTGGTTTTAACTAAAACCGATATCATGAGCGAAAGCCTTTTAATTAGCGAACTAAAAGAGTTTTCGGACGAAAATATCGATATAGTTCCAGTTTCGGCAAGAAAGAATAAAAATATCAAAGAACTTATAAAAGTAATTGTAAATAAACTTCCCGAAGGCGAAAAACTTTTTGAACAAGACATAGTTTCCGACAGGTCGGAAAAGTTTATGATATCCGAAATTATGCGAGAGAAAATCTTGCTTAAATTCGACAAGGAAATTCCACACGGCGTGGCAATTCTCATAAATAAATTTGAACTTCGTGAAAACAAAACCACTTACGAAATCAATCTTGATATCGTTTGCGAAAAGGCTAACCACAAGGCGATTTTAATAGGTAAAGGTGGAAAAGCCATAAAAGAAGTTTCGTCTTTCGCCCGTCAAGATATGGAAAAATTCCTCGGCAAAAAGGTCTTTTTGACTACTTACATTAGGGTTAAAGAAGATTGGCGAAATTCGGCTGGGCTAATGAAAGAGTACGGCTACGGCGAAAAACAAGATTTTTAGTCTTAAATAAACCAAAAACTACTCCATAAAAAATGTGTAAAATGCAACAAAGTAATTATAAGTTGCAATAACTTTGTAAAAATAATGCAGTATAATTAAACTATAAACTTGAAAAATTAAACTCGAAGGAAAAAATATGTCTTACTTTTATCTTATAATAGCAGTTATAAGCACTTCGTTAGGTAGTGTGTTTTGTGAGTTTTACAATCGTAAGACGGTCGGTTATAAAAATGCAACCCAACTTTTTAACTTCGTAAGGCTATGCAGTACCCTTGTGGTGTGGGGCATTATTTATGCTTGCGATTTTAGTTTTGAGTGGGGCGTTTTGTGGTACTCGTTAGGGTTTGGTTTATGTTTTGCGTTAGTAAACGTTTGTATTATTTACGCTTTTCAATACGGCTCGGTTGCATTGACTAGTTTAATATTGCAAACTTCTCTTATAGGCGTTACCATTTGGGGCTTAATCTTTTGGAAAGCACCTGTTACCACGCTTGTCGTAGTGGGGTTAATTTTGGTGCTAATAAGTCTTGCGCTTTGTATATTTGAGAAAAAGAACACTGATAAAAGTACTAAAAAGTTTTCGGTAAAATGGATAATATTTACTTTGGGTGCTTTCGTTGGCAACGCAGGGAGCAGTATAATTCAGCGTGAACAACAAATGGTTTACGACGGTAAACACGGCAGTATGATGATGGTGTTTGCAGTGCTAATATCAACCTTAATTTGCTTGTTTTTATATTTAAGGTGCGATAGAAAGAATTGTCAACCCGTACCAAAACGCAACTTGGCTTTTCCCGTGGCAACGGGCGTAATTAATTCTATGCTCAATTTGTTCGTTATCATACTTGCTACTAGCGAACTTTCGCCAAGTTTAATTTATCCAGTACTTGCAGTCGGTGGCTTGGCTGTGACTATGTTATTTTCTATATTTGCGTTTAAGGAAAAACTCAAGTGGTGGCAGTGGATAGGTATAGTAATCGGCGCAGTGGCAATAGCTTTACTAAATATAAAATAGCGTGTGTTATAAAGAAAGAAATAAAAATTTTTGCGTAAATTTGCATAAATATTTTAGTAAATCTTGAATACAAATGCTTTTTTTTCACATATTAAGTATATGAGAAAAAATAATAAGCAAGAAAAGGGTAAAAAACAAAAAAAGGCAAACGATTTGGCGTGGGATTTATTTTCTCAATCGGGAAATATCGCACACTACCTACTCTATAAAGAGTTAAACGACAAACGGTACTAACCGATACTAATACTTAAAAATAATATTAACGAAAGGTAAAAATATGGAAGAAAAACTTAGCGGAATAGTTTTAAGTGGGGTGAATTTTTCGGAAAACGACAAAATACTCAATATTTTCACCTTGGAAAGAGGTGTAGTTTCCGCTAAAATCAAAGGCGTAAAAAAGGCAGGGGCAAAACTAAAATTTGCATCCGAGCCTTTTTGTTTTGCTGAATTTATCTTCTCCCGTTCGGGCGACAAACGAACGGTTATCGGCGCAAGTTTAATCGACAGTTTTTACCCCGTTAGAGAAAATATAGAAAAATACTTTTGCGCAGGCGCAGTCGTCGAGTTCGTGAAGCGCTTTTTTAAGGAAAGCATGGTTGACGAGCAAGGCTTTTTGCTTACCGTTAACGCATTAAAGGAAATTGCTTACGGCGAAAATCACTTATCGGCTTTGGTTAAGTTTTTATTGTCGTCTTTAGAAAATTCGGGGTATAAACTTTCGCTAGATGCTTGTTTTGTTTGCAAAAAGGAAGTGGGCGATAGGGTGTTTTTCGATTATAGGCGTGGGGCGTTCTTGTGCGAAGATTGTTTTGACCAAATAGGGCGTGAAATCCATCATTTAACGCTAAGGGCGTTAATCATGGCAAAGGACGATAAACTTACCGATAACGACGAGTTTACTAAAAAGGCAATTAAACTTTTGGACTACTACATAACCAATAGATTGGAAGAAAATTTAAATTCTTTAAAAGAACTAGTTAAGTTTTTTTGATTTTTAAAAAATCTACCCCTAAAAAATGCAAATTTTAAAAGTATTGAAAAAATCGAGTAATATCGCTTGATTAAAATAAACAATTATAGTAGAATAGATAGGATAAAAAGCGACTTAAAAAAGCGTTAAATTAAAGAAATTTTTTGGAGGATTCTATAGATGAAATACGTTTACTTATTTAGCGAAGGCAACGGTAAAATGAGAGAACTTCTCGGTGGTAAGGGCGCAAACTTAGCTGAAATGACTAAAATTGGTTTACCTGTTCCACAAGGTTTCACTATTTCTACTGAAGCTTGTACTAAATACTATGAAGATGGAAAGACAATTAACGACGATATAATGGCTGAAATTATGGCTAACGTTGAAAAGATGGAAGAAATCACCGGTAAGAAATTCGGCGATTTGGAAAATCCACTTTTAGTATCAGTTCGTTCTGGCGCTAGAGCGTCAATGCCTGGTATGATGGATACCATTCTTAACCTTGGCTTAAACGAACAAGTTGTTGAAGTTATGGCTCAAAAGAGTGGTAACGCAAGATGGGCTTACGACTGTTACAGAAGATTTATTCAAATGTATTCAGACGTTGTTATGGAAGTTGGTAAAAAATACTTTGAACAACTTATCGATAAAATGAAAGAAGAAAAGGGCGTTAAGCTTGATACTGAACTCAGCGCTGACGACCTTAAGGCTTTAGCTGAACAATTCAAAGCCGAATATAAAAACAAGATCGGCAAGGATTTCCCACAAGATCCAAAAGAACAACTTATCGGCGCAATTAAGGCCGTATTCCGTTCATGGGATAACCCAAGAGCAAACGTTTACCGTCGTGACAACGATATCCCTTACAGCTGGGGTACTGCCGTTAACGTTCAAGCAATGGCTTTTGGTAACATGGGTGATGATTGTGGTACTGGCGTTGCTTTTACTCGTGACCCTGCTACCGGCGAAAAGAAACTTATGGGTGAATTCTTAACCAACGCACAAGGCGAAGACGTTGTTGCTGGTGTTCGTACACCAATGCCTATCGCTCAAATGGCTGAAAAATTCCCTGAAGCGTTCGCTCAATTCAAGAACGTTTGTCAAATTCTTGAAGACCACTATAGAGATATGCAAGATATGGAATTTACCGTTGAACACGGCAAACTCTACATGCTTCAAACTAGAAACGGTAAGCGTACTGCTGCCGCTGCATTAAAGATTGCTTGCGACTTAGTTGACGAAGGCATGATCGACGAAAAGCAAGCAGTATCGATGATCGACCCAAGAAACCTCGATACTTTATTACACCCACAATTCGACGCTAAGGCATTAAAGGACGCTAAACCTGCTGCTAGAGCGTTGGGCGCTTCTCCAGGTGCTGCTTGTGGTAAAATCGTATTCAGCGCAGAAGACGCTAAAGAATGGAAGTCAAGAGGCGAAAAGGTAATTCTCGTTAGACTTGAAACTTCTCCAGAAGATATCGAAGGTATGAAAGCTTCTCAAGGTATCTTAACTGCTCGTGGTGGTATGACTTCTCACGCAGCCGTTGTTGCTCGTGGTATGGGTACTTGTTGCGTATCAGGTTGTTCAGATATTTCTGATTTCAACGAAGACGCTAAGACTTTCGTTCTTGCTGGCAAGACTTATAAAGAAGGCGATATCATTTCTATCGACGGTTCAACCGGTAATATTTACGACGGTAAAATCGCAACTGTTGACGCTACTATCTCTGGCGACTTCGGCAGAATTATGGCGTGGGCAGATAAATATAGAGTATTAGGAGTTCGTACAAACGCCGATACACCAAAAGACGCTGCTAAGGCTCGTGAATTAGGCGCTGAAGGTATAGGACTTTGCAGAACTGAACACATGTTCTTCGGACCAGGCAGAATCGAAATCTTCCGTGAAATGATTTGTTCAGAAACTAAAGAAGAAAGAGAAGAGGCATTAGAAAAGATTCTTCCAATGCAACAAAGCGACTTTGAACAACTTTACGAAGCGCTTGAAGGTAATCCTGTTACCATTCGTTTCTTAGACCCACCACTACACGAATTTATTCCAACTCTTGGCGCTGACATCGACGCTCTTGCTGCTAAGAAGGGTAAGACTTCTGCTCAAATTAGACAAATTTGCGCTTCACTTCACGAATTTAACCCAATGATGGGTCACCGTGGTTGTAGACTTGCCGTTACTTATCCAGAAATCGCCGTAATGCAAACTAAAGCAATTATTCGTGCAGCAATCAACGTTCAAACAAAACACCCTGATTGGAAAGTAGTTCCTGAAATCATGATTCCACTTGTTGGCGAAGTTAAGGAACTTAAGAACGTTAAAGACGTTGTAGTTGCTGTTGCTGAAGAAGAAATCGCAAAAGCTAACGTTAAGATCGCTTACGAAGTTGGTACTATGATCGAAATCCCAAGAGCTTGTATCACTGCTGACGAAATCGCTTCTGAAGCTCAATTCTTCTGTTTCGGTACTAACGATTTAACTCAAATGACCTACGGCTTCTCTCGTGACGATGCTGGTAAGTTCTTAAACGCTTACTACGATGCAAAGATCTTCGAAAACGATCCATTTGCAAAAATCGACAAGAACGGTGTTGGTAGATTGATGGATATGGCAGTTACTCTCGGTAGAAAAGTTCGTCCAGAAATGCACTGTGGTATTTGTGGTGAACACGGTGGTGACCCATACACAATCGAATTCTGTCACGACATTGGACTTTCATACGTATCATGCTCACCATTCAGAGTTCCAATCGCTCGTTTAGCTGCAGCACAAGCTAATATCCGTAATCCTAGGGGCTAAGAATTAACCCTAAAAGCGGTAAAAA
>SVHP01000059.1 GCA_015055735.1 Clostridiales bacterium | reverse complement strand
GTATCGATTACGATAGTATCCTTTGCAATATCAACGATATTTTGAACGAATAAAGTACGTGTAACGGTTAAATCAGAGTCCTTAACAGGTGCACCGTATCCGGTCATATTTAAACCACCTTTTGTGTTAGCAGCTACAACGTTTGCTCTATCACTAGTTAAATAACGTAAGAATTTATAGATGTGTTCTTTCTTCCAAGCTTCGTCAGCAGAAAGTTTAGGAACAACAATTTCAGAACAACGAATAGTAACAATCATCTTTCTAGCTTCATAAATCTTATTGAAGTCAGGTTCAGTAATTTCACTTGCTCCAGCAACGGTAGATTTAACTGTTGCATAGTCGCTACCAGCGTCGATTGCTCTAATAATAGCAGCTAAGGTTTCGTCTGAAATAGGTGTGCTTAAATAATTTACGATTTGACTATTTACAGGTGTTCTAATTGCACCGTAAGTTTGGTCTTGGTTAGCACCTTTAACGGTTTTCATTTCGTTTTCAAGCCAAGAACCGATGTACAAGAAAGCAGTCTTTTCTGCGTTTGTACCGTAACCTGCACCAGAGAATACTTGGTTATTAAACAAGTGGTTTAATTCTTTTACTGAAGGGTGTAAATATTGATTTTCACCAATAAATAACTTATGAAGTTCTTCATATGCATCTTTAATTTCTTGTTTAGCTTGAGTCATCATGGTTGGTTCTGTTTCACAGAATTCCCAAGCATTAGTTGTAGCATTATAAGCTTCTGCTGAATAGTAGTGATCATATTTTTCCTTACCCATAAGTTGAGCAAGCCACAATTGTTGTAGATATACGGTATAATCTCCACCAGTATCGCCGAGTGCCGTAGACATCAAATAATGTCCTTCGTCATATATAGCATCACCAAAAGCAAATAATTCTTCACTAGTTACAGGAAGTTGATAGTTGTCAGCACCAAAAATACTATCAAGAGTAGTTTTGTTGTAAACAAAAACGTAACCTGCGCCATCACCACCACTTGCTAGACGATAATGACCATTTTTTTCAGCAAAGAAATCATATAGATCAGCTTTCTTGTCTTTAATTTTTACATTTTCACCTAAAGGAGCCATATCGTACAAGTCATCAAGGTTTTCGATTGATTTACTTTGACCAAACATATCAACTGAGAGCTGAACTATATCAGCGTCACAGTCGTTAGTGGTGATTTCCGTACGCATTTGCGTAGAACTCTTTTTTGGGACCATGTCGATATATACTTTATCGTCATAATTTTCCATGTAGTCACCTGCCATAGCAACATAGTGTTCGCCGCCAAAGCCTGCATCATAATAATACATTGTGAGTTTAATGTCTCTGTCCTTATACTGTTCGTTTTCATTTTCGTCTTGAACAGTACAGCCTGCAAATGTTCCTAACATAAGAACAAATCCAAGCATAATTGCTAAAATCTTTCTTTTCATTTTTATATCCTCCTAAGATATTATTTTTTTCGGGTTTTTCCCGTTATTAACCTTTAAGTCCGCCACCTAATTGAATTTCCATAATCGTTTCTTGGAAAGCAGCGTATAAAATTAGAAGTGGAATCATACTCATGACGAAAGCGGCAAACATCATTGGCATATCACCTTGCGCCTCTTGATCGCTTGATAATTCAGCAAGTCCACTTGCCAAAGTTGGCAATTTCTTCATATATAGTATAGGTGTTTCAGCATCGCTCCATTTACCGATAAAACCTACAATAAACAAAGCAACCATAACGGATATTGCTTGTGGCATCATTATTTGCAACCAAACTCTAAAGTGACCTGCCCCATCAACGAAAGCAGCTTCACCGTATTCCCACGAAACGCCCTTAAACGTAGCGTACAATATAACGTAGTTTTGACCAAATGATCCTGCAAGCATAAAAATCATAAAGTAAGTATCTTTAACGTGAAGCACGTCTTTAAAGAAATTTATAGATGCAGCAGTCGTTCCAACAACGGGAAGCATCATAACCACGATAGAATACATATATATAAAATTTCTACCAGGGAATTTATATTTTGCAGTAACGTAAGCAGTTATTGCGCAGAATAACACGCCTAGAGCTGAAGTTCCACCTGCGTATACAAGACTGTTTACAAACATACCGACAATCGTTACGTTTACGTCGTTTGCTCCTTTAATAACAATTTTCGTAAAAGCGTTAACGTAGTTTTGTGGATAAAAATGCTCTGCTTTTGTAGGGATCATTATCTTTCCGTAATAAGCACCGTCCATAAAGGAAACTGCTATACCTTGAAAAATAACGAACGCTATTGATAAGGCGTATATTACAAAGAATATAAATAGACCTATCATCACGGGATTTCTCATTATCTTTTTATTCATTTGTAGCCTCCTCCCTAGTACGATATGTCAGAATTGAATTTATTCATTAACCATCTTCCAAATAGAACTATTGGAAGAGCGATAAGGGTAAAGAATAAACCTATTGCAGCAACTTGGTTGAACTCGTTTGCAGTCCCACCAGCACCATCTCCACCAAATCCTGTTACCTTGTTGAACAAGAAGAATTGCAAGGTATAAGTTTTTGGTTCGTTAGGCGAGAAATACAAAATCGGACCTGTTGCCGTAAATATCGACATACTTTGAATCATAAGCATGGTCGATAAAGTTTCCCAAACGAGTGGAATAATAAGGCTAAAGAATTCTCTAGATATTCCACAACCGTCAATTAAGCCAGCATCTAAAATCTCTTCAGGGACACGGTTCATTGCCCCCACGAATATCAATAGATCAGTACCAAAGCCACCCCAGAAAGAGAACAGCAGTATAACGCTTAATGCCGTATCGCCATTTGTTAATGGATTAGAGTAAGATCCACCAAAAGCATTTACTATTTGACTATACAAACCACCCGACATAAGCATATTCTTCCAAACGTTTACCAAAATAATTGGAGAAATCATACAAGGAATATAGAATATAATTCTAAAAACCTTATAGCCCCAAATCTTTTTGAATAAGAAATATGCAACGACAAAAGATATCAACGTTTTAGCAAAATACATTAAGAAGAACTTAACCGTATTCCCTATTGCATCCTTTAAACTACTTTGAGCTAAAGAAAATTGTCTAAACATTTCTTCAAACCAACGTAGAGAGAAAGATACTTCATGCGTACCGCCGTTGGTTTCGGTGAATGCTAATACGACCGAACTTATGTTAATATACACGTATCTAAACATATCGAACGCTGCGATTATAAGCATTGGATATATAAAGAAATAGGCAGTCTTTTTCATAAATTTAGGCATGACTATTTAGCGCCCCCTTCATAATAAGGATATAAGAACACGCTTCCGCCTGCACTTAAATCAAGGACAAGTTTATTGTCTTTAACGTCAATAACGCTCTTTTCACCGTCAACGTAAACGACAGCCTTATTAATGAAAGACGAGAAGTTTACGATAGCTTTACCTGATAATTGCAATGATGGTTCTGAATAGTTAACAAACATATAACCAAAGTTACCGTTTGCGTCTTTAAATTCACTAACAACTGTATCAAGTCTTGCAGTTACGTCGCCGATAAGAGCAAATTTATCAAGTTCGTACTTTTCAACGTCAGCGAACGCTTCCATGTTGTAAGCATCAGTTCTTTGTTGACCTTGATATACTTTTGCGCCTTGCCAATTAAAGTTTAATATTATATCAGCAAGCACTTGGGCTTGTCTATTAGCTTCTTGTACCCAAGGATACATTTTTGTAGGTTTCAAAGACGAACTATCTACGATACCAGGCTCACTGCCGTAGCCTTTATAAGTATAATATTGGAAACTCTTTGTTCCGAAAGCCATAGCAAGGTTGGTTTGGAAGGTAATATCCGCTTGTGAAACTAATTCACGAACTTGCCCTGCAACTGACTTAGGATTTTCATAAGATTGAATACAGAAATTGGTACGAACGTCGTGACCTTCTTTAATCATTTCTTTGGTCTTGTTAGCAATTACAAAATAATCACTGAGTAAGCCGACTTTTATGTAGTTTGGTTCGCCAATATCGCCCTTAACCAATGGATAGTAGTCAGTACCTAAAGTTTTTGCACCTTTCACTTTTTCTAGAACGACGTCGCAATAATGATCAACGTATTCTTCATAACTATAACCTTTGAAATAATCAGCACCATAGCTTTGTAAAAGGTTTAAGTGCCACAAACTATCGTCCTCGGTAAAATTACTCTTACTGCCGTAAGCATTGTACCAATTTATAAGTTTTTCAAAGGTTGAAATTCTTTGATAAGAAGGTTCGTCACCCATATAATAACCGTCAACAGCGTTATATTCTGTTAATTGAGTGGTTATACTTCTTCTTGGCATTCTATAAGGATTGTACCAAGGCGCCTCACTTAGACGGTCACGATCGGCATCTTCAGAGTCATTAAGAAAATAGTCCGAATCACCATAATAATTACGGATAACTACTTCAATACCAACCGTTTCACACGCTTCTAAGGCTTTTAGATATTCAGGATTTAATACCCCGTCGTCTGCAGTGCCGTAAACGTTGTCTACGTTAGTAAGTTTTAACCAGTCTTCAGTCATGTTATAGTGGGTAAAACCTGCGTCCTTATAAACTTGCAAATGTTCTACAGTTGGTCTAGTAGGAACGTCTGCAAAGATCATGTAACTCTTATCTTCAGTAAAGACAGGAACTGACAAGTTAGTCGTAGGCGCATTTGTAGGTTTAGACGATGGTTTTATAAAATCAGAGAAAACACTACAACCAAAAGCACTACAACTAAAAACAGTCGTCATCATGAAAAGGACTAACTTTTTTAATTGTTTTTTCATATTTTGCCTCCTATTATCTATAGATACACAATATTATACATCTAAAGAACTATTTTGTAAATGGAGATTATCACTAAAAAGTTGTACTAAATTAGCGTTTACTTTAAGGTAACCTCACCCCATTTAACTACAGTAACATATAGCTTGTATAGTAAAATGTATATCTCATCGTATATTCTATCATACTTTTCGTAATTTGTCTACTCAAAAAAAAAAAAATACATATTTATCGATAAATTTTTGCACTTTTTGATAAAAAAAAGCAATTATTCAAAATGAGAACAACTTTTGAGAAAAAAAGTATCAAAATAAGAAAAATTTTAACAAAAAATCCGATACGAAACCGTATCGGATTTAATTTGCTTAAATGATTTATTGTGAGTTATTAACTCGATTTATAGATTCATAAAAATTTAGAGATTAAACACCTTTCTTTGCTCTTCTTAAAGCTTCTGCATCAGAAGTGTCAGTTGTGCTAACGTGACCCTTCAATGGTAAAATCTTATCATTGATGCAGTCGATAATCCATTCAGCTTGTGGGAAGAATTCAGCGTCGAATTCAAATGGAGGAGTAATCCAGTTCTTAGCGCCGCAAACAACTGCTGGAGCATCGAGATAATCGAAGCATAATTCAGAGATGTTTCTAGCGAAGTCGTTAAGGATAGATCCTCTTGCGCAAGCGTCAGAAGCAAGGATAATTCTACCAGTCTTCTTAACTGATTCAACAACTTTTTCGTAGTTGAATGGAACGATTGATCTTGCGTCGATAACTTCTGCTTCTACGCCGTATTTTTCAGAAAGTGTCTTAGCAGCGTCCATAGCTCTATAAAGAGTAGCTCCGATAGTAAGAATTGTGATATCGCTACCAACTCTCTTAACGTCTGGTTCGCCAAGTGGGATTTCATAGTATCCTTCTGGAACGCCTTCTTTTCTAAATTCTTCGCCCTTGTCGTAAATTCTTTGGCTTTCAAAGAAGATAACAGGGTCAGTTCCGTTAAGAGCAGAGTTCATCAAACCCTTAGCATCGTATGGAGTTACAGGGAAGCAAACTTTAAGTCCTGGAACGTGTGCAGGAAGAGCAACCCAATCTTGTGAGTGTTGAGCGCCGTACTTAGCACCAACAGAAACACGAAGAACAACAGGCATCTTAAGAATACCACTACTCATTGCTTGCCATTTAGCAAGTTGGTTGAAGATTTCGTCGCCTGCTCTACCCATAAAGTCAGCGTACATAAGTTCTACGATTACACGACCACCGCATAGACCGTAACCAACAGCTGAAGAAACGATAGCAGCTTCAGAAATTGGAGAGTTGAATAGTCTGTGGTATGGAAGAGCTTCGGTAAGTCCTTTATAAACTGCGAAAGCGCCACCCCAATCACGAACGTCTTCACCGTAAGCGGTAAGAGTTGGGTCTTTATAATATCTATCGAGAATAGCTTCAAATAAGCCGTCACGGATATTGTATCTCTTCATGTTAGAAACTTGGTTACCCTTTTCGTCAAATGCATAACGTAATTTACCAGCGATTTGTTTAACTCTTGGGTTTTCTTCCATGGTAATCTTAACGTCCTTACCAACTTCAACAGGTCTATCACCCATGCTTTCAACAGCGCCGTTAGAGAACATTAAGTCTTCTACGTAGAATGGGTCTTTCTTGAAGTCAAGATATGGAGATTCAACAGGATCAGCAGCAAGTTTGCAAAGTTTAAGCATTCTTTCTTTGATACTAGCAAGAATATCATCGAATTTGCCGTTGCTTTCAATCTTAGCGTCAACGAGTGATTTTCTATAAGTAACGATAGGATCGTATTGCTTCCAGTTTTCAACTTCTTCCATAGTACGATAGCTCATAGCGTCTGATGGAGAGTGTCCACCGTAACGATAAGTTACAACGTCTAATAGAACTGGACCGTCGCCGTCTACTAAAATCTCCTTCTTTCTCTTCATTGC
>SVHP01000058.1 GCA_015055735.1 Clostridiales bacterium | reverse complement strand
AATCGTAGTTGTATTGTGCTTTGGCTTTAATCATTGAAACGTAGCCTTGTGTAACGTTTAATGCTTTAGCTATATTTTTTTGAGTAGCGCCGTTCTCAAGCATTTTAAGAACTTTTTCTTCATCTTCGGTAAGTTGGTTATATAGGTCTTTTTTGTAGTAATAGTTTGCCACTTTTGTATCTATAGGGGTATCTTTAACGTGGAAGTTTTCTAGTTGCTTTGCAGTTAAAGTTTCATCTTCTTCATCAAGAAGTTCAGCAGTATGGCGGACGTATTTATGCTCGTTATTATACTCAATCCTATCTAACTCAATTAACGCTTCCCATTCTTTCTCGCTCACTTCAATCGTGACAAAACCACGCCCACCCATTTGCACGGTGGCGTTTTCAATATCATCGCAAGGATAATAGTATAGATATTTACCCTCAGTTTTAGCGGGTAGTTTTTTCTTGTTGTAGTGATATGCTAATTTATCCATAGTCCTATTATACCAAAGTAAAGATGACAAAGTGTGTCATATTTATAAACTTTTTAGAAGATTTTTTAGCGGTGCGTTTTTCCCGAAAAAATGATGCAGATTTCAATGCCTAAGCAGGTTAAGGAAATTGCACCAAATTGCAATTTCGACTCTAAAACAAGTGGGAAACCCACTTTATTTTTAATTAAAAAAGAACTTGGAATCTATTGTCCTCGTTCTTTTTCTTTTCTTTATAACGCGATTCTAATATTAAAATTTAAGGGTACCATAAAACACCCATATTTATTATATTTTATAAATTATTATTAGAAGGTCAAATCTAAGTTAAGTTTTTATCATAAAACTTTTCTTTATTCCCCCAATAATCTGCCATAAAAAAGAATCCAGAATGCAAAACGCTTATGATTTTATCTTTTAAAATTTTATTTTCTTCTGCTTCGAATATCTTTTCCTGAGTTAATTTATTCAAATATTCGTCATATGATATAGCCTTGAATTTATCGTTAACAATATAGTTTGCCTTATATATGTTTTGTTTTGTAAGTTTTATTAAACTATCAAATGTATATTTTGATAAATTAATTTTTAATCCACGTTCTCCAACAAGTTTTTTATAGTCTACTATCTTCGTTAATTCCACAGTCCTATTTATATAATTCTCGTCAAAAAATTTTTCACAATCTCTATATGATTCTACCATTGGGTAATTTATATACATTTTACCAATTGTTGGATCAGTTTCATTATCAAATTTTGATAGCATTTCACGAACATCTTGTAAACCACGTTCTACGTTTTTATGATCACTAATGTCATAATGTTGCAAATCTAAATCAAATATTAAATAAATATATGTAAATGGACGTTGTTTTTTTATAAGAGCCTTATCTTCCTCAGCTACGCCTTCTAATGTTAATAAAAAATCATCTATATTTAAATGGAATTCCTCTTTTTTCAATTCGGTGTAAAGCATATGAATATTTGCACATACCGCAAACATATTAGCGGAGATACCCATTTCTTTTGTTATTTTTTCATATAGTTTCTTTTCTCTAACAGATCCCTCAACTATAAATAAAATTTTTGGATTATCCATTAAAAGCTCCATTTATATACATTTTCTCTAAATTATGTGCTTCTCTAATTTCTTTACTTGTAGCATTATTTAAACTTGTTATTTTGTTATCTGTTAAAATAAAACAACAATCTGGTCTTGTAAATTTATTTTGCATTAGATATGTGTTGTGAGAGGTTAAAAAAACTTGAAAATCTTTACATTCATTAAGCTTATTTACAATGCTTGCTGCAGACTCAAAATGGAAAAAAGCGTCAAACTCATCAATAAACAACAATGATACATCATTAAACGCTGATATACTCCATACAAAATACAAATATAAAGCCATAGTTCCTGTTGATGCTATTGAATCAAACAAAGCTTTGCCATTATTAAACACTGCAACCAATTGATGAGTTCCATTTAACAACTCAAACTTTAGATTATAATTCAATCCATTTTCTTTAAGAAAAGCAACAAATTCTTTTAGTTTCCCACTCTCGTATAATTTTTCAGATAATAAACTACCACCATTTGTATATCCAAAATATTCATTACCATTAGATAAGCTTCTATACCACAACATCTTTTCGCAATATTTTACCATCTTTGTAATTACAGGAACGGAATTGGTTGGAGTGTTTCTATATATATATTTCACAATTGACAATTTGTTATCTATTAAATCAACATTTAGCCCATTTAATAACTTTTTATCTATATAGTTAGCTGTTTTCTCAAAATAATTATATTTTAAAATTAACTCACCATTTAGAATTAATTCCTCTTGATATAAATTATTTACATCCAATTTTTGATAATTATATTCTAAAATATCTTCTTCAAATTTAAATACGTAATTAAAAGTTACAATTTGATTATCTGAATCCAAGTGTCTATAGTTAATATAATATGCTGGTTTTTTCTCTTTATCTGTTAAATGAAAAATGATGTCAAACAATGCCATTCCTAAGCTACTTTTACCTGTACCATTTTTACCATAGATAATTGCTTTATTTACCAATTTATTCTTTACTATATCGCTATTAAAAGCGTAGTCATTCGCAGATAGGTCTAATGTTAGCTTTTTACCAAAACATCTAAAATTTTCTACTGAAAATAACTTTAACATATTATTCTCCTCTATCCTTTGTTCATTACTTTGTTTTTTATTCATTATAACTCCTTTAATTAAACTTGTCAACAATATCCGTAAAAAAACTACGGCTTATCCGAAAAAAATTTACGGATATAATAAATTATAGCACAATCATAACACTAAAATTTGTCAATTTAAATAATATATGACATATTTTTGTAGAAAAGATACTTATTAAATGCAAAGCTTTATATAATAAGACGTTTCCCTGTGTTAGTATATCATTGTTAAAATGACAAAAGTTATCATATAACAAAAAGCAGTTCAAAATTTTGAACTGCTTTTTCTTTTACAATAAATCAATTAACGCCTTTTGCTTTTTAGGGGGAAGTTTTCTAAAACTCTCTAAAAGGCTTTTTTCTTGTTCGCTTAAAACTTCTATTTGCTCATCTTCTAAAAAAAACTGTGCAAGCGTTATTCCAAATGCGTTGCAAATCGCTTGCAACGTGTCTAATTTTGGTGGCGAATTTCTTGCTTTCATAGAAGCGATTGTTGACTGCGTAACCATAGCTTGCTGCGCAAGTTCATAATCCGTCCAACCACGTTCACTCTTTAATTTTTCAATCTTTGCGATAATATCCATAAAAGTTTTCCTTTTATTTTATTATACTACGCATTTGCGTTTAATATACTACGCAATCACATTGACAAAATAACGCATTTGCGATATAATTAAAACGCATTTACGATTCTAAAAGGATGAGTTGATTATGGTAAAAAGCCAAACAAAATCAAAAGAGCGTGTTCGTGAACACGGCGAAGTGTTTACCGCCGAACGTGAAGTTAAGGCTATGTGCGACCTTGTTAAAGATGAAACCGAGCGCATAGACAGTAGGTTTTTAGAGCCTGCGTGTGGCGACGGTAATTTTTTGGCGGAAATTCTTACCCGTAAACTTGAAGTGGTTAAGCGCAAATACAAAAAATCTACGCTTGATTACGAAAAAAACGCCGTACTTGCTATAAGCAGTGTTTACGGTGTAGATATTATGCAAGACAACGTGCTTGCTTGCCGTGATAGGCTTTTCAAATTATGGGATAAAGAATATAAAGCCGTTTGTAAAAAAGACTGTAACGACCAAACGCGCGAAGCCGTCAAGTTTATTTTAACTAAAAATATCGTTTGTGGTAACGCGTTAACGCTCAAATGCGTAGATGAAAACGGCAACGAAACGGATGAGCCGATTGTCTTTTCAGAGTGGGCATTTATAACGGGTTTTCAAATGCAACGGCAAGATTACACCTTTGCTCACCTGCTTGAAATGAATAACGAAGAAAAGCAAACCAAAAAACAACAATCAATGTTTGATAAAAAAGAAGAAGAAGGCAAGTTTTTACGCCGATACGTAACGCATTATAGGAGAGTGCAAGAAAATGAGTGATAATTTATTTAATAAAGTTTATAACCCTGACGTTTTATCGTGTCTTGCAAATCTATCTAATGACGAAGTATTTACACCGCCCGAAATTGTAAACCAAATGCTTGATATGTTACCTCAGGAATTATTTAGAAATCCCGATACAACGTTTTTAGACCCTGCGTGTAAAACGGGCGTATTTCTAAGAGAGATTGCAAAACGCTTGATTAAAGGTTTAGAGCCGCAATTCCCCGACCTGCAAGAACGTATTGACCACATTTTCCATAAACAACTTTTCGGCATAGCGATAACCGAACTTACGAGTTTATTATCCCGCCGTGGAATCTATTGTAGCAAATACCCGAATAGTGATTTTTCGGTTACCAAGTTTGATACAGCGCAAGGGAATATTCGTTTTAAGCGAATAGACCACACTTGGATAAACGGACGCTGTAAATATTGTGGAACAAATAAAACTTATGACCGTGGCGAAGAATTAGAAACCCACGCTTACGAATTTATACATACCGATAATTTGGAGAAGTTGTTTAATATGAAATTTGACGTTATTATAAGCAATCCTCCTTACCAAATGAGTTTTGGTATCGAAGGCGCAAATAGTTCAAATGCAAAGTCAATTTATAATCTCTTTATAAATAAAGCCGTAATGTTAAATCCTAAGTATTTGGTAATGATTACTCCAAGTAGATGGATGACTAAAACGTCACAAGGCATTCCTGAAGAATGGGTTGATTCGTTATTGCAATCTAATCATTTTAAGGAAATACATGATTTTGAAGATTCTGCCGATTGTTTCCCTGGTGTTAGCATAATGGGTGGTGTCAATTATTTTCTATATGATAGTAGTTATAATGGAAAATGCAAATATTCATTCCATTATGCAGGTGGCAAAGATGTAATAACGCGAATTGATTATTTGGATTCGAATAAAGCTGGTATCGTAATTAGAGACCCTAAATCTTATTCTATATTAGAGAAAATAAAAAACATAGATGGCGAATATTACATAAATGGTGATAATAATTTCTCAGGCTTAGTAAGCCCAAAACACTTCTTTGATAATAGTGAATTATTGACTTCTAATTGGCGCGGATATAAAAAAGAAAAAGATAATTTGTATAGTATCAAATACTATGTAAGCAAATCTTTCAATGATATACCGTTCGGGTGGATAAAATTATCCGATTTGCCTAAAAATCAAAGAACAAAAGATTTGCATAAGGTTTATATTCCTGCCGCTAACGGCTCAAGTGATATCGTTTTGGGCGTTCCTTTTTATGGAGAGCCAAATAGTGTATGTTCGCAAACCTATCTTGTTATTGGTTACGACCCTGATAAACATAATTTTACTAAACAAGAGTGTGAAAATATTGTTACATACATTAAAACGAGATTTTTCCGTTATTTAGTAAGCATAAAAAAGAAAACACAAAACGGTCCACGTGGCGTTTATCAATTTGTTCCTTTACAGGATTTTTCAAAACCTTGGAGTGATGAAGAATTATATGCAAAATATGATTTAACACAAGAAGAAATTGACTTTATCGAATCGATGATTCGCCCTATGGAGTAAACTAAAATGGCACAAGAATTTTTTATACAAAGACCTGCGGTTACTCCTACAATTTACGCTTACAAACTTGTTGGGGTAAATTCGCATAAAGGTTATATAAAAGTTGGTTATACTGACCGTGACGTTGAAACGCGCGTGAAAGAGCAATTACATACAAGCGGTATTGAATATAAAATACTGCTTAAAGAATCTGCTATGCGTTCTGACGGCACGTGTTTTACCGACCACGAAATACATACGGCGTTAAAACGTAAAGGTTTTTTACAATTAAATCAAGGACTTGACAAAAACGAGTGGTTTAATTGCACGATAAAAGACGTTATTAGCGCTATCAATTACGTACGCGACGGAATAAGCACGGAAGAAAACCGTACGCTTACCTTTAAAATGCGTCCCGAACAAACGCGCGCCGTTCAAAAGACGATTGAGTTTTTTGATAAAGCAAAAGCGGACGAGCCTGAAAAAGCGCCTAAATTTTTATGGAACGCAAAAATGCGTTTTGGTAAAACGTTTGCATCCTATCAACTTGCTAAAAAGTTGAACTTTAAGCGCGTTTTAGTGCTTACCTTTAAGCCTGCGGTAGAATCGGCTTGGCGAGAAGACCTTGTATCTCACGTGGATTTTGAAGGGTGGCAGTTCATTTCTAACAAAGACGCGCACGATAACAAAATAAATATTGATGTGCAATTTGCAAGCGCGGATAAATCACGTCCTATCGTTGTTTTCGGTTCGTTCCAAGATTTGCTTGGTACTAACGAAAACGGTGGCATTAAGGCGAAAAATGAGTTTATTCATACAACGCAATGGGATTTGGTTATATTTGACGAATATCATTTCGGTGCGTGGCGTGAAAATGCTAAAAAGTTGTTTGAAAACCCTGACGAAGAAGAAAACGCAGACTTTGACATGGAGCATTATAAGCAAACGGAAGCGGATAATGCTTATAACGAAACGTTTTTGCCTATTACCACTTCTTATTATTTGTTCTTATCGGGTACGCCGTTTAGGGCTATCAACAGCGGTGAGTTTATAGAAGACCAAATTTATAATTGGACGTATAGCGACGAGCAAAACGCAAAAGAATCTTGGCTCGGCGCAAACAATCCGTATTTATCGCTTCCGCGTATGGTTATGCTTACTTATCGCATACCCGAATCTATACGCCAAATTGCCTTGCAGGGTGAGTACGACGAATTTGACCTTAACGTATTCTTCTCTGCAAAGGGTAAAGGCGAAGAAGCTAAATTTACTTATGAAAACGAAGTTCAAAAGTGGTTGGATTTAATACGCGGTTCATATTTGCCGAGTAGCGTTGACGACTTAAAACTTGGGCAAGATAAACGTCCGCCTATGCCGTTTTCGGATACGCGCCTACTTAACGTTTTATCGCATACTTTATGGTTTTTACCCAACGTTGCAAGTTGCTTTGCAATGGCAAACTTA
>SVHP01000057.1 GCA_015055735.1 Clostridiales bacterium | reverse complement strand
GGTAGTGGTAGTGGTGGCGCTAAGCAAGATAATAGTCAAGGTTCTCAAAGCGAAAGTGGTGGTCAAAGTAGTAGTCAAGGCGCAAAGGCAAGTGGAAGTAACGCTGATTCTAACAACTTATTTAACGCAAGCACTACTGCGCTTTTTAAAGACGGAAAAAAAGTGGGCGAATTAGACGCAAATTTAACTTTAGCCTTTAACGCTTTTAATTATCCACCTCTTGCAGGAACAAACGTAAGTGTGGACGAAGTTTTGTTAAACGGAAAAGTAGTTAGTTGTTTAGTCAATATCGTTGACGATAAAAGTGCTTTTACTGTGGACGTTAAAGATAACAACGTCATATTAAATTTTAGATTATCGTTATATTGCAAAATAAATGACGTTAATAGCGACGGTTTTTCTCAGTCGCTTTCGCAAAATCAACCTTTACCACAACCTGTTAGCGAGAAGTTAGAGCAAACCTTTACTTCATATATTCAAGAATTAGTTGATACGAGCATTCAAACACAATGTGACTTTTTGGGTATAAAAGAAAAACTATACCGCTATCATCATAGCAAGTATAGTTCTTTTAAGGATAATTATTTTTCAAGATTAAAAACCGATATTAAAGTCTTTGTTAGTGGGACGAAGTAGTTACTCGAAAATCTTATCAACTATATCGTTTGCGTTTGCACCTGAAATATATTCGCCCACGTCGTTAAAAGCAAGTAAAAATTCTGACTTTTCAAATCTTTTGCCTTCAAGCTTACTTTCAAACTGCGAAACGTCTTTCTTTTCAAAAAAGTCACCCAAAATTTTTACGTTTGCAAGTTTTCCTTCTTTCGTATCAAAGTTTAAGGTAAATATGCCGAACGGGAACTTGTGTTCAAAAGTATTTTTGCCCGTTGGCGAACGCCCTATATTCCAAGAATATTTTGAATATTTTTCATCGACGAGTTTATTTATTTCAATTAAGTCCTTATTAGAAAATTGATAAGGGCTACAAGTTTTAATAAACTTATTTTTAAGTCCTTCCATAAACTCATTAGCAGTCATCTTTTTAGGCAAGTAATCGATAACGTTAGTCACCCTTGCCCTAACCGATTTTATGCCTTTGCTTTGCATTTTAATCTTTGACGGATTAAGACAAGACGCTAATTCGCTACTATCGGTGTCGAATAGAATAGTGCCGTGATGCATTATTCTATCCTTAAACACGGTTTGGGCGTTGCCTGAAATCTTTTTTCCGTCAATAGTTACATCGTTTCTTCCACTAAAAGTTGCGTTAACGCCTAACTCGTTTAGGTATTCAATAATAGGCGCAGTAAATTTTTTATAATGCTCTTCTTCTTGATTGTAAGGCGCAATTACGGTGTAGCAAATATTGCCCTTATCGTGATAAACCGTACCACCACCAGTTAATCTTCTAACAACCTTAACACCGTTCTTTTCGGTATATGCAAGATTAACTTCTTGTATGGCGTTTTGGTTTGTGCCAACGATAACTGCCCTGTCGTTTACCCAAAGATAGATATAGTATTTATCAGTTTGCTTTAATAAATATTCTTCGGACGCTAAATTAAAGTAAGCGTCGGTATTATCGTGTGTTAAAAAGTAAAATTTTTCCATTTATTATTTCCAAATATTAGTATGTTTTAATTATAAAGTCCTTTTATAAAATTGTCAATCACTTTTCTAGATATTAAAAACCACTTTACTAAATTTATAGTAAAGTGGTTTTATTTTAATCATAACTCTATTCTACGATAATAAACGCTGCTTGACCTGCTGTTAATGATAACGATATCTTTCCGTCAACAGTGTCTATAGTTTTCTTGTCGCTACCTATTATAACCTTAACCTTTTTAGCATCGCTAATCGTTAAAGTCACTTTGTCAGTTAGGTCAATAAATGGTTCGGAATAGTTGAATACCATGTACGCTCTTCTATCCCCGTCAGCAAATTCTGATATTATCGTATCGGTTGAACATTCTACGTCACAAACGTTTGTCAAAGAGTCTGCAACCTTTTCTCTACATATTGCGTATGCTTGACCGTTTACGTTATCGTGATATTCTTTTCCTACGTAAGTTTTTGCTTGTAGCCAATTAAATGGTAAATAGTCAGGCGCTAGTGCGTTTGCAACTGCGTTTGAGTTCTTAACGAAATCATAACATTCGGTATAAACCGTTTGTTCCATATCGCATAAAATTGCAGTGCCTGGTTCAGCATATCCCTTGTTTGCGTAAATATAGTATTCAAGAAGTTTTGCGCCAAAAGTTAACGCTAGGTTTACTTGGAATAATACTTCTTCGTATTTAGTTATATTTCTTAAATGCAAGCCTTTATCTGAAACTAATTGAATACAAAATCCCGTACGAACGTCATGACCTTCTTCAATGAGTTTTTTAGTTCTTTGAGCAAGTCTAAAATAATCTCTAATTGCCGCAGGTTTTACGCATCTTATACCTTGCATTATTGCCATAGGATAATGGTCGGTTGCTAAACTCTTTTCGCCCTTAACTTTCTTTAAGATATTTTCGATATAGTGGTCTAGATAATCTTCATAGTTTGGCGCTGTCACTCTACCGTGTACTAACGGCATACCGTAATCTTGCAAAAGATTGATATGGAAGAACGAATCCCCACCGTATGTATTGTAATAGTCAACGAGTTTTATATAATCGTCCATACAATGCTTACAATACCAGTCTTTATGAACTAGACTTGGCTCGTCGGTCATATAATAACCGTCAATACCCCTTTTCATAAATTCGTCGGTAACGTTATCGTAATAATCGATACTGCCGTTATTCATTGTGCGGAGCATTACTTTTAGTCCTAACGCCTTACATCTATCAATCGCACCGTAATATTCGTCCGATATGGTTTTATCGGGATTATCACGTACGATATAGTCTTCGGTAAGGTTATAGTAGTTAAACCCTGCTTCTTTATATTTTATAAGTCTATCTTCCGTAGGAATTGGTGGAACGTCTGCTAAAATTATAAGTTCCTTTTTTTCTTTAAAATTATTCATATAGGTCCTTCCTTAAAAGTAATCAAATATCATAATATTCATACACCGAGGGAATTTCCCTCGGTGTATGACGTTTTATAAATCTTTTTAAAAGTTTTTCGCCTTTTACTTTTAGATTATAACTATTAAGCTACCGTTCCGTCGTAAACGCATGCTACGTATACAACTAAAACAGTACCATCTTTGTTTGTATTAACCTTACCTATTTCGATATTACTACCACTCTTATCAGCCCACTTAGAAACTTTTTTAGTCCAAGCGCCTTGTGTTGTGGCAAAATGATATGAACTGAAACTATCATCTTCAGGAATAAATGCAAGGTCACCACCCGTTACGTTGTCTGCTGGAACATAATATTCAACAGTAACTGCATTATTTGTATAAGCCTTTGGCAAATAAAGTGTTACAAAATCCCATGCCGAAGAAGCCGTCAAAGTTATAGATAACTTTAATACCTTTCTAGCGTTTTCAGTTGCTAGTGGGTCGTCAACTATTTCAGCCGTATATGGCGCTATTCTTCCTGAAGTTGAAGAAAGGTCTAACAATGCTAAATAATCTTCACTATCAAATTTTGCAAGAACGTTTTCTTCAGTTATAGTTTGAGCTACGTTAGCCCTATTAGTTTCCATTATAGCCGTTCTTTGATCTCCGTCCATAATTACTGAGAAATAGAAGGTGTAACTTGTAGAATTTTGATAATCAGCACCAGAATAAGTCAAGATATAGAAAGAATTTAATTCACTACCGACTGCCGTAATATAAAGTGATTGCCAATTATTCCAATACTTATCATCCCATAGATTCAATGCGTCACTTGCTGGCGTTCCATAGGTATTTGCAGTCTTAATATAAATCGCTTGTGGCTTATTATTACATTCAGCGTACATTCTAACGGTGTAGCCGTTAGTTGCGTTGATAGATTTAACTAGGTCTAAATATAAACCAGAGTTAGCAACGTCAGCACTATTATCAATTTCAACTTTTAGAACACCCTTTTCACCCTTGAAACTTTCAAGATATGTTGCAGTTATAGTATCGTCAGCATCAAGTTTATGAACTAAACTTTCGTATTCTTTAAGGTCAAAACTTGCTAATTCGTTAGTATCAAGATCTGCCTTAAGACTTTCTTTTACATAATATGCATCAGTAGATACTGAACCATCAAGGATTAACGATAGATAGAAAGTCAAGGTACTATTTGCAGCATCGTTTACAACACCAAAATAGATTGCATTGCTTGCTTCGTTCATTGTAACTGTTTTAGTAACCCATGTATTAGAAGCTGGAGTATAGTTTGTAAATAACGAATTATATCCAGATGTTTTATAGAATGCAATTTGACCAGAAGTATAATCCGCTAAATATTCAATCGTATATGTGCCACTGTGATTATTTAGCAATTCTAATTTAACGCCTTCCCATGGTCCTGTTTCAGTATAAGTTTTCATAGTGACTTTAAGAACGCCGTTTCTAGTAACACCGTTTACGTCAGTATAACTTTCTAAGTATTCAACCGAATATGAACTTGTTCTAGGTTCTCCAATAAAATATTGATATCCTGCATGATCAAAGGTTGCTAAAACGCCCTCTTTAGATGCTAAATCAGCTCTCATTTCTTCGATAGCGGCAGCCTTTGCAGCTTCAGCATCACGAGTTACAGCATCGCCATCTCTTACCCAAGACAAGTACATAACTAAACCGTCACCAGCTTCAGTATGGAATGAAATTCTATTGCTATTTGCAGTGTCTGAAACTGCAACGTATTCAGTAGTCCACTTATCGTATGGAAGGTTTGCAGTTGGATAAAGAACTGAAATCATTGATCCTCTTACGTCATTCTCATCAACTTTGTACCAACGAATAGCGTTTACTTTTCCATTGTTTGTAAATAAATCTTCTAGATAGTATTTAACAGTATATCCGTTAGTATAATCTTTGAATAAATCTAGAACCCATTGAGAGTCTTTTGAACCAGAGTTATCGTTGGTCATAGCTACTTTAAGAACGCCTGTTTCGCCTCTATATTCTTCAAGCCATTCAACTCTAATACCACCACAGTTAACGTCGTCAACTCTTCTAATATAATTCTTATATAGTGGACTATCAAAAGTTGCTAGGTAATCGTCTTTAATATCAGAAGTTGTTAGTTCAATGGTTTTAGAACAATTCCAGTATGCAGCATAAGCTATCAAAGTATGAGTACCCGTCTTTAGAACTGTGATTGTGTTATTTTCAGTATCAACGTAAAGTGCTTCTTTATCGTAAGAATATTCGATAGTGTCTGGATCAAACGTAGAAGTTACGGTGAATTTAACAGGTTGTAACAATTCAACAGTACCGTCAATAGTTAAATCGATAGTTGCATCAGCTCTTGAACCTGCATCGTAATCAGCTTTTGAAATTCCAGCGCTTGCAGCAACTGATTTAGCAATATAATTTTCAATCCAAGCATCTTGGTCTTCTGTGAAATATTCGCCACCATTTACAGTGTCTAGATTTGCTGATTTTGTTGCAACGTTAAATACTGATCTTGAAATATCGTTTAGATCGTCAAATGCAGCGTAAACGTATTCGCCGTCTTTAGTTAATTCATAAGCAATACCTGTGAATTGTCTACCCATATTTGAGTAAAGAATATTAGCGATACTACCTTGAATACCATATTGAGAACCATAGTTAATAACTTTACAAGTAAGGTTGATTATACCCTTTTCACCATAAATATCAACTAATTGATTTACGTAATCACCTGTAATTTCGTTACCTTCGATATAATCTCTTGGAACGATTACCATACCGTAAGTAGATTCGGTATCATAACTATCCATAGTTGCAGCAAATCTAATACCAGTACTTTCAGCATCGTTTAAACGCATGCTTGCGCCGTCAAGCATTTTGAAGTTGTTTTCAGTTTCAAATGAAATTGCTGATGGAAGTTCAATCTTCATGCTATCAAGAACTTCTTCTGTCCAAGAAGCAACGGTAGTACCGTTATCTGCTGGATGAGTAGATAGACATGCAACTAAATCGGTTGCTGTGCTTTCAGTGAAAGCATCGTATCCTAAACCGAAGAAATTACGTACCCAAGCAGTTGGTGTACCTGAGCCTACTAATGCATTCTTTCCTTCATAAATAGTTTTATCAACTGTATAATCATCTTTTGTCTTTTCCCAAATTTCTTGGTGAGATGCCCATAAACGAACGTCAGCATCTATTGCAGTATAAAGTGGTGCAATAAGTTCGCCCGTTGCAGGATCAATTTCCTCAGAACCGTTTTGACCGTGGTGAGCAAGTTGAACTACGTCAGATTTCAAGAAGCCTGCGCCGTAGTTATAAAGTAATCTATTCGATGCAGCGTTGTCAACGTCGCCAAGGAACATTACTGATTGTCCGTCAACCCAAACTCTAACAACCATTGACATATCGTTTGCGTTGCCGTCCCATTCGTTCCAAGTTTGAAGAATTTCAAATCTAACGCCGTCGATTTCGATATCTAAACCTGCTTTAATTGAATCAGCGTTAACTACTGCGCCGTTAATTTGGTCATAGTAGTTATCCCCTTCTTCGATAAGACCGTTAGCAAGAGCGTATTTATTTAAGCCTTGTTCTAAATCCCATAAATAGCCGTCACTAATATCTTTTATACCATTTGAATCTTTTAATTCGCTTGCTTCTGGGAAGTCAAAATAGAAATCCTTAATAGTAAAGTTATCGTCAGCGTCAACCACTGCGTTTGCAAACGTATCTGCAGCGCCTGTATAAGGTTCGCTAGTCATATGTTGATAGGTAACTTGACCGTCCCCATCTTCATAACCGTTAAGAATTCTAGCAAGTTCTGCAATATGATCGTTATGTGCGTGTGATAAGAACCAAGCGTCAACCGTAAAGTGTTCGTCTTCACCTAGTCCTAAAATTGCACGGATTGCTTCAGGTAAATAACTGTTGCCATTATACGTGCCTTTTGCATTGTCTAAACCACCGTCCATTACTATAATCTTGTCATTAACAGTTTTAATAACGTAACAGTGACTAAGTTCTAATGCGTTTGGTGCAAGTTGATAAATTTCAACTTTTTTTGGTGCTTCTTTAACTTCTGCGCTTACGGTAGGAGCAAACGTTAATGCCCCGAAAGAAATTGCAGCGACAAAAGCTAACATAACTACAAGAAGTTTTTTCTTAGCTGAACTAATCATACTACACCTCCTTCGCCATAAATGTCATC
>SVHP01000007.1 GCA_015055735.1 Clostridiales bacterium | reverse complement strand
TAACGTAACCGAATACACGATAGAAAGTGAAACAATAGTATTGTCTAATCCAACGAAAGACCACTATGATTTTGTAGAATGGCAATTAGATGGTAAAAAGGTAACTGAGATTGCAAGTGGTAGTTATGGGGATAAAACGATTGTAGCAGTATGGACGCCTACTGTTTATTCTATTACATACGAGTTGGATGGTGGTAGTACTATAAATGAAGCAACGTATACCATAGAAAGCGAAGATATCATTTTAAATAATCCGACAAAAACAGGATACACATTCCTTGGCTGGAGTGGGACGGAAATTGACGGTATGAGCACGAACGTGGTTATACCTAGCGGAAGCACGGGCAATAGAGAGTACACTGCGAATTGGGAAATAATTACTTATACGATTACTTATGAATTAGACGGTGGAACTACTACCAATAATACGGAATATACCATTGAAAGTGAAAGTATTATATTGTCAAATCCGACAAAAGAACACTACGACTTTGTCGAATGGCAATTGAATGGAGAAAGAGTAACGGAAATTGCAAAGGGTGGCTATGGCGATAAAACGCTTGTTGCAGTATGGACACCTACGGTTTACACGATTACATATGAATTAAATGGTGGCGAGAATCATCCTGATAATATTATAGTCAATGCGTATACGGTGGAGTCTTTTACGATTATACCAAAAGCACCAACTAAAATATCGTATGAGTTTATTGGGTGGTATACCGAGAGCGCTTATATTAATGAGATTGAAAAAATTAAAAATGGCAGTTGGGGAGATATAACACTTTATGCGAAATGGCAAAGCATTTTTATTTATGCAGACGGAGCTATTACTGGGCTTACGGAATATGGTCAGACGCTTGAAGAGATAGTTGTTCTTTCAATGATAGATGGAATAGAGATTAATGCGATTGGGGCAAATGCTTTTGATTCCAATGAAACTATGTGCAATATAACAATTCCAAACACTATAACAACAATAGGAGCATACGCTTTTAAAAAATGTAATCAACTTCAAAATATCTATTATGAGGGTGGTGTTGATGAATGGTGTTCTATTACAGGGTTGTCAACTTTAATGTCGCATGACGCAAATTTATATATCAACGGTAAAATAATTAAAGGAGAATTAATTATTCCAGATAATGTAACTTCGATTACTTCTTATGCGTTCTATAACCGAACAGATTTAACGAGTATTATTGTAGGAGAAAATGTAGAGTCAATTGGCTATTATTCGTTTTATGATTGTGAGAGTTTGACAAGTGTAACATTAGGAAAAAGTATAAAGACGATTGATTCAAAAGCATTTGGTTATGGACCGGAAGGAATTTTTAAGAGTGTGACGAAAGTCAATTATAGGGGTGCACTTGAACAATGGTGCGTAATTCGTGGGCTAGTTTCTTTAATGTCAATTGGACCCGATTTATTCTTTAATGATGTTTTAGTTCAAGGGATATTGCGTATTCCTGACTCTGTGACGGAAATATCTAATTATGCATTTTATAATGTAAGTATTACTAAGGTTGTTTTTGGGACAAATATATTGACGATAGGGGCGTATGCGTTTTATAGGTGTGATAAATTGACAAAAATAGAATTTAATAATAAAGTAGAAACAATAAATGGATATGCATTTTGCAATTGTGATGCTTTAATTGGTATCGATATCCCCGACAGCGTAAAAAGTATAGGCTATAGTGCATTTAGCAATTGTAATTCTTTGGCAGAAGTTCATATTGGTAGTGGTGTAACTATGTTAAATTCGGAAACTTTTAGTGGCTGTGATAAGTTGATCCAGATAATTATTCCTACTGCTGTTACGAAAATGGGCAGCGGAGTTTTTAGAGCGTGTTATAACGTAAAAATATATAGCGAATTTACGAGTAAACCGAGCGGCTGGGATAGTTATTGGGCTGGAAGTGGGGTAAGCACGAATAATATTTATTGGTATAGTGAGAATCAACCTACTACCTCTGGCAACTATTGGCACTACGACGAAAACGGCAATATCGTCGTTTGGTAAATGGAATATAGCGGGATAAAGTGCATTTATCTCGCTATATTAAACAAAAGAAAAGGAGTACATATGAATCAATTTAAGTTTCATTCCGTGGGGCAAGGATTATTTTATACCGGAAGTTTGGCGAATGGAAGATATAATTTCGTCTATGATTGTGGAAGTGAAAGCGGAAAACAATATATTCAAAGGGCAATAGAAGAATATGTAAGAGAAATCAGGGGTTTTGACGATGTAAAAACAACTATTGATTTTGTTATAATTTCGCATTTACATTCAGACCATTTTAATGGGTTATGGTTATTATCTAAAAACATTAAGATAGATAAAGTTTATTTACCATACCTAGGCAAAAACAAGTTTATTATAAAAATTATATTATATAAAAAATTGGTAATGGATGCTAAAGTTGGGGGCAAAAATTCTAAGGAGTTTGAAGATTTAGCTTATAGGGTTGCTTGTCAATTGTATGGTGTTAGTGAAGAGCGTTATTTCCCTAATATAGGAGAACCTAAATTTTTGGGCGTAGAGCCTAATAATTTTGATGAAAAAGGGTTTTGTTATTCTAAACATGAAGATAAGCTTACTATTGGGACTAAGGATTATTGGAAATTTGTTTTTGTAAACAAAACTATTTCTAATGAGAAATTAAATGAACTTCTTGATAATTTAAAAAGAGAAATAAACGATTTTGAAAATAAATCACTTGAGAAAATCATTG
Organism: Clostridiales bacterium; assembly: GCA_015055735.1. Lineage (GTDB taxonomy): Bacteria > Bacillota > Clostridia > Christensenellales > Borkfalkiaceae > UBA1259. The sequence goes on along the minus strand of SVHP01000007.1, from coordinate 41,202 downwards.
AACTTGATGGTGGCATAGAAGCTATTGATAACGCATATAAAAACACTTTTGGCGACAATCAAAATATTACGTCAACTCTTTTATATCATTATCCTGCATATGAAATAAATCAATGGTTAAGAAGGATGTCTTATTTAAGAAGATGTGGCAGAAGTTGTGATTTGAGTAATGTTATATTTGGGCACAGAGAAACATTGTTGACTGGGGATGCTGAATTTCCAAAAAAATTTATAGAAGAATTGGAAAAGTTGATAAAAATTGGTTTATTAAATCAAAGAAATGGTATGTTGCAGGTTCCACATCATGGTGCAGAAAAAAATTGGGAAGGATTTATAAATACTAAAATTACAGCAGATAATTGCGTGGTATCGTTTGGGCTTGGCAATAAATATAAACATCCTAGCACAATTATAGTAAACGATATTTTGGGAAGAAAGGTAAAGTTGCAAGAAGTAAATCAAATTAGTAGTTTTGAATACTTTATTTATTAAACTAAATCGATTAAGAAAAATGACAGAACAAAAATCCGTCGTTTTTCTTTTTAAATATGACCGAATTTGTCATGTTTATTATGTTATTATATATTTATAATGCGTTTCTATTGAAAATTTTTGCAGTTTCGACAATCTTTTTCTAATTTAAAACGTCATACTGTATTGACAAATATATAAAAGAAAGATATAATAATATTGCACTTGAAAAACTTCTTAATTTTAATAATTTTTCAAGTAATGCATTTGTATAAAAGAAGGTAATTTTTATGTATATTAAAAGACAAGGTTATTTAGATAAGTTAATTAGCTATAAAGATAAGGATATTATCAAAGTTATTACGGGTATTCGTAGATGTGGAAAGTCGGTTTTACTTTTCGATATTTATTATGACTATTTACTTTCTATCGGTGTTAATAAGGATAATATAATTAAAGTAAATCTTGAAACAAAACTTAATGAAAATTTGAGAAATAGTGATAACCTATATAAATCTATCGCAGAGCAAATTAAAACAGACGATAAATATTATATTTTTATTGATGAAATTCAGCTTGTTGATAATTTTGAAGACGTAGTAAACGGGTTAAAGGTTGACTATAACACCGACATTTATATTACTGGTTCAAACTCTAAACTTTTATCTAAAGATATCAATACTAAAATGCGTGGGCGTAGTATTGAAATTAAGGTTTATCCGTTATCTTTTGCTGAATTTTATGAATATTATGGTGGCGATAAAAGGGCTTGCTTTAATAACTATTTAATGTATGGTGGCTTGCCTTATCTCCTTGCAGAAAGCGAGAACCGAAACAAAGTAGAATACTTAAAAATGATTTGCGATACCGTTGTTGGTAAAGATATCGTAGAAAGACACGATATTCGTAACGAAAACGTGTTTAACGCTGTTGTTGAACTGCTTTGTTCAAGTATTGGAAGTTACGTTAGCGCAAGCAAAATTGCAGCGACGCTTCGCAGTAATGGTTTTCCAAAAGCTAATGCCGAAAAAATCGGTGATTATCTTGATTACGTTTGCGATGCTTATTTGTTTTATAAAGCGCAACGCTACGATATAAAAGGCAAGGCGTACTTAAAAACATTGAACAAGTACTATATTTCAGACTTGGGAATTAGAAACAGCAAGCTTAATTATAGGCAAATTGAAGTTACTCACTCGCTTGAAAATATAGTTTATTTAGACCTTTTAAGACGTGGTTACGTTGTAGATATAGGTAAAAACGACACTAAGGAAATTGATTTTGTCGTTCGTGATGATAAGAATTTATATTATATTCAAGTTGCTTATACAATGACCGACCCCGATAAGAGAGAGCAAGAGATTTCGTCTTTTTATAAACTTGACGATGGATATAAAAAGATTGTTGTAACTATGGACGACGACCCGTTTGTTAATTTAGAAAACGGCTATAAAAAGGTCAACGTGTTTGATTTCTTATTAAACGATAATATTTTAGAAGAAATTTAAGAAAATTAAAGGAGGATTAAAATGAAAGCGGTAATATACGCACGGTATAGTTCGGATAATCAGCGTGAAGAAAGTATCGAAGGGCAACTTCGTGAATGTTATGAGTACGCAAAATATAATGATATTGAAATTATCGGTGAGTATATTGATAGGGCTTTTTCTGCAAAGACTGACGATAGACCAGATTTTCAAAGACTCATTGCCGATAGCAATAAAAAATTTTTTGATGCCGTGCTCGTTTGGAAGTTAGACCGTTTTGCAAGAAATAGATACGACGCCGCTTTTTATAAACACACCCTTAAAAAGAATAATGTTAGAGTTTTATCGGTTAAAGAAAATATTTCGGACGGACCAGAAGGTATAATTTTAGAGTCTATGATAGAAGGTATGGCGGAGTATTATTCTGCTAATCTTTCTCAAAACGTTAAGCGTGGTTTTAAAGAAAATGCACTTAAACTAAAATGGAATGGTGGAAACGTTCCTTTTGGCTATAAGATAGTTGACGGGCATTATACTATTAACGAAGATGAAGAGCCTATTGTTATAATGATTTTTAATATGTGTGCAGAAGGTAAAACTATAAAGCACATATTCAATTACTTAAAAGAAAAGGGAATACGCAGAAGCAACGGCAAACCTATTGCATATAGCAGTATGCGACATATGCTTACTAATAGAGCGTACATAGGCGAATTTAATCATTCTGGTGTCTTTGTGGAAGATGGTATGCCTGCAATAGTCTCGAAAGACGTGTTTGAAAAAGCTCAAGAAACGATAAAAAAGAATTCGTTTACGCCAGCCGCTAAAAGCGAAGAAAACGCATACTTATTAACAACCAAATTATTTTGTGGTAAGTGCGAAGCGATGATGACTGCTTATTCTGGTACGAGTGGGACTAAAAAAGTTTATCAATATTACGCTTGCAACAGGGCAAGAAAAAAGGCTTGCGATAAAAAGAAGATAGGTAAGGAAAAGATAGAAAACTTCGTTATAGAAAAGACTATGGCTTTTCTCAACGACGAAAAGATTATAAACTACCTTGCTGAATTATTGTACAACTTGCAAGAAGAAGAGAACGTTATTATTCCTAAACTAGAAAAGCAGATAGTAGAGAAACAAAAAGAGATAGATAATATCGTTAAGGCAATTCAGTTAGGTGCAGTTTCCGAAAGTCTAATGAAAAAGTTAAATGAACTAGAAGCGCAAAAACGGCTTTTTGAAGAAGAGCTTGCAAAAGAGAAAATAAAGATGCCGATTTTATCGGTTAAAGAGTTCAAAATGGCACTATTGCATTTTAAAGAAATAGACGTTTCAACGACAAAAGGTAAAGCAAAACTAATTGATACGTTTATAAATAAGATATTCGTTTATGACGATAAAATAAAGATAATATACAACGTAAACGGAAAAGAAGAGAATATAGCGCTAGAAGAATTAGAAAGTTCGAATTTTGAGCAACACGCTCAGCCAAAAAGAAAGCATCCATAAAAATGGGTGCTTTTCTTTTTGTTTGCTCTTGGCGAAAGACTTGAACTTGCGTTCGGTTGAGCGAAAGCGAAACCATCGTAGCGATAGCGTAGATGCGTCTGTCAGGGGCAGAAAATATTTGCCTTTAGATTTATAGTTTATTAGAGTGAACTCTATAAACCATAAATCAATATTTAATAAAGTAAAAGTTTATAACTAAACTTTTAAGCCTAACGGCTCTGTGTAAAATTAAAATTTTCCACACTTTATTTGACGGCGACGGTACGGGAAAAGGTCGCAGTCGGAAACAACACAATTTCTACTAGCAACACTTTTTGGGAATAGTTGTTAACAAAATCAAACTTGTTGCGACATATTGCCTAACGGCAATGAATGGTTGTACTGCATCCAAAACTAAACACTCATCTAATGATGAGTGTTTAGTTATTTTAAGTTCTTTACTATTTGTAATAGTGCTTTTTTATTGTCTTCTGATAAACTTTTTACTCTTCTTGTAAGTTCATCATTATTTTCTTCTTCCTTAAAAAAATCGGATAGAGTAATTCCAAAAGCTCCACAAATCGCTCTTAACGTCGATATTTTAGGTTCGGTATTTCTTGAATATAAATTGTTTAAAGTTGATTGCGTTAAACCACTTTCCATTGCAAGGTAGTTTATTGACCAACCTTTTTCTTTTCGCAGTAATTCTATTTTTTCTAAAACTTCCATATTTATAATTTACCCCTTTTGTTTTATTATATAACTAAAAAGAGTTAATTTAATAACCCAAATTGCTTGACAAATAAACTCAAATGAGTTAATATATAATAAAAAGTAAAAATTAATAAAAAAGGAGTAATGAGATGGGGTTATTTAATTTTTTTAAGAAAAACACACAACAAGTTGCTAAAACAGAGGAAAATTGTATTAAAAGCAATGAAAAACGAGACGCTCTAGATGAAATGGACGCAACACAAGATGCGGCTGCTATTTGGGAAATGATGAAAAAGTTCGAAAGAGATGAAACTGAACTTAATTCATTTTATTTTAAAAAAAGAGCATACAATAAATTAAGCACTTCAAAAGATAGTTATACGTGTCGATTGTTGGGAGAAAATACATTTTCGTTCCTTGAAGAGAATTTTAAGGATATTTTAATTGAAGAAATATCTCAGGCGTATATATCGCAAGTTGAAGACGAAAGCATAGAATCTTTGGAGTTGGCGAAGATGGTAGCAAGGCAAGAAAAAATTCTTGATTATGATACTGTTTTACTATTAAAAAAACTCCTCAGTGAAAAGAAAATTTATCGCAAGGAATTTTTTGAACCTGAATGGATAAATAATCCAAAGATTTGGGAGCAAACAAATTATAAAGACAGAGAATATTTGATTAAATTAAAAATTTTTTTAGAAACTGCACCTATACACACTTACGTTAATAAAAACGGTCAAAGCATATTAGAAGTTTTAGGAGAAGAGGATATCTTCTCTTTATGGGAAACTTTAATTAGCAAGTATGATAATGTAAATGAACTCAAAGCTTTTTTAAGTGGCTTTAGTGATGATTAAAAATTAAAAGGAGGTGTTAATATGACTAGATACGTTGCAGTTGTATGGTTTAAAAATGGTATGAAAAGAGAATATGGCAATACAACAGACAGAGCTTATGCTGAAAGAATAGGCGCGCAGATGTTCGAGCAAGAAATGAGAAGCGCTCCTGGCGATATGCTTAAACCATCAAGATATGAAGTAATTGAAAAAAAATAACAGCTATTTTATGAAGGAAAGACAAACAAAAAGCGAAACACTTAAAGTGCTTCGCTTTTTTGATGTGCTTAGGGGGGTGTAAAAAGTAAATCGTTATCTTATGTTTTAAAACTTATTGAAAAAAAGTTAGTTGTGTGTTATAATAAAAATATTCAAAAACAAAATAGGTGTAAAATTTAGGTAATTATATGAATAATAAAGAAAAAGCCCAACAACTTTTAACTCAAATGACGTTAACTGAAAAGATAGGGCAACTCGTTTTATGCGCTGGCTGTAACGTGGACGATAAAGGTGTTCCCGACAGTTTAGACCTTATAAATATGCTTAGAGAAGGTAAGTGTGGTTCGGTAATAGTTCAGCCACAAGACATGAGCGCTGCAGTTGATTATATGCAAAAGATTGCAGTTGAGCAAACCCGTCTTCATATTCCTTTATTTATAAATTGCGACATGATTCACGGTTTTGAGACGGTTTTTCCTATACCACTTGCTAGCGCTTGCAGTTTTGACACGGAACTTGTTGAAAAGTGCGCCAAAGCTTCGGCTGAAGAAGCGTTTGACTGTGGTGTTAGATACACGAACGCACCTATGCTTGACGTATCTAGAGATCCAAGGTGGGGTAGAATTGCCGAAAGCCAAGGCGAAGACCCTTATCTAACAGGTGAAATGGCAAAAGCCTTCGTTCGTGGGTTTCAAAACGATGAAAAATACGTTATGGCTACCCTAAAGCATTACGCAGGTTACGGCGCATCTGAAGGTGGTAGGGATTACGATATAGTAGAAATTAACGAAAACACAATGTTAAACACCTATCTTCCACCTTTTCGGGAAGGTGTAAAAGAAGGCGCTGACTCGGTTATGACCGGTTTTAACGCCCTTAATAATATGCCTATATCGGGGAATAAAAGGTATCTAAAAGAGATTTTGCGTGATAAATTTGGCTTTGACGGAATAGTCGTGTCGGATGCAGGCTCTATAAACGAAATGATTTTTTACGGGGTATGTAAAGACCTTGCCGAGTGCAGTGAAAAGGCAATATCGGCAGGTGTGGATATAGATTTAGGTGGAGTTTCATATCCGAATGGGCTTGAACAAAGCGTTCTTGACGGTAAGGTAGATGAAAAACTCGTTAACCAAGCCGTGTTAAGGGTTTTGGAAAAGAAATTCGAGTTGGGGCTATTTGAAAACCCATATAGCAACAAGGACAAATCAAGCGTATTTTCAAGCGAGCATCTTTCATTATCGGAAGAACTTGCGTTAGAGAGCGCCGTTCTATTGAAGAACGATAACGTTCTACCATTATCAAAAGATAAAAAAGTAGCGATTATAGGCAAGTTTGCGTTAAGCAAAGATTTTCTTGGTTGTTGGCAAAATTCTAGCAAAGTTAACGACTTGCTTTGTCTAAAAGATGCCTTTTTGCAGTCAAATTATGACCTTGTGGGCGTTTGTAATACTTACGACGCAAAAGAAGTCGAAAGCGCTGTAAAAGACGCTGACGTGGTTGTTTTTACTTGTGGGGAGTATAGTGACGAAAACGGCGAAGCCCGTTCTAAACACGATTTAAGTTTGAAAAAGGAAGAACTTGATTGTTTTGAATATCTAAAGACTTTAAATAAAAAAATCGTAAGTTTAGTTTTTGCAGGTAGACCTTTAATTATTAGTCCTATAAATTATGGGGCGTTAGTGTATTGTTGGGATTTAGGGCATAAAACGGCTGACGCTATCGTAAAATTACTTTCGGGCGAACGCAATTTTAGCGCTAAACTTGCCGTTACTATGCCTAGTAGCCAAGGGCAGTTGCCTATTTATTACGCCAAAAAGAAACTCGGTAGACCTTATCAACCGAATAGGTCGGAGTGGAGATTTCAATGTCGATATGACGACGGTTGTAACCAGCCTTTGTATCCGTTCGGGTACGGTTTGTCGTATAGCAAGTTTAAGTATCAAAATCTTAAAGTTGAAAGCGATAATGTTAAAAAGGGCGATAATATTGAACTAAGTATTGAAATTCAAAATGAAAGCGATTTTGACGGCGTAGAAATAGTTCAATTATATATAAACGACCTAGTTAGTGAAGTCGTTCGACCAAATAGAGAACTTAAAGATTTTAAGAGAGTATTCGTTAAGGCTCGTTCAAGCGTAAAGGTGAACTTTTTGATTGATCAAGAAAAACTAAAATATTATCACTCTGACGGTAGTTTTTATGCAGACTGTGGAGAGTTTGACCTTTTCGTTGGTAGCGATAGTAATGCTGATAATTGTGTTAGAATAAAATTAGTGGATTAAATGAAATTTAGAATTTTTTAGTTTGTATAAAATAGGTGTCTAGATGCCTTTTACGCACCACACAGGGCGTTTATATATGAGTTTATAGCAAATTAAAAAATACTTGACAATATAATAAAATTTTTTTATAATAAACAAAAGCACTAGGAGCAATTATGATGAGTGATAAAAAAGTGAAGTTTGCCGTTTTTGCTGATTTACATGCCGAAATTATGCACGACGGATTAAAGAGATTGGAAAAGATTTTGCAAGCATCAAGAGATGCGGACGTGGATTTTGTAATTCATTGTGGGGATTTTTGCTATCCGATAGGCGCAGACGTTTGTAATTGCCCAGAAGAAAGACGACCTGTTAACGTTCACAATGCGCACAAGCGATTAAAGGCTGAAGATGCCCGTGAAATATTACAAACTTATAATTCGTTTGAAAAGCCTACTTATCACGTGAGTGGTAATCACGAATTTGATTTTGCATCGGTAGATGACATTGTAAAGGTGTACGGTATGCCTGCTGCATATTATTCTTTCCACGTGAAGGGCTGGCATTTTATAGTTTTGGATAATAACTATATCAAAACGGCTGATGGTCAATACGAACACTACGACCATGCGCATTATTTTTATCAAGATTTGCCTTATCTTCCACCAGAACAACTTGCTTGGTTAGAAAATGAACTTACTAAAACGGACGAGCCTGCTGTAATTTTTTCGCATGCGCCACTCTTTAATTACGATTATTGCGTTAAAAATCACTATGAAGTTGCTGAAATTATAAAAAGGGCGAAAGCACGTGGTAAGAAGGTTAGAATGTGCATAAACGGACACGTTCACGTTGACGATCTCGACGAGATAGACGGCGTTTTGTATTATAATTGTAATAGCGCATCGAATATGTGGGTAGATAGATTTTCTGGTAAAAGATATTGTGAAAAAACCGAAGAAAAATATCCTAATCTTCGCTACGTTATTCCGTTTCAAAAACCTACGTACGCAATCGTGTCGTTAGACGAAGAAGGGGTTTCCGTTCAAGGAATGACGGGTAGATACGTTCAACCTGGCCCTAAAATAGTGGGTTGGAAGAGTAAAATTTCACCATCGGTAAAAAGTTGGTCGAAGAAGTGGAAATAAACCTTTTAGAATACAAAATTACTATAATAAAAGATAAAATACTTAATAGAAGATCTTTACTTTCTCCGTTTCTTGTGCGAAAAGGGGAAAGTTTTTTTATACAAAAAGGGTTGTTAATTTGAAACAACCCTAAACAATTAAATTTTTGTCAATTACCTATAACTGTATCTTGTGAGAGTGGCTGACAAAATTTTATATATATAATCTATTTGCTCTGTTATTCTATCCCTTACGTTATAGTTAGAGAAGTTGTTGATATCCCTTTTAAAATCACTAAGTGTTGCAAGTACTTGGGATATATCGTTAGCGCCGTCAAGGTTGTTTTTGGTGTCAAGGTCGAACCTCTCAACTCTATTTTTATCGCTTTCCGTTAAATAATCAGAGTAAATTCTTTCATATCTATCAAGAAGTTGATTTTTCCAAGCCGAAAAAACAATCGATTCGTGATCGGTCGGGGATATCGCTCTATTTTTATGTGTTGAATTTGATAAAACTAATAGTATTTTTTCTGAATAATGTTTGTTTCTCGGTATGTAGTTTTTTGTGGCAAAGTACGAAAAACCACTAATACCGAGCGATTTTACTGCAAAAGTTAGTTCTTGATTTTTTCTTAAAGTTGCACCGTTATATAATGGCGACATACCAGTATATTGAAGAACTTTGTCAGAATAGTCTACGTAAGACGATGCTGTTTGAACTAGGAGTTCTTCGTTTTCAGTATATATCATTGGAAGAACGACGTCTAGACAGCCATATTCTATCCAAGTAAGCGTATCTTGCATGTATATTTCTTTTGCATCGCTTATATATCCGTATGGGCTAGCTGAGATGATAGTTTCTGGCTTTTGTTGTCTAATAAGTGCGCTCATTTTTTGTACTAGAGCAGTAACTGCATTTTTCTTAAATTCATGCCAACTTTTTCTCAAATTTTCATTTGTGTGAAGGTCTGAAATTAAATCGTTGCCTGTATAGTTATATTCCTTAGAAAAACGATCAATAGAATACTTAGTAAAACCACAATCGGTGTAGCCGTTATAAGTTCCCGTTTCAGCATATCGAATATAATCGTAACTTATTCCGTCAAAGTCATACTTTTCGAGCATTTCCGAGAGTAGCGAACAAACGTATTCAACCACTTCAGGATTGGAAGGATCTAGACATAGGTCAGAAGTATCTCCTAAAAGATTTGCCGACAACCACTCGTCTTTTATATGGCTAGGCGCAGTTAATCCAGTTATTCCTGCATTTAACACTTCAAACCATGCGTGAACTTCAATGCCAACTTTATGACATTCACTAATTAGTGCTAAAAGATAATCGTTGCCGTATTCTCCGTAATCATTATTTGCCATTTTAGGATGTTGAGAGCCAAGATAATCGCTGTAATGTGTGGTTAAGCCTTGCCAATAAGTTTCAACGTAAAGATTATTTATTCCAAGTTTATTAAGTGTTGAAACGAAATTCTTAACGCCGTCTAGCGTCCTTTCGTCTATCGCTGAATCATTAGGTCTATGCCAAATTCCTCTACCGTCCACTGCATAGCTTTCAAAAGTTAAATAATATTTTTCGTCTAAAAATTCATCGAGTTGTGTAAGACTATTTTTGACCTTAATTTCGTCAATATTTAAGGTATAAAAGCACCTTTTAAAAGCTTTGGTGGCTTGATTTATTTTGTCATCTATTTCTTTTATGGCGTTAAAGTCTACGTCATAAAGACTTGTTTTTCTATTTTGCACTATTTCATCTAATTTTTTATTTTTAATCTCAAATTGCTTGAGATTTGACGTCATCATGTTTCTTTCTACGGTTAAAGTATCTTTTTCAATTCGTACTATATCGCCAACTTTGGCAGTACGTAAAAGATCTGCGTTAGTTCCGTGAGCGCTGAGAACGAAGGTATCGTCTATCATTTCTACAATAATATCAGCATCTATAATAAATCCTGTATCTTTTTCCACAAGAAGTTCATAGCCATATTCATTGCGTTCTACATCTTGACTATAAAGGACTAGAAAATTTTCATTCCTTTTAGTATTTTCAGCAGTAATAGTACCTTCAAAAACTATGGAGATAGTTTGCTTTTTGTGGTTATTTATAATAAATGCAATTCCAAGAGCAAAGATAGCCACAAGCAAAATAACGAGTGGATAAACAATTTTCTTTTTCACGCTTTTTCTCCTTTAGTTAATTGATTATCAAAATTATACTATAAATGTCAAAAATATGCAACATAATATAAGTTTAGATAAGCGTAATTTTAGGTTAAATAAAAATTATATAGGTAAATATATATCTTAAAGTTATAAGGAAAATAAAGTAAATTAAGTCCACGTAGTGGCTCGTTATAAGGGGTAAAGGCATAATGTAAATTACGCTAGTGGTCGATAAATCGTATATTTTATCTAAAAATCATACTATAGTGTTGACATTGTGTTTTTTAGACAGTATAATAAACTTATACAATATTTACAGTTGGAGAAGTTAAAATGAAAAAGGCAGTTATTTTCGGGGACAGTTATTCTACTTTCGACGGTTATATTCCCAATGGATATGCTCCATATTATCCAGGCTTAGGCGTTGATAAAGTGGAGAAGACTTGGTGGGGAATTTTGGCTAAAAAATATAATCTTGATATAGTTCAAAATAATAGTTGGTCGGGATCTACCATAGGTTACACAGGCTATGAAAATACCGATTGTTCAAAAGATTCGTCTTTTATTTACAGATATAGGTTGTTAAAGCAAGAAGGTTTTTTTGAAAAGAACGATATCGACACTATTTTTGTATTCGGTGGAACTAACGATAGTTGGTCTAATGCGCCACTAGGCGAATATAAACTGAACGATTGGCAAGAAAAAGACCTATATAACGTACTTCCTGCAATTTGCTATTTTGCTCATATCTTAAAAAGCGATTTTCCAAATACTCAAATTATTTTCATTATCAATTCGGATATAAAAGAAGAAATACAAAACTACATACAAAAAGTAGCAAAACATTACGATGCAAAATCGGTTCTATTAGAAAATATAGAAAAAGAAGGTGGCCACCCTAACCAAAAAGGTATGGAGCAAATGGCTAACCAAATAGAAAAAGTTTTAATTTAGGGTTTTATCTAATAAAAGTCAGTTGATGATAATAGGCTTTATAAAAGTATAAATGAAAAGCAAACTACAAAACGTGGTTTGCTTTTTTTGTTTAAAGTAGAGTAAACGTGCTTTGTTTTTGGGTATTTTTGTCAAAAATACCTTCATTTTGCTACTATAATTTCAAATAGCTATTGACAATATACGATTATGATGTTATAATTAGTTGAGTGTGTTATATTATTTTATAATATATATAATAACTGTTGCGAGAAAGTGAAAAGGATACAAGCTATGGAAATCAAACCTTTTGAGAAAAAAATATGGCTTTCATCTCCAACTATGCACGGAGAAGAACTTGAGTACATGACAAAAGCTTACCAAACAAATTGGATGTCTACCGTCGGTGAAAATTTAGACCAAATAGAAAAGTATACAGCTGAGATTATAGGTTGTAAATATGCAGTTGCTCTTTCTTGTGGAACGGCGACGTTGCATTTAGCGACAAAACTTGCAGGGGTAAAACCTGGCGATAAGGTTTTTTGTTCGGACGTTACTTTTGATGCAAGCGTAAACCCTATTATGTACGAAGGTGGAACGCCTATTTTTATCGATACCGAATACGATACTTGGAATATGGATCCTAGAGCTTTAGAAAAGGCGTTTGAAATTTATCCCGAAGTTAAAGTGGTCGTAATTGCAAATCTTTACGGTACGCCTGGGAAAATGGATGAGATTGCTGCGATTTGTAAAAAACACGGAGCAATTATCATAGAAGACGCCGCAGAATCGCTCGGCGCAACCTATAAGGGAAAACAAACGGGGACTTTCGGAACTTATAACGCCATTTCTTTTAACGGTAATAAAATCATCACGGGCTCGTCCGGGGGTATGTTGTTGACAAATAGCCTTGAAGCAGCGAATAAGGCTCGTAAATGGTCTACGCAAAGCCGTGAAGATGCGCCTTGGTATCAACACGAAGAGGTCGGTTATAATTATCGTATGAGTAACGTGATCGCAGGTGTCGTTCGTGGACAATATCCGTACTTGAAAGAACATATTGCTCAAAAGAAAGCAATTTACATGAGATATAAAGAAGGTCTTAAGAATTTGCCTGTCACTATGAATCCTTACGATGAGAGTATTATGGAGCCAAACTTTTGGCTTTCGTGTTTGCTTATAGACGAAGATGCTATGTGCAAACAAGTTCGTAGCGATAGTCAAGCTTGTTACGTAAAAGAAAAAGGCAAGTCGTGTCCTACCGAAATTTTAGAAACCCTTGCAAAATATAATGCCGAAGGTAGACCTATTTGGAAACCTATGCATATGCAACCGCTTTATCGTATGAATCCGTTTATTACGATAGAAGGAAACGGACGTGCTCGCACTAACGCTTATATAGCAGGTGGTGCCGTTGACGTTGGCGCAGATATTTTTGAAAGGGGACTTTGTTTACCGAGCGATAACAAGATGACGGCTAGCGAGCAAGACAAAATTATTGAAATTATAAAAAGTTGTTTCGAGTAAGGATTATGAAAGAAGTTTTTGAAATTTTAGTTTCTGAAACAATGGATGAGTTTAAGGGGACAAATGTAAAATGAAAGATTTAGTTATTATCGGCGCTGGTGGACACGGCCGTGTAGTTGCTGATATCGCACAAAAATTAGGCGTTTATGCAAACATTTTCTTTTTAGACGACGGGGATATTAAAGAAACTATGGGCTTGCCTGTCGTGGGTAAAACGTTTGATGCCGAAAAATTTATAGATAAGGCAGACCTATTCGTTGCGATTGGAAACAATCAAGTTCGCCGTGATTTTAACGAACGGTTACTTAAATTAGGCGCTGACATACCAACCCTTATCCATCCAAGCGCAAATATTGGTGCTTGTGTTGAAATTGGGCTGGGTTCAGCTGTCATGGCTGGAACGGTGGTTAATCCTTGTTCTAAACTTGGTAAGGGAGTGATATTAAATACTTGTAGTTCGATAGATCACGATTGTGTTGTTGGTGATTATTGTCATATTGCAGTAGGAAGCCATGTAGCAGGAACCGTAAAGTTAGGTGAAAACGTTTGTGTTGGCGCAGGTGCTATTATTAAAAACAACGTTGAAGTTTGTGCAAATTGCGTTATCGGTGCAGGTGCTGTTGTGGTTAAGAATATTATTGAGGAAGGGACGTATATCGGTGTCCCTGCAAAAAGGAAATAAAGGAAAGAAATTATGGCATTGACGTTGATGTATATAACGAATAATGAATTAGTTGCAGATATCGCACAAAGAGCAGGGGTTGACCGTATTTGGATCGATATGGAGTACATTGGTAAGGAAGAGCGCCAAGCAGGTATGAATACCGTAAAATCGCATCATACGATAGACGATATCGTTCGACTTCGTCCGATAGTAAAGACTTCTAAACTTATGGTAAGAGTAAATCCTTTGCATCAAGCGACAAAAGACTACTGTTCGTCCAAAGAAGAGATCGAAAATACGTTAACGGCTGGCGCAGAAGTGATTATGTTGCCTATGTTTAGGACTAGGGCAGATGCTGAAAAATTTGTAGAGATAGTTGACGGAAGGGCTAAAGTGCAACTCTTGCTTGAAACTGCTGAGGCGGCGGCAAAAATTAAAGAAATTTGTAAGGTTCAAGGTGTAGATGAAATACATATAGGGTTAAACGATTTGCACCTTGCGTACGGACAAAAATTTATGTTTCAATTGCTTGCCGATGGTACGGTGGAAAGATTGTGTAAAACGATTAAGGAAAATGGAATCAAGTACGGTTTTGGTGGCATTGCTCGTGTGGGGTATGGAATGCTACCTGCCGAATATATTATGGCTGAGCATTATCGTTTGGGTTCAACTGCTGCAATTCTATCGAGAGGATTTTGCGATGCTAATTTAGTAGAAGATCCAAAGACGATTGAAGATATTTTCTTGGAAGGCGTAAAAAATATTAGGCTAAAAGAAATAGAATTTCTAGGATATACTGAAGAACAATTTAAAAATAATCACGCTATGGTTGTTGAAAAAGTAAATCAAATCGTAGCGTTAAAATCTTAAAAGGAATTATTAACGATGAAAAAAATATTAGCAATAGCGCCACATGCTGATGATGAAATAATTGGATTGGGTGGTACGTTATTAAAACACGTAGAACAAGATGACGAAGTTTACGTTTGCATTGCAACCAAAGGTGTTGAGCCTCTTTTTTCTAAGGCTTTTGTTGAACAACTTCGTGGAGAAACTATAAATTGTCATAAAATATTAGGAGTTAAAAAAACTTTCTTTTTAGAGTTCCCTTCAGTCATGTTGGAATCCATTCCACGACATGAGTTGAATGCGTCAATGATGAACGTTTTTAATGAAGTTAAGCCAAATATCGTTTATATTCCACATTTTGGGGATATGCAGAAAGATCATGCGTTGGTTGCTGAGTCGGCAATGGTTTGTATTCGCCCTAAATACGATTATAAGGTAACGGGGGTATATGCTTATGAAACCTTATCGGAAACTGAGTGGAACGTTCCTCATGTAGCGAATGCGTTTATTCCACAAAGATACGTAGACATATCGGAGACAATTGATAAAAAATTGCAATTAATGACTTGCTATAAATCGCAAATTGCCGAATTCCCTAATGCCCGTTCAATAGAAGCGATTGAAACTCTTGCTAAATATCGTGGCGCAACGGTCGGTGTAAAAGCAGCGGAGGCATTTGCGGTAGTAAGGGAGATTAAGTAAAAATGTACAAACATTTTTTTAAGAGATTTTTTGATTTTATCTTATCTTTCGTGGCGATAATCGTTCTTTCACCAATATTTATCATTTTAAGTTTTTTAGTTTTATGCAATGTAGGAGCACCTATTTTCTTTAAGCAAAAGCGGGTGGGAAAGAACGAGAAAGTGTTTACAATGTACAAGTTTCGCACCATGAGTAATAAAAAAGATAAAGATGGAAAACTATTGCCAGACAACCAAAGGGTGACGAGGTTTGGCAGGTTTTTACGTTCGACGTCTTTAGACGAGTTGCCAGAATTATTTAATATCTTAAAGGGTGATTTATCTATAATTGGACCTCGTCCGTTATTGGTAGAATATTTGCCGTATTACACCCAAGAAGAAAGACATCGTCATGATGTACGTGGTGGATTAACGGTACCAGAGGTATTGCACGATAACGTAACTCCGACGTGGGAAGAACAATTTTCTTACGAAGTTGATTATGCAAAAAATTTAACGTTGTGGCTAGATATAAAGATTTTATTTTACACGATTAGGATATTGTTTAAGCGAATAAAAGAGGATTATGGTAGCGAAGTAAGAAAACCATTAAGTGAAGAGCGAAAAGATTGGCTGAATGAAACGGGGAGGTAAATAAATGGCAAGTAATGTAAAACGTAAATATACATTTAATCAATTACAGAATTGGTTGGATAGATATGGAAGTCCATTGTTTGTTTTTGATGTAAAAGAATTTAAAGACAATTATTTTCATCTTTTAGATAGTTTTCGTGCTATTTATCCTAAGTATAATATTGCTCAATCGTATAAAACCAATTATACTCCTAAAATTTGTTCGTTAGTAAAGGAATACGGTGGATTAGCAGAAGTTGTTTCAGATATGGAATATAAAATTGCTAAAAATGTTGGGTATTCTGATAAAGACATTATTTATAATGGACCGATAAAAGGACCCATGATGGAAAAATTTCTTTTAGATGGGTGTGTTGTTAATATTGACAATTTAAAAGAGCTAGGGCGAATTATAAATTTAGCAAAAGAGCATTTTGATAAAGAGTTGCGAGTAGGAATACGTGTAAATTTAGATATTGGTCAAGGATTTGTTTCTCGTTTTGGAGTGGATCCTGACAATGGAGATCTAGAAGAAGTTTTATCTCAAATAGAACAATATAAAAATATACATTTAGTGGGATTACATATGCATATTGGACACTCGAGAGGGGTTCAGTATTGGGCAGAAAGAGCCAAGCAAATGATTGAACTTGCCGATAAATATTTAGATTTTATTCCTGAATTTATTGATATAGGTAGTGGTATGTTTGGCGTCATGGATCCGTTTTTGGCTGAACAGTTTGGTGGGAGCATTCCAACGTATGACCATTATGCACAAGCTGTTGCTACTGTGTTTAGACAACGTTATGGACACTTGCCTTTAGATAAACAACCATGGCTTTATACGGAGCCAGGAACGACTATTGTTTCAGCATACATGTATTTATTGTCAAAAGTATATGGTATAAAGAAAATAAGAGGCAAAAACTTTGCATGTATTGATAGTTGTATATTTAACGTGAGCGATATGTGTAGAATTAAGAAATTGCCTATTGAGATATATTCTAATGGAAATAAAAAAAGAGAAAACTTTGAAAGTATCGATTTGGTAGGATATACCTGTCTTGAATATGACGTGCCTTTTTCTGAGTATAGTGGTGAGATTGGTGAAGGGGATATCGTCTTATTTAAAAATGTCGGGGGGTATTCTCTTGTCTCAAAACCTGCTTTCATTAGTGAACAATGTGCGGGAATTATGATAAATGAAGATCAAAGCATAGAATTATTTAAGAGAAAAGAGAAGGTTGAAGACGTAATGTTAACATACGTAACAAAGGGAGACCACAATGAATAAATTGAGAGATATAACTGTATTGTTGACGGCTGCGGGGTCGCCGTCTTCACCAGGGTTGGTTCAATGCTTAAAATGTAATGGAGAAAGAAATGTTAGAATAATAGGGGTTGACATGTCTACCGATCCAACAATTAAACAATTGGTAGATGAAGTATATCTCGTTCCTGCAGTATCGGCATATGATTATATAGATGCCCTATTAGAAATTTGCAAAAAGGAAAAAGTTGACATTCTAATACCAGGCATTTCACAAGAATTACCTCAATTACAAACACGACGTACGGAATTTGAACAAATAGGAACATTGGTATCGGTATCGTCAGGAGAAGGTTTACTAATTGCAAATGATAAAATCAAGCTATATCAATTTATGCAAGAAAATGGTTTTTCAATTCCTAATTTTCGCACGGCTAAAAATATTGATGAATTTATAAACGCTTGTAGAGAAATAGGTTATCCAAATAAACCTATTTGCGTAAAAATGAGAGATGGTAGTGGTAGTAGAGGAATACGCTTGATCGATCCTAAAAAATCACGATTTGATATTTTTATGAATGAAAAACCAAATTCATTTTTTACCACCTACGAAGATATGTTGTCTATTTTGAAAGAAACCGAAAATATGCCTGAACTTATGGTAATGGATTACTTGCCTGGTAAGGAGTATTCAGTTGATCTACTTGCTGATAATGGAAAAGTGTTGTATATGGTTGGTAGAGAAAGTAATGTAATAGTTGCAAGTATACCGCAGACGGCTACTTTAACCCCAAATGAAAAGGCATACGAAATATCGCGCAAAATAGTTGAAACATTAAAATTAGATGGTAACATAGATTTAGATTTTAAGTTTGATGAAAATGGTTTACCTCAACTAATGGAAATTAATCCAAGGTTGGCGGCGACTCTTTCTGTTATTGCTGCGGGAGGGGTAAATCTATTATACTTGCGTGTAAAACAACTTTTGCACGAAAAATTGCCGTATTTAGACGTCCAGTACGGAGTTAAATTGAGACGTAGGTACCATGAATTATTTTGTGATGAACAGGGAAATCCTGTTACGATAGGTTAAGTGCAATAAGTAGAGAAATATGAAAAAAATTTGTTTTATTACAACTTTACAATTAACAATGGATACTTTTATCCTTCCGTTTGCAAAAGCTTTTTCTGAGAACGGTTATGACGTAACCTATATTTGTAACATGAACGAAGAGTTTGAAAAGAAAAATACTACCTACGCAAAATGTATCAATTTACCTATGCGTAGAGGATTTCATTTCTTTGATATATTTAAGTTTACGTTAAGGTTAAAAAAGATTTTTAAGAAAGAAAAATTTGATATCATTTATTATGCGACCGATAACGCTTCGTTTTATTCTTGTCTTGCAGGTAAATTCGCTAAAATTCCTATACGACTTTACGCTCAGTGGGGAATTCATTACGTTGCGGCAAATGGAGTTACTCGCATTATTATGAAAACTCTTGAAAAGATTACCTGCAAAAATTCAACGCATATTCGAGAAGTTAGTAATAAGAATATGCAAATTGCACTTGATGATCGACTATGCGAAGCAAAAAAAATAAAAGTGTTGGGGAAAGGTGGAACAATAGGCGTAAATCTTTCGATATATAAAATTGAAAAAAAGCAAGAATATAGAAAAGAGATTCGCTCTCAATATGGGATGGCTGATGAAGATTTTGTATTTGGCTTTGTTGGGAGAATTACTAAGGATAAAGGCTGTAAAGAGTTGTTGCAATCATTTAAGTTAGGTAACTTTTCTGAAAACGTAAAGATGATACTAGTCGGTATGTACGATGGTTGCGAGGGGGAGCTTTTAGAACTTATTGAATGGGCAAAAACTTCGGGCAAAGTGGTATTTACGGGGCTTGTAAAAGGTAACGAAGTGTGTAAATATCTTTCTGCTTTCGATATAATGGTACATCCTACTTATAGAGAAGGCTTCGGTATGGTGTTGCAAGAAGGACTTGCGATGGGCGTTCCGATTATAACAACGGACGTGCCTGGACCTTCTGAGGTTATCGAAGAAAATAAATGTGGTTGGCTTGTTCCAGCGCAAAATATGGAGCTTTTACAACAAAAGATGATTGAACTAATGAACGATGAAGAGACTCGCCTTCGATTTGCAAAAGAGGGTAGAAAAAGGGTTGAAATTTATTTTGAGAGATCTGTTATGGTTAATAACATTGTTGAAGATGTGAATGAACTTATAGGAAAAACACAAACCAAGTAATATGAAAAAAATAATTTTATCAGAAATTGAACTATTTGAAAATAACGAGAATTTTGAAGTTCGTCCATTGAAATATGGCAATAGATTATTTAATTATCTTTCTAATAAACCAAAAAAACGTGCGTTAGAACGTTTCTTGACTGAAGAAGTCGACATTATCGTATGTTGTAGAGCTACTGCAATCATATTGAATTCTATGGATTGCAAAAACTTAAAAATGATTCAACTTACAAGTACTGGATATGATGGTGTACCCGTTGAAGAATTTAAGAAAAAAGGGATTATGGTTTGTAATTCGTCAGGAGTTTATTCAGTATCAATTGCTGAAACGGTTATCTACGCAATATTGTCCGTTTGTAAAAGGATAAGAAAAAATCCTAAAAATTATAGGCCAAAATTGTTTAGAAAGTACTCTGAAATTACTGAGTTGGCACAAAAGAGAGTGCTTATAATGGGTACTGGAAATATAGGAACGGAAATTGCAAATCGGCTAAAGGCATTTGAATGTAAAATAGAAGGATATGATGCATATTGCAAGTTAAAAGAGCCTTATGAGGGCATAATTAATACCAAAAAACAGTTGTTAGAAAAATTGAGTGAGTACGATTATATTATATCTACAATTCCTGCTGTTGAAGAAACTAAGGATTTTTGCGATCAAAATTTTTTTTCTAAAATGAAATCAACTGCATGGTTTATGAATGTAGGAAGGGAGGCGACTGTCGATGAAAAAGCATTGTATTTAGCATTGAAAAATAAGTTGATAGGTGGCGCTATTTTTGACCAAGTAGAATTGATTCCGTATGCTTTGTTTAATAAGTTTAGAAGATTAAAAAACACGCTTGTGTTACCAGGAATTGTAACTTCGAGTAAAGAAAGTCTTAATAAAATAAAGGTAAGAATAGAAGGAAACATTTTATCTTTTATCAATGGAAATAAACAAGATAATTTATAGTAATAAAAGGAGAATTACGTATGGCCACTTTTAGCGTGGTAGTTCCTGTTTATAACGTGGAAAAATATTTGAATGAATGTATAGACAGTGTTTTGTCACAGTCGTTTACCGATTTTGAATTGATTTTGGTTGATGACGGTGCTACTGACACAAGTGGTGCGATTTGTGATGAGTACGCTAAAAAGGACAGTCGAGTTTTGGTTTTTCATAAAGAAAACGGAGGACAATCGACAGCTAGAAATTATGGAGTTAGCAAAGCAAGTGGACAGTACGTTGTATTTTTAGATAGTGACGATTTTATAGCAGACGTTGATTTTTTCAAAGACATTTTTAATAGAATAAAAGAAAATTTCGTGGATATCGTGGCGTTTAAGTATAGTGAATATTTTGAAAGTACTAAAAAGATTTCACATTCTTCATACGACTATTCTAAAATTGAAGATACTGTGGATATAAATGAAAAAATTAAATATTTGATTAAGCAAGATGCATTTTTTTGTTCTGCTTGGTCAAAAACGGTAAAACGTGAAATATTAGTAAACAACAATATCGTCTTTGATGAAAATTCTAAATGCGAAGATATGGATTGGTATTTTTCAGTAGTTGAAAAAAGCCAAACTATGCTTTTATGCAATAAAGAATACGTTACTTATCGCCGTCGAGAAAATTCCGTGACTAGTACGTTTGGGGTAAAGAATTTGAAAGACTATCTTGCCTTTTTTCAAAAATGGTCCAAAAAACTTGCAGAAGATCAAGATAAAAAAACTCAAACTTTACGTTTTGCCGCCGCTAAATTGTATTTTAATTTACTAATCGCTTATTTAATTTGTAAAGACAAGCAAAAGAAAACTGTAAAACGACAATTAAAAAGCTATTCGTATTTTTTACAATATAACTTAAATCCAAAAGTTGAAAAGATTAGAAAGTTTAAAAAACTTTTTGGTTTTAACGGATTACTCGTGGCATTAAAACTATTGTTGATATTGAAATGATTTAAGAGGGATAAAGTGGATAATTTATCAAAAAACAAATTACCTAAAGTGCTAGCAATAGGAATAAACGCTTGGCGAGAAGATGCGACTTCTCATACCCTTATGAATATATTTTCGTGTTGGGATCCATCTCGTCTAGCACTTTTATATACAAGGGCTGATTTACCAAATACTAAAGTTTGTTCTCGCTTTTTTCAAATAAGTGAAAACGACGTTTTAAAGAGCATATTTAAGCCGTGGAAACAAACGGGAAGAGAAGTGTTCAATACGCCGACAGTCAATGATAAAAGTGTGGAAGAAGAGCATAAAAGGTACGCAAAAGCTAGAAAAAAACATTCTTATTTTATGTCTATTTGTCGAGAGATGGTTTGGTCACTTGGACATTGGAAAAGTAAAGAATTGAAAAGATTTATTAAAGAATTTGACCCAGATATTATTTTTGTGCCTATTTATCCTACTGCATACATGGGAAAAATTCAAAGATACGTTAAAAAAATTACAGGAAAACCAATCGTTTGTTATTTGGCAGACGATAATTATTCTTATGATGCATGTAAAGGGTTTTGGTCTAGAGCGCATCGCTTTATGCTTCGCAAACAAGTAAAGTATCTTGCAACGCATTGCAAGGAAATGTTTGTTATTGTAGATAAGGAAAAAGAAGAAACGGATAGAATTTTTGGAACGGATAGCGTCATTTTGACAAAAGGTATTGATTTTACAAATATTACCTATAAAAAACATATGATTGGTAATCCTCTTAAATTTGTATATACGGGTAGTCTTGTTATTGGTAGAGATAAAACGCTTGCATCGATTGCCGATATTCTAAATAACCTTAACGGCAACGAGGAAAAAGCTATTTTAGAAATTTATTCTCCAGACACTGTGGATGAAGATACTATGTTGAGATTAAATAACGGGTGCAGTAAGCATTGTGGTTTTATTCCAAGAGAAAAGGTTTTAGAAGTGCAACAAAATGCCGACGTGGTCATTTTTGCAGAAGCAATTGAAGGAAAAGACTGCAAGGCTGCAAGATTGTCTTTTTCAACCAAAATTACCGACTATTTAGCTAACGGAAAGTGTGTGCTTGCGGTTGGCAAAGAAGACATTGCTCCTATCGATTACTTTAGAAGAAATGATTGTGCAATTGTTGCAACCGATGAAAAGCAGTTAGAAGAACAAATAAAATATATTATTGGCAACACTCACGTGATAGAGGAATATGGAAGAAAGGCGTTTGATTCAGCAAAACGCAATCACGATAAAACGATTGTTGACCAACGTTTTATTAAAACGATGATGAGGTTGACAAATGGAAGCGATTAAGAAAAAACAGTATGGAATGATCGATGTTGCTAAATTTTTGTGCGCACTATTGATTTTGGTTTATCATTATTTTAGTGAACACGGTCCAATTTTTTGGTTGTTTGAAGAAATGCTTTCGTTGTATGCGATAGGCGTTGCTCTATTTATGATCATAAGTGGCTTTTTAACTTATAGAAAATTAGAGTTAGTTGAAGGAACTAAAGAGCGTTGGACGATTATAAAAAAACAAGTCGTTCGTATATTAAAAATATATTTGCTATGGAGTGTTCCATATATCATTTATCAGGTTTGCAAATGGGATTTCGCAAATATTAACTTAAGTTTTGTTTTTTGGAAAATTCAAAGTTGGGTGTTTAGTTCGACTTTTTATACAATATGGTTTATGCCTGCTTTGGCAATAGGTACTATATTAAGTTTTTGGTTGTTGGAAAAAGCACCTAGAGTATTGACCTATATTTTAGCGATAATATGCTATATTTTAGGAGCGTTACAATTAACTTATTCTTTCGTTTTAGAATCAGTACCTTTTTGGAATGATTTTATAAATTTCTCATCTACTTGGTTAGGTGGGGCACGTGGTTGGTTGTTTTTCGCTTTTCCTTTAACTACACTCGGCAGATGTATCGTAAGATGTAAAGATAAAGTAAAGCCTTTACCTTTTGCTATATTTTCCGTATTGACTGTGGGATTAATATTGTTGGAAGGTATACTTTTAAGATATTTCGTTGGTGGTACGGGAATTGATTTAACTATGTCAATGCCTTTAGCCGTAGCATGTATCTTATGCTTTTTAATTAGTGTTGACGTAAAAAGTTCGCCTTGCTTAGTTTGGATGAGAAAGATGAGCGTTTTAATATTTATGTCGCAACGTTTGTTTTTAACGGTGCTAGTTTCTTTTTTACCATTAAGCGTATATAACGTGATCTTTTCTAACGTATATCTAGGTGCAATAATAATTTGTGGTGCTACTGTTATTTTAAGTGCAGGAATTATACAATTATCAAAAAAAATAAAGTGTTTGAAAAGTTTATATTAGGAGCATAGATGAAAATTGTACAAATAAATGCAACTTATGGAAAGGGGAGCACGGGGACTCTATCCAAAGATATTCACGAACAGTTAAAGAATATGGGGCACCAATCCTATGTTTTTTGGGCTACGGCATGTTCAAATCCACAAAATGATCCTAATATAAGAAAAATAGGTTGTTATTTAGATCATAAACTTCACGCCCTTTTTAGAAGATTAGATTTTGGTCAAGGTTTTCATTCTCGACTAGCCACTAAAAAGTTGTGCAGGCAGTTGTCTATAATCCAACCTGACGTGGTGCATTTACATAATTTACATAGTAATTATATTCACTTGCCTACGTTATATAGGTATTTGCAGGAAAAGAATATTCCTACTGTGCTAACTTTACATGATTGTTGGTTTTTTACAGGGTATTGTGCTTATCCACAAGCATATAGTTGCAAAGGATGGCAAAATGGTTGTAAAAATTGTCCAGCTGTTTCTAAGTTTGCAAAACGAAAGGTAGAGAAAGTATATAAAAAGAAAGCCGAGATAACAAAAATAGAAAAAGTAGCATTTAACGGTGTTTCTGTTTGGACAAAAAATGATGCTAGCGAAACGTTTTTAGGACAAGCTAAAATAAAAACTCATATTTATAATTGGGTGGATATAAAATCTTATCAAACTCAAACGTCAAAAGCCTACGTTTATAAAAAATATGGACTTGATCCTTCTAAAAAGTTAATTTTAGGCGTAGCACAAGGCTGGAGTATGAACGATTCAAAGGGTGGTTCGGCGTTTTGCAAAATGAGTAATTTGCTAAACGATAGGGCTGAAATCGTTTTAGTAGGACACAACAATGGTATAGTTCCACAAAAAGGGTTGCACTGTATAGGTTATACTGCCAATAAGCAAGATTTGATAGATTTATATTCTAGCGCCGACCTTTTTGTAAATCCATCTAGATTTGAAACGTTTGGACTCGTTACAATAGAAGCGATGGCGTGTGGAACACCGGTAGTTGCTTATAATAATACGGGTAGTGCAGAGTTGGTCGTTCAAGGTTGTGGCAAACTTGTAGAAGATGGAAACGTAGAAGAACTTATACAAACAGTATCTCATTTTTTAGATGAAAATCTAGAAGATTATAAAGAAAGATGCATTTCTTACGTAAAAGAAAATTTTGATAAAATAACACAGGTAAAAAAATATGCAGAATTATATAAATCCCTCAAAACCGTCGATTAGAAAGGGAATTACCATTAATTTAATGTTTATTGTATTTTATGCATTGTATGCTATGGTGCAAAATATACAATTTTCGATAGATGGAATTTCTTCTTTTGTCATTTTATTGTTTTTGTTAGCGTATGGGGCGTATTATACTTTTTTAAGAAAAAAAATTAACCAGGAAATTTTTATAGTCTTTTCACTACTATCGCTATTAATTGGTGTAGGTTATCAATATTTGACAGCGCACATAAATACACCGTTTCCGATATTAAGCTATTTAATCATTTTTGCAAAAATGTTTATGCCGGTAGTAATGCTAATTGTTTTGCTTAAAAAAGGAAATGTTTCTGAATTGTCTATGACTTTTTGGATTCTTACGATTATTTTTATATACGTATTAATTACGACAATAATTGAATTTTCTGTAAATGAGAACATTGTGCATGAAATGACTAATATGAATTATGCTAACTTCTTAAGCGACGTAAAAAACGTTGCTTCAATGGATCAAAGTTATGCTGTTTTACCAGTTTCCGTATTATGTGTATACGCACTTTCAAAATGCAAAAATAAACTAATTAAGATCCTATCGATTTTAGGATTAGCGCTTATAACTGGTTTTATTTTCGTTGCACAATTTACAAGCATACTTTTTATTATGTTGATTTGTGTTATGCTTGAAATACTATGGTTAAATAAAGACAAACATGTAATAATTTTGATATTTACTTTTGTTTTTATACTATTATTGTGTTTGCCAAATATTTTAACTGCTGTCGCAAAGATAATTGATTCTGAAAATATGAAAGCACGTATTTTGGAAGTAGTTGCATTTTTAACCGAAGGAGATTTGTCGGGATATAATTTATCAAGTCGATTACAAATGTATAAAGATGGCATAGTTGCATTTCTTCAAAGTCCATTTTGGGGTAATTATACCTTAAAAAGCAATCCACATTCATCATTTATTCAATTTGCAGCAGATCTAGGTATGTTGGGTATAGTTTCTTTCATTTATATGTTAGTAGTTGCTCAAAAGAAAATAAAGAAACATTTAAGCAAAGATGGAAAAAAAGGGTTTAACATCGCTTTTTTAAGTTTAGTTATTACAGGCTTAATTAATCCGATTATTCAATTTCCGACCTTTTGTATTATGACCTTTTTATACGTTCCTCTAGGAATAGTATTAATTGATAAATATTCAAAATAGAAAGATAGGAGAGGATATATGAAGAGTTGGAATATTGATGTTTCGGTATTATTAATATTTTTCGTTAGAGATGATACTTTCAAAAAAGTTTTTGAAAGTGTAAAAAAAGCTAGACCTAGAAGATTACTTTTATGGCAAGATGGCCCACGACAAGGGCGTGAAGACGATAAAATTGGTATTCAAAAATGTAGAGAAATTGCAGAGGATATTGATTGGGATTGTCAAGTATATCGTCATTATAATGAACAAAATTTAGGTTGTGATCCTTCAACTTTTTACGCAGATAAATGGGCATTTTCTATTGTAGATAAGTGCATTGTTTTAGAAGATGATCAAGTTCCAAGTCAATCTTATTTTCATTTTTGTAAAGAATTGTTAGATAAATACGAAAACGACACACGTATAAGTCACATTTGTGGTCATAATACTTTGAATGAAGCTGATTGGTGTGATTCAGATTATTTGTTTGCTTATACGGGGACGGGCGCTTGGGCTAGTTGGAAGCGAGTAGCTGATAATTGGGATGAACAATATTCTTTTTTAGATAATCAAAAGGATATAGATAACTTAAAAGAGCATTATGGCAAGAGAAGTGATATGTGGATACAATATTCTCAAAGACATAAAAAGAGTGGAATAGCGCATTGGGAATCTATTGTTGGAATGGGGGCGCATTTACAGTCTCAATATGTAATTATCCCTAAAAAGAATTTGGTACAAAATATTGGCTTGAGCGAAAATGCAACGCATTCAACAGTGTTAGATGCTAAATATTTACCTAAATCAAGTCAAGGCGTGTTTATCTTTACTGCTCAAGAAATAGAATTCCCATTGAAACATCCTACGGTGGTTTTACCAGATAAGCGATATGATAAATTACGCACGAAAGAAAATGACCCGAATGCATTTCAAAAATTTGGGAGAAAAGTTTCTTTTGCATGGAATTTAATAAGATATGGAAAATTTAAGTTATTGTTCAAAACTCTATTCAAAAAGTAAAGGGGAAAAATGAAAACGAAAGAGCAAGAAAAGAAAATCAGCAATATATTTTATTTTAGTCGTATTATTGCAATTTTTGCTGTTTTGATGGCGCATACGCCATTTCATAAAAGCGATAATATAGTTTTAGTATTACTTGTAGATACGTTCGCTTGCTTAGGAGTTGCATTATTTTTCTTTTCTGCAGGGTATTATTTCAAGGCGGTAGGACTAAAAAAGAGATTGGTTAAATTATCTTCATTACTAATTCCTTGGATACTGTTTGGTAGTTTATTCTATTTAGTTAACGCATTATCTAACGGCTTTCAATTTGCATCCTATTTAAAATGGATTATAGGCTGGAACTCTTATTTGTGGTTTATGACAATTTATTCATTAATGATTTTATTGTTTGAAGGCTTGAGTTATTTTAAAATGGACAAAAGCAAAGAAAGGATATGTCTTTTCTTATTTTTGTTAATGATTATTTGTCGTGTATCAATGTCTATATTTAATATTTCAGGTGCAGTTGCATATTTAAACATATTCAATTGGATAGGATTTTTTGCAATTGGTAAATATATTGAAACTAAAAACGTTGTATGGTTATTTAACAAGAAAGGCTGTTTATTGCGTGCAGGTATTAGTTTGTTAGTATTATTAATACTGCTTGCTGTTGATATAATACTAGACTCATCAATTAGTTATTTTGGATATACTGCAGTATTTAAGCAACTTTGTATGATATTATTAGTTGTTTCTATCGCTTCTACTTTGGATAATTTACCAAAACTAATAATTAATATTGGTAAGAATACTTTACCGATATATTTATTACACATTGTGCCATTACAGTTTTCTTGTGGGATAGTTCCTATTAATATAGCAGTTTACACTATAATTGCTATAGCAATTGGGGTGGTTTTGTTTTTAGTTTTGTTTTGTGGAGTAAAGATTGCACGAAAATTAAAAATAGAAAAATTATATGAAAGAGTAATTGGGTTTAAGATATAAAGAGAGGCTAATAATATGAAAATGGATTTTTTTGAAAGAATAATGATTCCAGAGCGAGTAAGAATTCCCATCATCGGTGGATTGTTATATAAGGCTTTATCACATAGAGCTAGGAAAAAAGTAAAGAAAGTTGATATAAAAACGCTATCGTTAAATAGCGAGCCAAGAGATACTACCTTAACTTTTACCCTTACTACTTTTCCTGATAGGATTGATACAGTACAATATACTTTACGCACCTTATTTATGCAATCTATGAAACCTGACAGGGTTGTGTTATGGTTAGCGACTGAAGAATTTGATGGTGTAGACTTGCCCGAAAGTATAAAGGAATTTCAAAAGATAGGTTTAGAAGTTCGTTATTGCGATAATATGTTTGGTCATAAACGTTATTATAAATTGCTTCCCGAACAAAAAGATAATGAATGTATAGTTATGTTTGACGACGATATATTATTTCCTAGACACGTGGTTTCTAGACTGTATGAAGTTTGGAAAAACAATCCTAAATGTATCATTTGTGATAGAGGGCAAGTGTTTACCTTAAATGAAAGTGGCGAAGTGTTAAATCCTGGTCGCTGGTCATCTATTAGTCCAATTGGTGTAAAAAAACCTTCTTTTAGAATACTCGCTTCACCTGGTGGAGGATGTTTAATGCCACCGCACGCACTTTGTTTAGATGCTTTTAATACTGATTTGATAAGAAAATATGCGCTAAAGACAGGGGATATTTGGATAATGTTTATGGCTGCGCAAAACGATACAAAAATTATTCGTTCATATCGTTATCATAGAACGTTTATATTGAGCGAAAAAGAACAAACGGTGCAGTTGGGTAAAGAAGCTATATATCAGGGTCGATACGTCAAGACTTTTAAAGATTTATCAGAAGCTTATCCGCACGCATACGATAATATTCGTTCGGAGCTCAGTCAAAAATGAAAAGTTTTAGTAAGACACAGCAAATAAAGATTGGGGCGGTGATATCTTATCTCGCTATTATAGTAAGTACGTTATCAGCGTTGTTATATACGCCTTGGATGAAAGATAAAATAGGTGATGCAAACTATGGTTTGTATACGCTTGTAGGATCTTTAATTGCAATCTTTTTAATGGATTTCGGTTTGTCAACAGCAGTCACACGTTTTGTTTCTAAATTTAGAGCAGAAAATGATGACGTTGCTATCAAAGACATTTTAGGGTGTGTTTTTAAGTTATATTTTATTATAGATGTTATAATTGCATTGATATTAGTAGTAGTATATTTTTTCTTAGGTGACATATATCAAGGTTTAACACCATTAGAGATTGAAACGTTAAAGAAAATATATATTGTTTTTGGTGCATATAGTGTTTTTTCATTTCCATTTATGCCGTTGCCAGGCATATTAAACGCATATGAAAAATTTATTCAATTAAAACTATGCGATATGTTGCAAAAAGTTTTAACCGTACTATTAGTTGTCGTTGCACTGTTGTGTGATTACGGGGTAGTGGAGTTAGTAGCTATGAATGCGTTAGCTGGCATAATTACTATTGGGGTGCGTTTGATTATATTAAAAGTTGCTAAAATTGGACGTCCTAATTTTGCCGTAAAAAACAAAGAAATGCTTAAAAGTTTATTGGGGTTTTCTATTTGGGTTACCATATTAGCTTTTGCGCAAAGGATGATTTTTAACTTTGCATCTAGTATTTTAGGTATGGTATCTAATAGTATGGAAATTGCTAGATTTGCACCAGCTTCGCAATTAGAAGGATATTTTTACACGTTTGCTTTTGCTATTAACGGATTATTTATGCCGACAGTCGCTAGGTATGACCACCAAAAAGATGAAAAGAGTTTTTATGCCTTGTTAGAAAAAGTAGGGCGTTACCAAATATGTGTGTTGGGGTTGTTATTCGTGGGGTTGACCGTACTTGGAACCGACTTTATGCAATTATGGATGGGTGAAGAATATAAGATTAGTGGAATTTGCGTAATGCTTTTGATATTTCCATGTCTTTTAATGTATCCTCAGCAAATTGCTAACACTTTGATATCGATCAAAAATAAAATTAAATATCAAGCAATATGCTTTTTGTCGATTGGTATTCTAAATATAATATTATCATTTATATTAGTACCAAAATTAGGGGCATTAGGTTCAGCTATTTCAATAGGTATTGCATATTTTGTTAATTTTATTTTGTTGAATATAGTTTATAAATGGCAAATAAATCTTAATTTGAAAAACTTTTATAAAAAAGTTTATCTAAAGTATTTACCTCTAATTGCTTTGGCTATTGCTATAAGTTTTTTGACTTGTTATTTTATACAAATTATTGGTTGGTTAGGGTTTGTTGTAAAAGTTATAGTTTGTATAATTGTTTATATACTAATCATTGGCTTAATGGGATTTTCTCATCAAGAACGTAAGAACATATTTGCTACATTTAAGAAAAAACTAACAAGGAGAACAAATGGTGAAAAGATCAAAATCGAGTGAAGTACATATGAGAACAATGCTCGAATTAAATCCTTGCAACGGCGAAAATGTAAAATTATTAAACAATAATTTTCTTAATTTAGTTCCCTTAATTTGTGCACTTTTTGTAGTATTGATACACTCATACAACGTTGATATAAGTGAGAGAAACAGCGTAGGAGCATTTATTATTAGTTTTTTTTTGCATGGGTTATGCACGGCAGCTGTCCCTACTTTCTTTTTTGTTTCTGGTTGGCTATTTTATATTAATGCGGATAGTATTCATGTAGTAATAAGGAAAATGAAAAAACGTGTTTTTACAGTTTTACTTCCTTTTGTTGCTTGGTCACTAATTTATTATTTATTTTATTTATTGGGTGATTTTTTTATTCCTCAATTAAATACTGACGTTGATTTTAGTTTTTTAGGCGTGTTAAGAGGGATCTTTTTTTATGAATATGTATTTCCAATGTGGTATATGTTTCAACTCTGTTTGTTTATTATAATTGCGCCGATTGTATTTTACATATTAAAAAACAAATTTATATCAAGTATTGTCTTGTTATCAACTATCTTAATAGGTATGTTTATTTGTTCTAGTGTTGATATTACCGTTGCTGGACTAGAAAGATCAATATTTCAATTTAATTTTTTTGCTTATTACTTTTGTGGTTGTTGGCTATCGCAATTATCTAATGTCACAAGAAAGTGCAAGGACTATATAAATAAAATACCATTATTTATTCCGATTTGTTTATTTGTAATATTTGGATTTTTGCAATCTCTCTTTTTTGAAGGAAAAATTGTTTCATTTAATGAAAGATGTATTGTTCCGTTTGTTTTTATATCTTTTATGGTTATGATGATAAAAATATATGAAACAAAAAAGAAATTTTTAAAAATAAATATTTCAACGATGATTATATATGGAGTACATCCAATGGTAGGGCTCTTATTGGGGAAATTAGTGTTTAATTATATAAATCTACCAACAATTGTATCTTACGTCTACTCGTATATTCTTGTCTCTTTAATTTCGATAGGAATAAGTTACTTTATAAAAAAATTAAAACCAATTTATTATGTTTTGGGTGGAAATCGTTAATGAAAAATAGGAGAAATAAAAGTATGTCATTATTTAAAGGAAAAACACTTTTGATTACAGGGGGAACGGGAAGTTTTGGCAATGCCGTTCTTAATAGATTTTTAAAAACTGATATCGGGGAAATTCGTATTTTTTCTCGTGATGAGAAAAAACAAGACGATATGAGACACGAATTTCAAGCGAAAATGCCTGAAGTTGCTGATAAAATAAAATTCTTTATTGGTGACGTTAGGGATATTCAATCGGTAAGAAATGCCATGTACGGCGTCGATTACATATTTCACGCAGCGGCGTTAAAACAAGTTCCGTCTTGTGAATTTTTTCCTATTGAAGCAGTAAAAACAAACGTTTTAGGTACGGAAAACGTTTTGACTGCGGCAATTGAAGCTGGAGTTAAAAACATAGTTTGCTTATCAACTGATAAAGCAGCATATCCTGTAAATGCAATGGGTATATCAAAAGCATTGGAAGAGCGTGTAGCCGTTGCTAAAGCTCGTACCGTAAGCCCAGAAAAGACTAAAATTTGTTGTACCCGTTACGGCAATGTTATGTGCTCAAGGGGTAGCGTTATTCCACTTTGGATTGACCAAATTAGAAACGGACAACCTATCACTATTACTGACGGTAATATGACTCGTTTCATTATGTCGTTAGACGAAGCAGTTGACCTTGTGTTATTTGCATTTGAACACGGAGTTAGTGGGGACATTTTAGTACAAAAAGCACCTGCTTGTACAATTCAAACTCAAGCAGAAGCTGTGTGTGAACTATTTGGTGGAAACAAAGAAAATATAAAGGTTATAGGTATTCGTCACGGTGAGAAGATGTACGAAACGCTACTTACCAACGAAGAATGCGCTAACGCTATTGATATGGGAGATTTTTATCGTGTTCCAGCCGATAACCGTGGCTTAAATTACGATAAGTATTTTAACAACGGCGACGTTGAAAGAAATACTTTGACTGAGTTTGATTCTAATAATACAGCTCTTTTAACGGTTGAAGAAGTAAAAGAAAAACTTTTAACTCTTTCATACGTGTGTGAAGAACTTGACAAAATGGGTATAAAGCATTAAGGATAAATTATGAAAATACTAGTTACGGGGGCAAAAGGATTTGTAGGCAAAAACCTTTGCGCCGTTTTGAAAAACTTAAAAGACGGAAAGGACAAAACTCGTCCTACTCTAAATATTGAAGAGATTTTTGAATACGATATTGATAGTATTCCTACGGATTTAGATGCATATTGTGAAAAAGCTGATTTCGTGTTCAATCTTGCAGGGGTAAACCGTCCTCAAAGCCAAGAAGAATTTATGCAAGGCAATTTCGGTTTTGCATCGACCTTGCTTGAAACGTTAAAAAAATATAACAACAAATGTCCTGTCATGCTTTCTTCTTCTATACAAGCGACTTTAATCGGTCGTTATGCTGTCGGCGAGTATGGAAAGAGTAAGAAAGCAGGCGAAGAACTTTTTTTCGATTATGAAAAAAACGGTGGTGGAAAAGTTTGCGTTTATCGTTTTCCTAATCTATTCGGTAAGTGGTGTAGACCAAATTATAATAGCGCAGTCGCTACCTTTTGCAACAATATTGCAAACGATTTACCGATTACGGTTAACGATAGGGCGACCGAACTTGAACTTTTATATATAGACGATTTGGTGGCAGAAATGTTAGATCTTCTAGAAGGCAAAGGGCATCGTTGTGATTACGATGGGTTGACGCCTATTGAAAAAGAAAACGGAAGATATTATTTTGTACCTACCACTCATAAAGTTACGCTTGGCGAAATAGTCGATTTACTAGACAAATTCCACGAGCAATCTAAAACGCTAGTTGTTCCTGAAATACCAAACGGCAGTTTTGCAAAAAAACTTTATTCGACTTACTTAAGTTATCTACCTAAAGAAAAAGTGGCGTTCGACTTAAAAATGAATAAAGACGATAGGGGTAGTTTTACCGAACTATTAAAAACCGAAAAATGTGGACAAGTGTCTATAAATATTTCTACACCAGGCATTACAAAAGGTCAGCACTGGCACCACACTAAATGGGAATTTTTTATAGTGGTTGCAGGTAAAGGTTTAATTCAACAACGCAAAATCGGTACGGACGAAGTGTTGAATTTTGAAGTTAGTGGCGATAAAATCCAAGCAGTACATATGTTGCCTGGATATACACACAACATCATAAATCTTTCTAAAACTGAAAATTTAGTGACGGTTATGTGGGCGAACGAACAGTTTGATTCTAACCACCCCGACACTTTTTTTGAAATTGTAGAGTAAGCACATCATATACGAGGTAAATTACTATGGAAACCAAAATTAAATTAGATTATTCAGACGTGAAATTTAAGGATAACGGCAAATTGAAACTGCTAATTATCGTTGGTACTCGCCCTGAAATTATACGCTTATCGGCAGTTATAAATAAGTGTCGTCAATACTTTGACTGCATTTTGGCACACACTGGTCAAAACTACGATTATAACCTTAACGGCGTGTTTTTTAAGGACTTAAAACTTGCCGATCCCGAAGTGTATATGGACGCTGTGGGCGATGATTTAGGCGCAACGGTTGGAAATATTATAAACTGTTCGTATAAACTTATGCTCGCTTGTAAGCCCGATGCCCTTCTTATTTTGGGGGACACCAATAGTTGTTTGTCGGCAATTTCAGCAAAGCGCTTGCATATTCCAATTTTCCATATGGAAGCAGGTAATAGGTGTAAGGACGAGTGCCTTCCTGAAGAAACAAACCGTCGTATAGTAGATATTATTTCGGACGTTAATTTGGCGTATTCCGAACACGCTCGCCGTTATTTAATAGAGTGTGGTATGCCAAAAGAACGCACTTACGTGACGGGTTCGCCTATGGCTGAAGTATTGCATAATAACCTAACTGAAATTGAAAATAGCGACGTGCTAAAAC
The DNA here is from genome assembly GCA_015055735.1 of Clostridiales bacterium. Classification (GTDB taxonomy): domain Bacteria; phylum Bacillota; class Clostridia; order Christensenellales; family Borkfalkiaceae; genus UBA1259. The sequence goes on along the minus strand of SVHP01000007.1, from coordinate 6,372 downwards.
GCTTAAACTTACAACCTAAAAAGTATATTTTGCTTTCAGCGCATAGAGAAGAAAATATCGATACTGAAAACAATTTTAATTCGTTGTTTACGGCAATCAATAAGCTTGCTGAAAAGTACGATATGCCTATATTATATAGTTGTCATCCAAGAAGTAAAAAGCGTTTGGAATCAAGCGGATTTAAGCTTGATAAGCGTGTTATTCAAAATCAACCTTTGGGTTTTCACGATTACAACAACTTGCAAATGAACGCATTTGCAGTAGTATCGGATAGTGGAACACTTCCTGAAGAAAGTTCGTTCTTTACAAGTGTAGGAAAACCTTTTCCAGCCGTATGCATAAGAACTAGTACCGAGCGTCCAGAAGCGCTCGACAAAGCTTGCTTTGTGCTAGCAGGGATTGACGAAAAGCACCTTTTACAAGCTGTAGATACGGCTGTGGAGTTAAATAGCGATAATAATTACGGCATACCCGTACCTGATTACGTGGAAGAAAACGTATCGACAAAGGTAGTGAAAATTATTCAAAGCTACACGGGTGTGGTCGATAAAATGGTGTGGAGAAAGTTTTAAGCAGATTATTTACGGAGGCTGGATTTTAAGTGACTATTACCGAGAAGTTTTTCGTTGAGTGTGTAAAAAAAGCGATTAAAAACGAGAAGATAGAAATAGTTCCCGATGGGCTTGACTATAAACAACTTTATAATCTTTGCGCAACTCATTCTATGAGTACGGTGGTATTTAAAGCGCTTGAAAACGTGAAAGAAAAAATTCTTCCACAGTTTTTGACTGCCATACAACGCTCGGTTAACCGTCACGTAATGATAGACGTGCAAAGTGCATACGATATTGAAACCGTGCTTTCGGCATTTGAAAAACGTGGCTTAAAATATATGCCGTTAAAGGGCTACCACCTAAAAAAATTGTACCCATCAAGTGACATGCGCTATGCTTCCGATTGTGACGTGCTTATCGACGTTAATGAGTTAAAAGAAGTACGAGAGTTGGTAAATGAACTAGGATTAGCCACAAAGCGTTACGACGAACATCACGATATAGTTTATTATCCGACTACGAGAACTATTTTTGAACTTCATAAAACCATTTTCGTTGGGCCTTTAGAACAATATTTTGGCGTTGAAAACAAGGGGTTTGATAGGGCGAGAGTAAGGGACGGCTATAAATACTTTTACGAGTTGGATCGTGAGATTTTCTATATTTCATTACTAGGTCATTCAGCCTACCACTTTGCTGAAAGCGCAGGTGTTGGTATTCGCCATTTAACAGACATATATTTGTATAGAAAGGCGTATAAACTAAACGAAGAATACTTAAACGAACAATTAGATAAGTGTGGTTTAAGACAATTTAAGGAACAGTTTGAAAAGGTTGCTAACTATTTCTTTGAAGATGAAAAGGCCGATGAATTTACATTAAAACTTGCAAAGCATATCTTGGAATCTTCTTTGCTTGCAAATCAAAGCAAAAAGTCGGCGTCAGACGTTGCTGCAAACGCAAGTCAAACTAACGATAAAAAGGCTAAGTCAAAGTCTATTTGGAAAAAGATTTTCTTGCCGACCGAACAAATGAAATTTTTGTTTCCGATACTGAAAAAAGCAATTATTCTATTGCCTATTTTCCACGTGGTGCGTTGGGCACAGGTATTATTTACTCGACCAAAAGCAATCGGTCAACTAAAGAAAATGAACGACGTAGAACCTAACGATTTAGCTCACATGAAAGAAATTCGTAGTGGTTTAGGGATAAATCATTTATAAACTATTATAGATAATAAAGCATTTAAGAAAGGAGATTAGAAACCATTAGTTCAACTAATGGTTTTTTTGATTGATAAATGGGTTTTCGATACTTTCAATATTAAATTCAATAGGGCTTTTAGTTGAATTTTGTTTGTAAAAGTATTATAATAACTCTAGTTTGTAAAAAGGAAGGAAAAAATTGTGAATAAGGCACAAGCAAAGCGCACCAAATATACTTGTTATTTTACTTCTTTTGCTATGGCTTCGGTATTTGGTTTACCACCAATTTTGTTTTCGGTTTTTCAAAGCGCATATAATATCAGTTATACCCTTTTAGGTACTCTAGTTTTAATAAATTTTTGTACGCAACTAGGGGTCGACCTTATTTTTAGTTTTTTTAGCAAACGTTTTAATATACATAAAACTATACGCATCATGCCTTTTATAACTGCCTTTGGGCTTTGCGTTTATGCGATAATACCGACTATTTTTCCAAACCGAGCGTACGTGGGGCTAGTTATAGGTACAATCATATTTTCACTTGCCGCTGGGCTTAACGAAGTTTTAACAAGCCCACTTATTGCAGCCCTTCCGTCCGATACACCCGACAAAGATATGAGTGCATTGCACTCTATATATGGCTATGGGCTTACTAGCGTGGTAGTGATAAGTACGTTGTTTGTTAAGTTCGTAGGGAAAAATTATTGGAATTATCTTACTCTTTTATGGGCAATCTTACCTATAATCGCTTGGATTTTACTAATGAAGAGCAAACTTCCTGAAATGAGTATAGGGCAGGTGGAAAAAGGCAAGGAAAAGTCAAAGCATAGAACTGTTGGGCTTAGTCTTTGCGTAATATGTATTTTTCTTGGTGCGTGCGCTGAAAATACCATGTCAAATTGGATCTCGGCATTTGCAGAAAAGGCGTTAAATATTCCAAAAATGTACGGCGACGTCTTTGGTATGGCGCTTTTCGCAGTATTACTCGCCCTAACTAGAACGGCTTATGCGAAGTTTGGTAAAAATATTTTTTCAGTTATCGCTTGGAGTATGTTTGGCTCTGTGCTTTGCTATATTTTAGCGGCAGTTTCGCCAAACGCAGTGGTTTCCTTAATCGCTTGTGTAGCGCTCGGTATTTGTACTTCTATGCTTTGGCCAGGAACGCTTATTCTTATGGAAGAAAAAATTCCACGAGTTGGCGTTGCTGCTTACGCCTTAATGGCGGCAGGTGGGGACTTTGGCGCGTCTTTTGCACCACAACTGTTCGGAATTATTATCGATAACGTGGCAGTAACCGATTGGGCAATATCTATGTCTAATACTTTTGCAGTTACCCCCGAACAAGTGGGCTTTAAGGTAGGGATATTAGTAGTCACTATTTTCCCTATACTAGGATTGGTGGTATTGGGTATTATGAAAAAACATTTTAATAAAGAAAATAAAAAGTCAATGCTTGACGGAAAAGCACTTGGTTGATATAATATTTATATATTACGAATAAGGGGAATTAAAAATGAATATTGAACAATTTATTGCTTTAGATCCAAATGAAAAGCCTTTGGATAGAATGGTTTCAAACGGTGGGTATTGTTCCATTTTTCGCACTATCGGTTGTATAGGCGATAGTTTAGCATCGGGAGAATTTGAGTCTAGAAACGATAAGGGCGAAAAACAATATCACGATTTCTATGATTACTCGTGGGGTCAAGTTATGGCGCGTGATACGGGTTCAAAGGTTTACAATTTTTCTCGTGGTGGTATGACTGCAAAAGAATATATGCAAAGTTTTGCATCTGCTAACGGGTTTTGGGAAAAAGATAAACTTTGCCAAGCCTATATAATAGCGCTAGGTGTTAACGATATAATAGGGCAAAAACAAGAACTCGGCGATATTTCTGATATAGATAAGGATAATTATGAAAATAATAAACCGACTTTTATCGGGTACTACGCGCAAATAATACAACGCTTAAAACAATTACAACCACGCGCAAAATTTTTTCTCATTACTCTTCCTCGTTACGGTGATGAAAATGATGCGATTAGTAAAAATTTTCGTGACCGATTAGATGATTTGACCAAGTTTTTTGATAGAACTTATCTTATCGATTTGTTTACTTATGCGCCAGCTTATGACAAGGCTTTTTGCGATCGCTTTTTCTTAGGGCATATGACGCCTACGGGCTACGTTTTGTCGGCTAAAATGATCGAAAGTTATATAGATTATATAATTCGCCATAACGAAAAAGATTTTGCGCAAGCAGCATTTATTGGTACTGATTTATATTATGAAAATGAAGATTAAGTTTTTTGACAATATAGAGTTAGTTTTTTACAAAAAAGGAATAAAAAAGCGCTTTACAAAGTAAATAATAAAATGTATAATTTTAAAAAAGGTTTTTCAAATTTATAAATAAGGAGTATTTTTATGAAGTTAATTATCAATCAAGATTACGAACAAATGAGTTTGTGGGCAGCAAATCACATTGCAAACGCTATCAATAATCATAAGGAAGACCGTCCTTTCGTGTTAGGCTTGCCTACCGGTTCTTCGCCACTCGGCGTTTATAAAAATCTAATTAAAATGAATAAAGAAGGTAAAGTGACTTTCAAAAACGTCGTTACTTTCAATATGGACGAATACGTTGGCTTGCCAAGAGAACACGACCAAAGTTATTGGTACTTTATGCACGATAATTTCTTTAACCATATCGATATTCCTAGAGAGAATATCAATATTCTAAACGGTATGGCTGAAGATTTAGAGGCAGAATGTCAACGTTACGAAGATAAAATCGCATCTTACGGTGGCATTGACTTATTCATGGGTGGAAGTGGTGTTGACGGACATATAGCATTCAACGAACCTTTCACTTCTTTAACTTCTCGCACGGGCGTTCGTGCGCTTACCGAAGATACTTTGATCGTTAACTCTCGTTTCTTTGATAACGACCCAAATAAAGTTCCAAAGACTGCTCTTTCGGTTGGCGTTGGTACGGTTTGCGATTCTAAACAAGTAATGTTACTCATTAGTGGACACAATAAGGCTCGCGCATTACGTCATTGTGTAGAAGGTGGTGTTGACCACGCTTGGACTATAAGTGCGTTGCAGTTGCATAAAGACGGTATTATCGTTTGTGACGAAGCGGCTTGTGGCGAATTAAAAGTAGATACTTACAAGTATTTCAAAGAAATTTGCAAAGACGAAAAATAATTTAGATTAAAATACTATATATCAAAAGCCACTATTTTTAGTAATTAGTGGCTTTTTGCATTATTTTAAGCAAAATATTTATACTAAATATGAATTATGGCAAGATTTTATTGCAAAAAAAGTGGGATACTTATTATATTTATATTAGCGCTTGGCGTATGTTTAAATTGTTTTTCGTTAAGCGTTAAAAATGCTAACGCTATGCCGTATTACGATTTGCAAGCACAAGAATTAGTTTTAAGGGCAAGTTTTAGCACGACTTATATTTCATCGACCGAACAAAGAAAGAACAATATAAAGGTGGCAAGCAAATATTTAGATAACACTTTTATAGACGTTGGCGCAGAGTTTTCGTTTAATAATGTAGTGGGGGAAAGAACTGTTTCAAGGGGATTTAAGAACGCAAAAATAATAGTCGACGGAGAGTTCGTTGACGGTGTGGGTGGTGGAGTTTGTCAAGTTTCAACCACTTTGTATAACGCCGTGCTCTTGTCGGGACTTATGGTGACCGAATATCATCCACATAGCCTAGCAGTTAGTTACGTTCCACCGTCTTTTGACGCTATGGTTAATTCTGGTTGGGCTGATTTAAGGTTTGTAAATAATACCCATAATCCTATTTTAGTCAAGGCTGTGGCTGATAATAATAAGATAACGATTAGTATTTACGGCGAAAAAATGAAAGAAAAATATGCTAGACAAAGTGTCGTTACTGAAACTATACTTGCACCCGATTATAAAATAGTATATGACGAAAAGGGGGAATTCCCTGAACTTTATCAAGGACAAAGCCTCGTTTTAAGAAACGCTAAAAACGGGCTTAAAAGTCAAGGGTATTTGATTTGTTACGACGGAAAGAAAAGTACTAAACTAAAAATAAGAAATGATAAATATAATGCAATTCGTGGCGTGCTTTTATTTGGAACTGCCGAAAAACAACCTTTAGAGCAACAAAAAATAGAGCAAAATGAAAATTAAATAAAAAAATATCATAAAGTTTTTAGAAAAGTTTTATAAACGCAAAAAAAACTTTGACAAATAAACTTTTTTATGATAACATATCAAAAGTAGCAATTCGTTGTTTGAACGAAATGCACTAATTTAATAATGAATTCTAAAACTTTGGAGAAATACCCAAGAGGCCGAACGCGCCTCGCTCTCGTGATAAAATCACTCGTGGGCTTTGGCTACAAACAGTTTACAGGACTGTTTGCTTAACGCGTCGCCCCCCTGCTTCGGTTCCCTTAGCAGGTTCGCCCAAAATAAAGTTAGTGATAATTTAATAAAATATTTATAAAAACTTTGGAGAAATACCCAAGAGGCCGAAGGGGCTCCCCTGCTAAGGGAGTAGTGTGTGATAAGCGCAGCGAGGGTTCAAATCCCTCTTTCTCCGCCAAAA
>SVHP01000056.1 GCA_015055735.1 Clostridiales bacterium | reverse complement strand
CGGCACGTTAGAGAATAGAAAATTAGAAATCGACGGCGACCTTTGGCGTGAGCAATGGAAAGAACATTTTAAGCCAATACATATCGGAAAAGTAGTAATTGTTCCAGAGTGGATAGATTACCAAGCGAAGCAAGGCGAAATTAAAATTTTACTTGATTCAAACATGGCGTTCGGTACAGGTGAACACGAAACTACGTCTATGTGTGTAGACTATTTGGCAAAATACGTTAAGAGTCAAGATACGGTTTTAGACGTGGGGTGTGGTAGTGGTATACTAGGCATAACGGCGTCTAAACTTGGCGCTAAAAAGGTTATAATGACCGATATAGACGAATGCGCAATCGTTGCTAGTGAACACAATGCAAAACTTAACGGTATTAATAACGTAACGGTATTGCTTAAAAACTTGCTAGATGATAATACCGTTAAAGGCGACGTTATAGCGTGCAATATTATGGCAGAAGTGTTGATAGCGTTTGCACCTTACATAGGCGCAAATCTCAACAATAACGGAGTAATAATATTGAGTGGAATTCTTGCAGATAGGCTCATAGCAGTGCGTAGCGCCTACTTAGAGGCAGGTTTTACCTTCGTAGAAGAAAAGATTAAAGGCGAGTGGTCTGCGCTCGTTGTTAAAAAGGGTAACTAGTATGAAAGCCGTTGTTTTTACGCTTGGCTGTAAGGTAAACGAGTGCGAAAGCGATTCGTTAATCGCGGGGTTATCGGAAAGAGGCTATGAAGTAAGCGATAAACTCGTTCCTGCCGACCTTTACATAGTAAACACTTGTGCAGTTACGGCAGAAGCCGAAAAAAAATCACGCCAAACGGCAAGCAGAATAAAGAAACTCAATGCTAACGCAAAAATCATTTTTACAGGTTGTGCTAGCGAAAAGAGTTATTCTTCTTTTGCTGATAAGTCTAATACTTATCTAGTTACCGGCGCGTTTTCAAAAAATAAAATACTAGAAATGTTAGATAAAACGGGTGTGCATATGTCGCCACCTAGTTTAGAGTTTGAAGAACTTAACGTGGTTAAATCGCTCAGAACGCGCACTTACGTTAAAGTTCAAGATGGTTGCAACAACTTTTGCAGTTATTGTATAATCCCGTATTTAAGGGGCAGAAGCAGAAGTCGCAACCCAGAGAGTATTATAAACGAAATCAAGGTTTTAAGCCCCAAAGAAGCGGTTATAAACGGAATAAATCTTTCGGCATACTCTTTTAACGGCACGGGTCTTACGGGGCTTGTAGAGCGTCTTAAAGCCGTTGATTGTAGAATTAGATTAGGTTCGTTAGAAGTAAACGTTATAACCAAAGAGTTTTTAACTGCGCTAAAAGGGTTAAAGAACTTTGCACCACACTTCCATTTGTCCTTGCAATCGGGTTCTAACGCCGTGCTTAAAAAGATGAATAGGCACTATACGGCAGAAGAATACGCTGAGAAAGTGGACTTAATAAGAGAATATTTTCCAAACGCTGGTATTACAACCGATATTATCGTTGGCTTTCCTACCGAAACGGAAAATGATTTTGAAGACACTATTAAACTAGTGGATAGAGTAAAGTTTTCAGATATACATCCTTTCCCGTTTAGTCCAAGAAGTGGAACCGTGGCTTATAAAATGAAAGATTTGCCTGCCGAAGTTAAAAAGGCGCGCCAAAGTATTTTGATAAAGAAGAAAGAAGAGTGTAAATTAAGTTTTGTAAACTCTATGCTCAATAAAACGGCAGATTTTTTATTTGAAGAGTTTAAGGACGGATATTATCAAGGTTACTCGGAAAATTATTTAAGGCTTTATATAAAAGAGTATAACGGCTCGCACGATATTGTTAAAGTAAAAATTATTGCGCCGTATAAAGACGGGGCGATAGCAGAAATACAAGGAGAATAAAAAATGGAAAACTGTTTGTTTTGTAAAATCATTGCAGGTGAAATTCCCGCAACCAAGATGTACGAAGACCAAGATATGATAATCATAAAAGATATCGATCCAAAGGCTAAAAACCATTTCTTATGTATCCCTAAAAGCCACTTTAAACTTTTGGCAGACATGAATGAAGAACAAAGCCAAATGGTTAGAAAGTGTTTAAAGAAGATTCCTACTCTCGAAAAGGAACTCGGCTTAGAAAACGGATATCGTTTGGTGATTAACCAAGGTGATGATGCAGGTCAAACTGTGTTCCACTTGCACATACATATACTTTCAGGTCAAAAAATGGGCTGGACACCAGCGTAAAAATTAAAAAAACTTAAAATACGGTGTAAATTCCGTTGACAAAATTTGGGTTAACGAGTATACTAAATATGCTGTAAAAACGGCTAACGAACTGCTTTAAGAGCAAAGGAGGGTTGAAAGAGATGTCTATAGTAAGAGTTGGCGAAAACGAAAATATCGATAGCGCTTTAAGAAGATTTAAGAGAAAATGTTCTCGTGACGGTATAATCGGCGATTTACGTAAGAAAGAACATTACGAAAAACCTTCCGTTAAGAAAAAGAAAAAATCTGAAGCAGCTAGAAAGAGAAGCATTAAAGGCTAAAAAAGAATCTACCGAGAAATCGGTAGATTTTCTTTTTATGCGAAAAAAGTAATAAAAGAAAATATTTTGTAAAAAATTGTCGAAAGGGGAAATATATGAGCGAAGAATTAAAGTCGTTAAAACAATATTGCAGAGAAGCCAAAAAACGCTTAAAGAGTGGGTTTTGGGAAAGATATAGAGAAAATCTTGAAAAAGAACTTGAACAAGCCAAAACCATAGGCGTTCCCGAATCAAAGGTTAGGGAATACTTTACGTATACAGTTACAAACGGCATAGAAGAAAAGAAGGACAGTGAACAAGAATTTTATATTAAAGTTAAAACGCTATTAGATTCTGAAGGCGAAGTTTCAAACGTTATAGGCAGGCTTACCGATAAAGAGTACTTTGATACGCTTTCCTACGAAGAAAAACAACGTTATAATTTAACACTTTCCGAACGATACTTAAAAGCGCTTGAAAGGTATAAAAAAGAAAAAGCGTTGGAGTATAAAGCGTAATTAAAGTTTTGGCTTGCATTTTGTTTTGCTGTGGTATATAATATAATAAACAAAATTAATAGGTGAGCATATGTATAATAAATTTGTTGAACTTGTAAAAACAAGACAATCTTGTAGAGAATTTAACGAACAGCCAGTAGATAAAAACGAAGTTATGGAAATAGCAGAACTTGCAATGCTTTCGCCTTCTGCATGTAATAGTCAGCCTTGGAAAATGTACGTTGTAACCGATGAAGACAAGGTTAAAGCCGTTGCAGAAAGTTTGCAAGAAAGAGGCCGTAACGCGTTCGTGTCGGGGGCTAAGGCGTTTATCGCCGTGTCTGAAAAGCAGGCAACGTTAAAGCCAGACGTTGAGAAAAAGTTCGATAGAAATCATTTTGTTAAATATGATATAGGCGAACTAGTAGCATATCTTACTCTCGGCGCTAAAGCCAAGGGTCTTGAAACGTGCATTATCGGTTGGATAAACCACGATAAACTTAAAACGGCACTAGGTATGCCAGATGGGGAAGTGTGCAATATCGTAGTTGCTATCGGCAAATCTGATATTCCCGTTAGAGAAAAGGCGAGAAAACCAAAAGAGAACATAATTTACGAAGTGTAAATAAAAAGAAGTATGACCATGCGTCATACTTCTATTGTTTTAAAGTCCTTATCGTTAAACCCAAGGCTTATTAAAAGGGCAGAGTTAACTTTTTGCATTGTAGATTTTGGTAGTTCGCCTATGCGCTCTTTTAGTCTACGTTTATCAAGCGTACGTATTTGTTCAAGTAGAATTACCGAATTTTTCATTAGCCCGAATTCGTTGGCGTTAAGTTCTATATGCGTGGGCAATTTTGCCTTTCCAAGTTGGCTTGTAATCGCCGCGGCAATAATAGTAGGGCTGTATTTGTTTCCCGTGTCGTTTTGAACTATCAAAATAGGGCGTATACCCCCTTGTTCGCTACCTACAACGGGGCTTAGGTCGGCATAATATAGTTCGCCTCGTTTAATCATATTTTCTCCAAACCTTGCGGAATTTAAGTTGACTGCAAAAGGAAGAATAAGGTCCTTATTACAACTTATGAATATTAAGCGACAAATAGTGAATTGAAGCTTGATATAATTATTGACTTAGTAAAAATATAATATACCATATTTTATCTTTTTGCACGTTTACATTTGACAGTTAATAGAAAATTGTAGTAAAATAATAAAAAATACGTTTCCATAGTTAAACGGATATAACGGAGCCCTCCTAAGGCTCAATTCGGGGTTCGATTCCCTGTGGGAACACCAAAATTTAAGGCTACATTTATAATGTGGCCTTGATTTATCTCAGGAGTTATTTATGGAAATAAATATTGAAACTTTTAGGAATGGTGATTGGTATATTAAATACTTTTCTAAAGAAAAATATGCCCAGGCATTTTATGATTTGGGACAAATACAGGTTTGCCCCTTAAGTTATTTTATTGGTTTAGAAAAACAAGGACGTGGAGACAATAATGAAGGTTTTATTAATGGTCCTGGAATATTGTATTGTAAGGAAGAAGGAGAAACAAAATATAAGAAATTAGTGGATTATACCGTTTTACGTGCTAATACACAAAGTCTTATTTTTTGCATTTCCGACCCACCTAGGTTTGTTTATGAGGGTGAAACTTTTATAATAGACCCTAAAATTTATGACGATTTTGGAGAAAACACAGCCGAATTATTTGTAGTATTTGTTAATAAAAAGTTTTTTGAAGAAAAATTATTGCAATATTGTAAAGCAAAAGGAATAGGTCTAATTTATGGACATGTTTGTTATAGCGACAATGAATTACCTCCAGAAGAAATAGGTAAAATTATTGGAAACGAATCTCATAAACATTACTTTAAGAAGGGTACGAAGTTCCACCATCAATGTGAATATCGATATGTAATACAAAACACGTTAGAAAGTTTTTTGGCCCGAACCAACGCAACAAAGACTGCTAATGGTTATATATTTGAAATAGGAACTCTTCAAGAAGGAGCCTTTCTCGCTAAAATAGTTCGATAAAAAAACGACCGATTTCTCGGCCGTTTAAGTTTTTGACAAATTATGTGTTATACTGCTTTGCGTTTTTCTTCATCTATAGTTGCTTCTATAGTATCTATGTGTTTTTCCACAGGTTCTGCAATTCCTGCTATTCCTTTAAATATATTTTCTCCAGTTATATGTATTCTTTGGTAAAGTAGTGTTTTTGTGCTTTTATCAAATGATGAATATGCTAATATTTCATTTTTCTTTTTTCTTTCTGCTTTTTGATACGGCAACGAATAAACGCCTTTGGGAGGCATATTAAAATCGTATATTATTAAATGACGGTCAGTACTAGCGCGTAACCAGTTGTTAATTCTTTCCCACCAAAGTTTATCAGTTTCTCCTAATGACATCCCATATATATAAATGATTGTACTGTTTTGTAGAATTTGATTTGTTAGTGTGTCTGTGTTTTCTAAATAGGAAATGTTTGCTTTTTGTTTAATAAGAAAATTTTTATCAATATCGCCATCTTCAAAATTAAATATTTCGGGTTTTGCAATTTGAGTTTCGTCATTAACTGCAAAAATCATATCTTTGTCAAGAGTACCGTGTACATGAGAAATCTTTCCTATTGAGTGATTAAGAATGGAATTACCATATTTATGTTGACCTAGAGCACTAGGTTTGCTTTTTACGGTTGACAAGCAAGCATCTAAAGTTGAAGTGTAGTTAAAACATATGAAGTTAAATGTAATTGCCTCGTTTTGAAATTTCTTATATAAACTAGCAAGAATATTTTTTTCTTCAGTTGGAAATGGTGCTGTGAGTTGATTTAGACTAACAAAAGTATCAATAATTTTATCACCATGTTTTTGATAAGCAAAGCGTTTTTGTTCTTCTCTTAAATATTCAACTAGGTTTTCGCAAAAATTTTGATGACATTTTGAAAAATCCATACCTTTGCCTTCATCAAAATCAGAAGTATATTTACCTAACGCTATTTCTGCATTTTTCCATAATTCTTCGTTATCTCTTATATGACTGCGAAACTTTTTTAAAATTTCCGTGCTGCAATCTAATGTTTTATAATAATTTATAAAATTAGAATATGTTGTTGATAAACCAAGATTAATGTCAAACCCATTACCTATTAGAAAAGTAATATTCATGTTTTCTCCTTTGTATAATTTAAATTACTCGTGTTTTACTTGAAATTCGTTATAATATTCTTGCAAGTTTTTGCCTTTGTATTTGAAGAATATCGGTCCAGCGATACCCGTTTTTTTACCTGTAAGCATTTTTGCAAGCGTAGTCATATACATAATTTCGCCGTGGTATTCGATTTTACGGTCATCAACCACCGTGCAGGTAATAGAACTGTCCTTAATGTATTCCAAAACTGCGCCCTTGGGAATATGACACTTTTCAAAAGAAAAGAATTCGCCACGGGTAGTTTTTTCTATTTCTTCAGCAACAGCCTCGTCTTTCTTTTCGGCTGCGGTCGGCTGAACAAGTTTTAACTTGTCCGTGCAGTTATGTATTTCAGCCATCGCTTGCAAAAGTGCAAACGCTTCTTCTGGTGTCATAGCATAAAATTCACGAACACGCTTTTTGCCGTTGAACGTTTCGATAGAGCGAAGGTGGGGATTAAGTTGGTCGATTATCCCGTGAACCTTTTTATCAGACAGCGTCGTTTCAACCTCATACGTCGCATACACCCTAAAAGCAAAGGGAATACACTCGCTACGGTTTAATTCTTCCAATCGCTTTTCAATATCGGTAGCGTATCCGATTTTTATGTAATTCTCAAACGACGGATTTGTTAAAATATAAATATACCCGTGATTTTTCATTAGTTATTCTCCTTCTAATACGGTTATTTCACTTCTTTGCCAGGTTACGATTTGTTTAACGTCTGGCTCACATATTAGCGCTATAGGTATTTCTTTAGGGGTTGGTTTAATATTAAAAATGATTTGTGATTCAAAATCAACTGAAACTCCGCAGCTGTTCGAAAGAGTATATTTGAATGTTAAAATCCAATTTAATGTTTCGTCTTGTAGCCAAAAGGAAATCTCTTCTTCGTTTAGATCATTTTGATATAGTTGGACCAAGGCAATATATTCACCAGACGTCCCTAAACGAACAATAGCGGGTTTATCACTGTAATTAAATAGCATTTTGCTGAAATGTTGTTCGTAATTTTCATCAGTGAATGCACCCTTATTGCAACTGAGCCTAGCAGATTTTACGGTAATAAAATCAATCATTCTTCCCAGGTCGTTTTTAAATACTATATCGCAAGAAAAATAATTAGAAAAAGTACTATATTCCGTCGGCGGCTCGTGTTCCATTACTGAAATCTT
>SVHP01000006.1 GCA_015055735.1 Clostridiales bacterium | reverse complement strand
GTTATGGGTGTGGATTATCGTTGTTGCGTTGATTAAGATATTTAATATTGCGTTAGTCTTTATTCACAAGAAAAAACTAATATCAATACATAGCGTGTTAAACAAAATTACGGGATTCGCTTTGTTTTTTTTTCCGTTGTCGCTGACTTTGGTTGAACCCATTTATAGCGTTGCTACAATATGTTTACTCGCAACCATTGCGGCAATACAAGAAGTTTATTTTATTGCAAAAGGGCAAGAGGTCTTATAGCCAATTCCCAATTTGTCGAGCAGAACAGCGTTAAATGTTGGTGCAATCTTGGTGCAAATTTGGTGCAACACTTTATCGTGCGATATTCACGATATCGCACGAAATCACACGATAAAGCTACGATATCACACGATATTTCACGCTATTCACGATATGAAACGGCGTTGCCAAAACTCAAAGAGATAATTTGTTTCAAACAATCAAAAGCCACCAATTATTTGGTGGCTTTTTCTTTGCATTATATACGTCGCAGTGCGTCGTTTACTGTTTTCGTCAAGTTATAATGTTAGATTTTATTTAATAGGACAGTTCAATTTATAAAGAATTATTCTTCCTGTTTACTTTTTGAAAATAGTATGATATAATAAAAAATAAGGAGAAAAGGTTATGGAAAGTATAATTACAGCAATAATAGGCGTAGTTTGTATAATTTTAGGTGCAATTAACAGGACGGGAAATATTTCGTCACTACACTTTTATCATAGAAACCGTGTTAAAGAACAAGATAGATTGCCGTTTGGTAAACTCGTTGGGCTTGGCACGATTATAATAGGAATTGCCCTAATTTTAATGGGTGCGTTAAACTTTGTTGCTAAACTTTTGCAAAACGACCTTTTTGCTATAATAGGCATGGTTATTTTAGTTATCGGGCTAGTGATAGGTCTTGCCATCAGTTTTTACGCTATGAAAAAATATAACGGTGGAATATTCTAAGTAGATATAAAGGATAAAGTAGTGGAAAATGAAAAAATCATTCGTATGTAGTCTAATATGTCATAATGGAATAATAGGCGGTGGAATTTGCCTTGAAGATAGCGCAATTTCGTATAGGACTAATAAACTTACTGTGGATAAAAGGTACAAAAATCTAGTGTTGCCACTCAATGAAGTTTGTGAACTTTCTTGGAAGTGGATTGTTTTTCCTATTGCAACCTTGCGTATGGCTAGTGGCGAATGGTATAAGTTTATAATATTCAACAAAAAAAGGTTCAATAAATACTATACCGAACTCAAGCGATAAAATTATTTATAGGTATAGAAGATTTATTTTTACAAAGGATAGTCTTTATGAAAAAGATTTTTTTAGTAATATTAAGTATAATTTGTTGTTTTGCGCTTTTTGGCTGTAATAAGGAAGAGCAACACGATATTCTAAACCCTTACTTTACGGGAAAAGTGCTTGAATTAAACGAGAAAGGCTATTTAGTTGAAGTGGTCGATAGTGGCAACGGGTGCTTTTCGGTTGGCGAAAAGGTTCAAGTTAACGTGC
Source organism: Clostridiales bacterium (assembly GCA_015055735.1). GTDB lineage: Bacteria > Bacillota > Clostridia > Christensenellales > Borkfalkiaceae > UBA1259. The sequence continues at coordinate 43,283 of SVHP01000006.1, read as the reverse complement.
CTAGCACTAAATTTAGCGTTGACGATAAAATAATAATTTCGTTTGACGGAAAAGTGGCATTATCTATTCCACCACAAATATCTAGCGTGACTAATATTAGTAAACAAAATTAAATTTTGGCGAGAAAAAATATGAAAGATAAAAACAAAAAGAAAATGGTTGCACCAATCGTGGTGACGGTCATCATGTTGTTATATTACACCGTTTATTTCGGCGTGTTGATAACCGTTTTGCCAACGGTGTTAAAGTACGTGTTTGGAATTGTACCCGTAGCACTTTCGATAGTTATGGTTGCAGTTTGTATAGAAAGAATAAAAGAGATAAAAAAAGGAGAAGAAGATGATATTAGTAAATACTGATTTTATCACGGGAAAAGAATTAGAAACGCTTACTCTAGTAAAGGGTAGTACTATTCAATCAAAGCACATAGGAAAGGATATTGCCCAAAGCTTTAAGACTTTAGTTGGTGGCGAATTGAAATCTTATAACCAAATGATGAACGAAGCTAGGGCACTTGCAACAAAAAGAATGGTTGCAGAAGCCGAAGAACTTGGTGCAGATGCGATTATTAATATTAGATACGCATCTTCTGCAGTTATGCAGGGTGCTGCAGAAGTTATCGTGTACGGCACTGCTGTAAAATTTATCAATAAATAAGAAAAAGGCTGTGACGCATCACCTAGTTGATTTTTGACGGAAAACAACTGCGAAATACTTTGTTTTTTGCTCGGTTAAATACTTTTCAAGTATTCGCCCTTGCAAGAAAACTTGTCTTTCTTGCAATTTTCTCGTCAAAACGCAGAAAATAAATTTCAGCTGAAATCAACTATTCTCTGTGTCACAGCCTTAGGAATATAAAAATTAGAAATAAAAAAATTATGGATAAACAAAGATTACAAAGTCAAGTAGATTTTTTAAGAGAGATAGACAAGGAAAAGTTTATAGGTAGGCAAACTTATAAAACGGACGGTAAAACCAAAGAAAACGATGCCGAACACGCTTGGCATATGGCGATTATGACCTTACTTTTATCCGAATACGCCAACGAGAAAATTGACGTTCTTAAAACTATAAGCATGCTACTCATACACGATTTAGTTGAGATAGACGCAGGCGATACTTACTGCTATGACGAAGATGCTAAAAAGACCCAAGCGCAAAGGGAAAAGGCTTGCGCCGATAGGCTTTTTAATATTTTGCCAAAAGACCAAGCCCAAAAAATGTACGATTTATGGCGTGAATTTGAAGAGATTAAAACGCCCGAAGCAAAGTTTGCAAGAACTTTAGACTGCTTTCAACCTATGATGTTAAACGACGCCACTGACGGCATTTCGTGGGTGGAACATAAGGTTAAACTTTCGCAAATACTAAATAGAAATTCTCACACTCAAGAAGGCTCTAAAATTTTATGGGATTACGCCTATAACAACTTTATCCTTCCAAACGTAGAAAAAACCAAAATAGAAAAAGACTAATAAAAAACGCTCAAGTTAAACTTGGGCGTTTTTAGTTATATTTTTAGACTTTGTCTAAAAGTTATATTGCTTATTTCATAAGTAGTTATATTTTGGCTATCGCCAAAGTGATATTTTTACTTGGTAAAAGTTTCGGTATAAATTTCTTTAATTATACCACAATGCGCCGTTAGGCGTTATCACGTTGCGATAAGCAACTATCATTTTTGACCAACGGTCAAAATATCATTGCCCATAGGGCAACCATAACTCTAAACTTGCCGTAAGACTTTATAGTCCTATATAAACTGCTAAAAGTAAGAATAGGCAAGAGATAACTAAAAGTAAGAGTTGGAATAACCCCGTCTTTTTCAACCACTCTACGTAGCTTACTTCGGCAAGGCTTATGCCTATAACAAGCGTTCCACAAGTTGGGAATAAAACGTTGGTATAACCGTCTGCAAAAAGGAAGGTTAAAATTATAACGTTAACGCTAAGACCTGGGATAGGAACGAGCGTAAGTAGTGGAATAAGTAAAACTGCTTTTGCCGATGCGCTTGGAATAAAGAATTCAAAAATTAAGATAACGGCATACAAAATTAGTACGGCAACGTAAGGTGGTTGCGAACACAAGAAGGTGTGGCAGTAATAAAATAGCGTGTGCAAAATTTTGCCTTCTTCTGCAATATATTTAACGCTAAACGCAAGCATAACTACAACTACCGACGGCGCTAGAGTTTTAACGCCTTCAAAGAAACATTTGAAAGTAGCTTTTGTTCCACCCAAAAGTTTTGCGCCGATTATAAACGAGCCAACCACGAACACCACTGCCATAAGCACCATACCGATACCGAGTTTTGATATAAACGGTATTGCGCTTGCAAGAATAATTACGCCGAGCGCCGAGCCGAAAAGTATTACTATCATTTTGGTTTTTCTCTTAAACTCGTCCTTAACTTCTTGAGAAAGTGTAGCAAACTCGTTTACGATAGGCTTGTTACCGTTTCTCTTTTCGTCACGCTTTGCCATAAATACAAGGTATAGAGAAGTGACAACGAAAAGAAGTGCAAAAATAATCAATCTATACCAAAATCCGTCTAAAATGCTAACGCCTGCACTGGTTGATGCTAAGCCGATAGTGAGAGGATTGAATAGTCCAACGGTAAAGCCAACGCCCGTAGTTATTAAAACTAAACTAATCGCTTGAATTTTGCTCCAATTCATCGCCTTACAAAAACTTAAAAAGAGTGGGAATAGAATGAGCAGTTGTTCTTGTAAGCCAAAGCACGAAGATAAAAGCATCATTATTAAAGTGATAATCCAAATTGCTAAAAATCTTCTTTTAGCGAACTTATCAACGACCAAAGACACGGTTGCGTATAGCCCACCCGTTTGATCTAGCACTCTAAAAGTTCCACCCAAAACCAAGATGATTACTATAACTTGAATAATGGTGAAGTTGCCTTCGCCCCATAAAATGGCTTCGAAAGGGGCTGTAATCCATCGCCAAACAGGTAGACGACTAGAGGTTTCGATAAGCATGAATTGATTATCTTTGTCGTATTCTCCCGCTGGTACGATAAAGGTTAAAATTCCAACGAAAATCACAACTCCTAACAAAATTCCACAAGTTGTTAAAAAACTCTTTAATCCAAATTTCAGTTCAGAAACAGACGAATTAGTCGTGTTCTCTCTTTTGTTCTCCATTTTCTTTCTCCTTTTTTGGTTTAAATAAAATCAACCGTTTTATTTTTCTTTGTAGTCGATAGAATAACTTTATCGACCATAAAGACTAATATTTTATTTATAATCCTATATAAATTGCTAAAATCAAAAATGCGCTAGACACTACGAAAAGCAAGATTTGGAACAATCCCGTTCGTTTTAACCACTCTAAGTAACCTACTTCGGCAAGGCTTATGCCTATAACTAGCGTTCCACAGGTAGGGAATAGAACGTTGGTATAACCGTCTGCAAAAAGGAAGGTTAAAATAATAACGTTAATGCTAAGACCTGGAATAGGCGCTAAGGTCAATAGTGGAATAAGCAAAGAAACTTTTGCCGAAGTGCTTGGGATAAAAAATTCAAACACTAAAATTATTAGATACAATATAATTACTGCAACAAAAGGTGGTTGTGAACACAAGAAAGTATAACAATAAAAAAACAGCGTATCTAAAATTTGACCTTGTTCTGCTATATATTTAACGCTAAAAGCGAGCATAACCACAACTACCGACGGCGCTAAAGTTTTAACGCCCTTAAAGAAACAAGAAAAGGTAGTTTTTGCTCCACCCAAAAGTTTTGCGCCGATTATAAACGAGCCGATTACGAACACCACAGCCATAAGCACCATGCCGATACCGAGTTCTGCAATAAACGGTATTGCGCTAGCAAGGATTATTACGCCGAGCGCCGAGCCGAAAAGAATTAAGATCATTTTGGTTTTTTTCTTAAACTCGTCCTTAACTTCTTTTGGAAGGCTAGCGAATTGGTTGATTAAAGGTTTATCTTTATTCTTTTTCTCGTCCTTTTTAGCCATGCGAATTAAATATAGACAAGTAATAAAGTAGAAAACGACGAAAAGCATAATTCTAAACCAAAGCCCGTCCAAAATACTAACGGGGGTTTGAGAAGTGCTGGTTGCTAAACCTATGGTAAAAGGATTGAATAACGCAACCGTAAAGCCAACGCCCGTAGTTATTAAAACTAAACTTATGGCTTGGAGTTTGCTCCAATTCATCGCCTTACAAAACGATAAAAATAATGGAAACAAGATGAGCAATTCTTCTTGAAGTCCAAAACAAGAAGATAACAGCATCATTACTAAGGTTATAATCCAAATTGCTAAATATCTTTTGTTGAAGAACTTATCAACCACTAAAGACACGGTTGCATATAAGCCACCCGTTCGGTCTAGAACCATAAAAGTTCCACCCAAAACCAAAAGAACTATAATAACTTGAATAATATTAAAGTTGCCTTCGCCCCTAATAATCGCTTCGATAGGTGAAGTAATCCAACGCCAAACGGGTAGGCGAGTGGTGCTTTCGATAGCCGTAAACTTGCCGTCGTTATATTCGCCTGCCGGTATGATAAAGGTTAAAATTCCAACTACCAGCATAACGCCTATCAATATTCCACATACGGTTAAAAAACTTTTAAGCCCGAACTGTATTTGGGATACCGAAGGGTTAGTCTGCTTTTCCTTGTTGTTTCTCATTTGCTTTCTCCTTCTTTGGCTTAAAAATAAAATCGACCATTTTATTTTTATATACCGTCGATAGAATAACTATGACGACGATTAAAACTAAAATAACGTAAGAAACGATAGGCGACGACGAAGTTGTAATCTTAATGCCTACCCACAAGGTGCAAATTATATCGAATATAGGACCAAGCAACACGATTAGCGAATATTTCCACCAAGAAATTCCACTGTTTAATGCTACCGAGTGTATTATTAAAAAGGGAATAAACGGGGTAAGATATGCAAGGAAAACAAAGTATAAAATACTAATTCTACTGTTTTTAATTCTTTGTTCTATATGTTCTCTTTCTTGTATTTGTTTTTTAGTACTAAAAACCCTAAAAGATCTAGTCAATAAAAACAAGATTTGGCTTGCGGCAAAAACCGACGCCAAAACGTGCAAAGTGCCGAGAGGCAAGCCGTAACTAACCCCCGAAACCACTTGTATAGGGGTTGACGATATAAAGGGGAAGAAAAAGCAAACGATTATTACTATCGACATGCAAATAACCCCGACAGCGCCGAGCGACAACACGTAGTCTTTTAGCAAGTCTGCACCGACGTTTAGGTGGGTAAATAAATATTCAATATTTTGCCAATTATATATTGAAAAGGCTACGAGAAAAGCCAAAACGCAAAAGGTTATACATAATATTATAATATTTTTTCTACTGCGCAACATCATACACCTCGTCGCTAACTTTTTGCCATGCGAGGTCGTATAAATTGTGAATTTCTTCGGCGGCTAGCATCCATTTTATCATGAGTTCTTTATTTTCTTTCAGTGTGAAACTGAAATAATCGTTTTTGTAATATAAATCCATTTTATAAGTTAAAGACATTACCAGTGAATAAACCGATTTAACGTCAAAGTTCATGGTCACGGCTTGTCCGTCGTAACTGCCTTCGTAAACCAAAGCCTTATTGGTCAAGGTCAACTTGCCTTCGCCCATGGTCTTTAGCGAATAGTCACTGTCTAACTTTTGAGTGTTTATAATTTGAATTTCAACCTTTGTAGATATGGAGAAATTGTCTTTTAATATCTCTTTCTTTATTTGTTCCCTTTGCCACTTGTACCAAATATCGGTATTTTCAAACGGCAAGGTTTTGTTTAGTGGGTAAATATCGTAATACTCGTCCATTTTAACCTTAAATCCACAACTTGAACAAGTCATAGTATCGCCGTTTGTTGAGAACACGCCCTCTCCCAAACAGTGTGGGCATTTATATATAATGGTATTAAGTCCAAAAATATTAGGCTTTTTACCCTTAAATGCAACACGATTAACCTTGTTTAGTTTGAATTCGTCATACTTAAACTCTTTTAACAATTTATCGTATAGACGATCGGTATTTTGATTTTCAAAATCATTTGGGTCAAACAGTTTAGAAAACGACACGGTAATCTTACCCTTTTTGATATCGGTAGAATATCTCGTTCTGGTAAAATATGCGCCTTGGATTTTAACCAAAACTACGGGCAATTTTAACTTTTCCAAAAGTTTCATGGTGGCTGGGTTAATAGGGTGTGACGAGCCACTAGTCGACTGTATGCCCTCGGGGAAGAGTATTAAACTGCCCCCGTTTTTACAGGCTTGAAGTATTTGTTTAGTGGCTTGCATATCCGGTTGATAAAGGAATTTTGCAATAACCCCCGAGTGCTTAAGCAAGGTATATAAATACTTTTGAAAGACGTTTTGATATCCACAAACGAAATGTGCGTTTAAGTGCTTAATCCCTGCAAGCACGTACATATAATCGTCGTGCGAGGCGTGTTGGCAAAGATATACCACTTGCTTTTTCTTTAACGGCAAGAAACTTTCTTGGTAATCAAAATGCACTCTTCGACTCTTGCTAACGCACTTAAAGGCACGCTGAAGAAGCCATGCGAGCAATACGTTAGGCCTTTTTATCTTTCTATACTTAAACTCTTTATTTAAATCTTTTCCCATGTTTTTCTCTACAAACTTTTTATATACAACCTATTATACAAAATTTACGCTAAACTTTCAAGCAAAAATCTATATACAAATGAAAAATGTTGACTAATCAACAAAAAATTTTATAAAAAGAGTGTTTTTGAGTGGATAATTGGTGGATAAAAGGGGGTTAGGGCAAAAAATAGGGGCACTAGTAGTAAGAAAGGGGTAAGAAAATTAGGTTTTATGTTTTTCTTTGACTCTTTTTACAAAATGGTCGTGGTTAGCCATGGTGGAAAGCATGCCGTGTTGGAGTGGGGCAAAGGTTTTTACGGCGTTTTGGTTTGAAGAGTTTTTAGTGGCGTTTAAGTTAGGTGTTGCTGAAGTATTAGTTGCGCCGTTCGGGGTAGGGTTATTTGATGAGAAATTTTGTTGGTTTTGCTTGGAAATATTAGAAAAAAGGTCGGTTAAAAAATCGGGCGAATTGGGTTTATTCGGCTCGTCTTTTGGATCGTTTTGAAAATTTTTGGGAAAAAAAGAATTTAAAAGATTGAAAAAGCCAAATTTATCCATTTTAAAACTCCTAAAAAAGAAAAAAATTCAAAAAAATAATTGCAAAAGTTTTATATATAATGTATAATATATAATCGATACAGTTTAATCAAGGTTGTATAAATAATATATTCAGGTAAAATTAAAAAGTTTACCAAAAATAAGTGGAGATTATATGAAAAAGATTTTAACCAAACTTATTTGCACAATGCTAGTTATTTGCATGCTATGTTCAAGCCTTCTCGCTTGTTCTAACAACAACTGGTCTGGCTCAACCATTTCACTTGCTCCTTCTAAAGCTGGTAGCTTAGTGGAAAACGGTGGCTTTATCGCTGAAACTGAAAAGTACATTTACTTTATCAACGGTATGGCTGACTCTAATAGCGACAACACTTTAGGCACTCCTGTTAAGGGCGCGCTTTTAGTTGCTGAAAAGTCTAACCTTTCTAAGACCGAAATCGTCGTTCCTAAACTTTTCGTCGCTTCTAACTCTAGCGCAGGTTTATTCATCGACGGTGAGTACGTTTACTACGGTACGCCAAGCACCGAAAAGAACTCTCAAGGCGAAATCGCTAGCGACGAGTTGGTTTTCGCTAGAACTAAGCTTGACGGAAGTGGTCAAACGGATACTTTCTTTACCGTTGACAATATCGGTATTGAATATAGAATAGTTAAGGGCAACGGCGCGGTTTGCATTTATTATTACGATACTGAAAACAGCGCAATTATGTGCTACGACACGGGCGACAACAAAGCTTACGAAGTTATCAAGACTGACGGCGAACAAGAAAACTATTATTCGCTCGATAAGTACGTGTTCTTAGATGCTGACGGTTCAAACGGCATTATCGCAGTGCTATCTGCTACCGTTTATACCGATAAGTACGACCAAGAATTGGCTGAAAAGAACCCAACTTACACAAGACCTACTGCTAACTATAACAGCATTTACGCAATCAAGGCTGGCGAAAAGCAAATTACCCTTGTTGCTGACGGTAAGGGTCAAGGCGAAGGCGACGTTAGAATTGACGACAAAACTTTTGCTATTACTTTAGTTAACGACGAGTATTTATTCTATAAAGAAACCCTTGCAACTAACCTTTCAAAAACTTACGCAGTTAAGGTTGCTGACCTTTTAGGTTTTGCTAACGCTACAAAGACTGAAATCGTAAACGATACTTACGTTGCAAAAACTAATATCATTGAAGATTTAGACGAAGTTTACGTTCTTGGCGACACCAAGCTTTACAAAACCACTTTAACTGAAAAAGACGGTATAATTAAAGAGCCTATCATGGCAAAAGATTCTATCGGAACTCTTCTCTTCAAAGAAGGCGATTTCGTTTACTACTACAACACTGCAAATCAAATTGCTAGAGTATCAGTAAATGCTGGCGACGAAGACTTTGGTAAGGCAGTAAGAGTTTCTGAAGACGTTGTTGCAACCACTTGGTTTAACCCAGAAATAAAAGATAATAAAATTTTCTATTGCGATAACACTGCTATCGGCGCAAGTTATATTAAATATATGGATTTAGGCGCTAAAGTAGTGGCTGACGAAGAGGACGATACAATCTTATACTTGGAAGGAAGCGCAGGTCTACTTGCTCAAATTAGCGACGCTGATAAGGCAAGCATCGTAACTGCAAAAATCAACGCTCTAAACGGCAAACTTCCTGAAGGTGGATTAACTGGAACTGACGAAGACCAAGACTTTAAGACTGCTTTAAGCCAAGCAGAAACCGAATATAACGCTTTAGACGAAGACGTTAAAAAGTTAGTTTCTGAAGACGTTTCAGCGCTTATCGGCAAGTACAATAAGGCAATCGAAATAGTTAAATTATATATGAAATTAGACGGTATTCAATATTGCCACTCAAAAGAACAAGCAGAAGGCTTCAAGGACGAATACGAAGAAAACAAATCGGCTTTTGAAACTTTCAAAAATGCCGAAGATAGAGATTCTATCGACGAAATGATAAATAACAACGTAAAAGCATTATATACTTCTGCTTATAAATATTTTTCAAAATAATCAAAGTTATTAACTAAATTAAAAAAGCACTTTTTCATTAGAAAAGGTGCTTTTTCTTTTGTCGAATTTTGTAATAGCCTTTATTCGTCAACAAAAGTGAATTTTGTACAAAATTCACTAAAAATCGACAAAATATTAAAAATCAGTTTTGAAAAATGTCGAAAATCGCTAGTAAAACACTAGCGAAAATATTTTTGTACAAAATTAAGACGAATTTTGTACAAAAATGCTATAAAACGCTTGTCTTTATAATTAAATTGTAGTACAATGTAATTACAAAAGTAATTTAGGAGAATTAGTATGAACAAAAAGACTGTGTTTTTACTACAAGCGACAAAAGAGCAAAATGAAGAACTAGCGAAAATGTTTGAAAATTCTAAAGATTACGAAGTTTGTGGTATGGCAGTCGACGGGATATCTGCGATATTTATGATCGAGGATAAAAAGCCCGACGTGTTAATTACCGAATTGGTCATTGCTGGGTACGACGGTTTAAGTGTTATTGCAAAAGTTAAGGCGTTAAACCTAAACACTAAAATCGTGGTGCTAAGTTCTCTAATTAGCGAAGAAATAATTTCTAAGTGTAGCGCTAGTGGGGCTGACTATTACCTTGCAAAACCGGTTAACTTTGATCTTCTTATCGAACGGCTAGACAGTTTTGGCGAAAGTTCTCCGTTGACTGCTAAAGAAGTTAGCGAGAGTATTCACAAAATGACGCTTGAAGAAAAGGTAAGTAGAATTTTTATCAACGTTGGAATACCACCGCATATTAAGGGCTATTCGTTTTTAAGAGAAGGGGTTATCATGGCTGTCAACAATCCCGAGATAATCAACAACATTACCAAAAAACTCTACCCACTGATAGGCGAAAAATATCAAACTAGCGCATCTAAGGTCGAGCGTGCTATTCGGCACGCCATAGAGGTTGCTTGGAATAGGGGTAGAATAGAGAGTATCAACTCTATTTTAGGCGTGCGCGCGTATATCGGCGCAGAAAAACCGACGAACGGCGAATTTATTGCGCTAGTTGCCGATAAAATGCTGTTAGAAAAAATGTAACTAATGCACTAAGGATTATGGCTTTATTCAAAAGCCAAAACCGATTTTTTAATTATAAAAATATACTAAACGAAAAATAAACCATTTAGATAAACAATTTAACTATTCTAGCAAAAGGGCTTCTATTTTTGGAGTTCATACAAGGAATTTTTAATTTATCACAAAAGTAAAGCCCACTATGCTTCGCAAAAAAGCGAAATATGGTGGGCTTTATCTTTACCACAAAAGAGAAAATATTTATTAGTTATATTTCTAGCCTTGTGGCTAAAAGTGATATGCAAAACAAGTTTTGCGTGATATTTTGACCTGTGGTCAAAGTTATATTATATTTGCCTATCTTTCACTATAAGTGAAAATATCACTTTGCGTTAGCAAAATATAACTGCGAAAGCAATATAACTTGCCGATAGGCAAATATAACTAGTGCGTCAGTAATAATCCCTATTACTGACGCACTAAAGTCGAACTCTTTTGCTTTTAATACCCGAACTGCAAAAACGTCTTATTTGAAAATTGCACATTTATTTTTTATCAAATGTGAAATTTTTGCACAATGCTTCTTATACCAAAACTTAAAAAGTTTGATATAGACGGTTAAAAAGTTTAGTTTTAGGGCAAAACGGGTTAAAAAGTGCGAAAAAACTGATTTTTTTGGAAAAAAATAAAATAAAATTTAAAAAATTTACAAAAAACAGTTTACAAATTTTTCATATGTATATATAATATAGCAAGTCAAACAAGTTAACCGTTTGACCAATGAAAAAATATATATGGTATATATGGAGAATTGTTATGCCTGGTGATTATATTAAATGCCCAAGATGTGAATTAAACTACATCAAAAAAGGGGAAGAATATTGCGCTGTTTGTAAAGCCGAACTTAAAAAAGGCCCACAACTAATTTTTGCAGTTGACGAAGAGGACGAAGTTTCTGAATTAGATCTTTGCCCTGTTTGTCATCAAAACCCAATTAGACCTGGTGAAAAAATGTGCGCAAAGTGCGCTGAAGAAAAAGACTACCTTGAAAATAGAGAAGATCCGGACGACGAATCGTGGAAGGAATTCCTAGATAACGACGAAGATGATGAAGAGGAAGAAGACGAAGAAATGATTTCTCTTAACAAACTCGCCGAAGAAGAAGGTGGCTTTGACGATGACGAAGAAGAGGAAGAAGACTACATCGAAGAAAGCGTTGAGCCTGACGACTTCGATATTCCTGACGTTGACGAATCGGATTTTGAAGACGATGATGAAGATGAAGAAGACGAGGAAGATGACGAAGACGGAGAAGACGATTTTTAATAGAAAGGCTTAGTCACATTCAATTGCTTGATTTTTCTCGTTAAACCTATAAAAAAATTTTATATAAATCAACCACTTTCTATGACAAAGCCGTTGATTTGTTATAATTAGGTATAAAACAACTTAACTTTGGCAATAGTTAGAGTATGATAAAATCAACTCAAACCTTAGTTCAGGTCAAGCAAGACATAAAAAACCTAAAAGAAAAATCGGTTTCGGTTACCTTAAATTTAGGCAGAAACAAACTCGTGAAGTTTCACGGAAAGATCAGTGGGGTTTATCCAGCCCTGTTTACCGTTTGTCCCTTAGACGATTTTAAGGGCAAGACCACCTATTCGTATTCGGAATTTATGTGTGGTAGGGTAAAGATAAAGGAAATTCCTAGAGCCTAGGATTTATAACTTAATACTAAAACAAAATAGCGAGCAGTTTTAGTGGCGTAGCGATAGGGATTTATCGTTACGCCACAACTATATTTGCCTAACGGCAAGTGATATGCCTTCGGCGTGATATTTTGCTAACGCAAAGTGATATTTTCACTTATAGTGAAAGATAGGCAAATATAATATAACTTTGACCACAGGTCAAAATATAACTGCTTACGCAGTTGGCGTTCGCTTCGCTCGGCTAAACTGTTTACTGCGTAAACAATATCACTTTTAGCCACAAGGCTAAAAATATAACTTAAATCTTTAATTTTTGTGGTAAAGATAAAGCCCACCATATTTCGCTTGCGAAGTATAGTGGGCTACAGTTTTATTTTGAATAAATATCCCTATGTCTATTGCAAATTGCTCGCTATTTTTTGTCTTTTCGCAAGGTTTATAGATCTTCGTTATCAAGAATACAAATGTTTCTATATACGCAACCTGCTTTTTCATAGAAAATATCTCTTAATTGTTGTAATTCGTTATAGATTTTCATTTGTTGTTGGTTAAAAGTTTCAACTAATTCATTTTCTTTTTTAAACAATTCAGCTTCTACTTCTTGAAATTCTTTCCACCTTTGTTTTCTAGGTTTATCGGCGATAGCCTCCATCAAAGTTTCATACGCTTTGTCAGTGTAATTTGCCGTATCTTTTTCAAATTTTTCTCTTTCGTAAAGTATTTCTTCATCTTTTTTCATTTATATATTCTCCTTATGTATAAAAAAATGCGCTACCGTTAGGCAACGCATCGAAAAACGCAGCCTAGACTTCTGCTACAAAGTTTTACCCATAATAGAATTTTAGATAAAAACCTAGACATATATTTTTGCCGATAGTATGTCTATTATGGGAAATATTATACTTTGTAGCGATATTAGTATAGCACATAAAAAATATTTTATCAAGTGGTTTTTTGAATAAGCAGTACCAAACAAATATTCTTTTTCGTTTAATCATAAATTTCGCGTGCCGATAATATATTGTAATGAATACGGCATTTGTCTAAAAAATCGTTTAGGAGGGGTTTATGGTTGAACCTGTTTATGAAAAATTAAATTATTGTCAAAAGATTGCGCAAATTAGAGAGCAAGTCACTTTAAGTGCCAAGTCGGGCGTAAGTTGTCAAGAAATCGATAGCGTATTAAGCGTTTCGCCATTTGTGGTTATCGATAGCGTGGAAACGCTACAAGGTAAAATCAAGTACGTGGGAAGAATAAACTTTTTCGTGTGCTACCTAGATAAGCAAAACGCCATTAAAAAATGCGAGTGCGCAAGCGAGTTTAACGGTCAAATTTCAAACGACCTTATACTAGAAGACGTAAAGGTTAGTTTAGTTTCAAGCGTAGAAAAGTCTAGCGTAGAGCTAAACGGCGCTTTACTTACGGCTAGTGCAATTATTTCGCTAGATGCAAGCTTAACCAAACAATTTGAACAAAGCGCACTATCGGGTGGGCAAAACCTATTCGTTCAAGAAAGGGAAATCGAGATAGAAAAGGCGCTCGGCACTCGTCTTGGCGCTTGTGTACTAGAAGAAAAGTTCGAACTATCTTATTCGGTGGAAGAAGTCATGTTCCACCAAGCGAACGCAGTAATTTCTAGCGTGCAAAGTGGGGTTGGGTGCATAATTGTTGAAGGGCAAGTGCTTTTATCCTTAGTTTTGTTGCAAAAAACCGAAAAAAAGGATATAATAAAGGTGTGCAAAAGTTTACCGTTCAGAACGGAAATCGAGTGCGAAGAATGTATGCCTAACCTAAAGAGCGTGGCGTTCGTTAGGGAAAAGCCTATTAAGACCGATATCGAAGTGGACGAAAACACCAACACTAGCATAGTTTCGGTTAGCGTTTCGCTTAGTCTTGAAGGTCAAACCTATCTAAACCAAACGGTAATGGTGGCTGAGGACCTATTTTGCACCACTCATCAGCTAGATATTGAAAGGGAATCTATTGAAGATTTTCGCGTTAAGCAACTATCTTCTACGAACTTTATGTTAAACGGTAGGTGTGGGGTGGGCGAACTCGCTCCGTCTACCAACGTTTTAGCCACGGCGCAAGAGAACGTAATCGTTTTATCGCACGCAGTTCAAGGCGATAAATTGACCGTAAACGGCGTATGCACTGCCGTTGCATATTTGATTGACGGCGACGGCTTAGTGTTCTCTAGACGGTTAGAACTGCCTTTTGAAAAGACTATTGATACCGTTGACGACGGCTTAGGGCGTGACTTTACCTTTACGGCTAAAGCATTTCGCACCAGCGCAAAGATAATTTCGCTAACCGAAATAGAAATGGAAGGCGAGATATTCTTAACCGTTTACCCAAGCGTAAAAGGTCGGTTAGAATTTATAAGCGCAATCGCCGAAGGTCAAGAAAAAGAACAGAAAAAATCGGCTATTAGCGTGTATATTTCGCAAGGTGGGGAACAACTTTTCTCGCTCGCTAAAAGCCTTAACGTATGCCCCGAAGAACTTGCTAGAACTAACGAAGATCTAAACTTTCCACTAGACGGCAACGAACGAATAGTTATCTATCGTCAAATGCAATAAGCGATGATTAGATTAAGGGGTATAATATTAACCATCAAAAAATGGCTTAGAAAATTAAGATTAAACCAAACGACGAAAAAGGAAGAAGAGCAAATGAAAAAAATCATAGTAAAAGCGCCTGCAAAAGTCAATTTAACGCTTGACGTGGTGGAAAAAACTAGAAAATACCACGCCATAAAAACTTTAGTTGCGTCTATTGATTTATGCGACGAAATCACCATAAAAGACCGTAAGGATAGGCGAATAAACCTTACCGTAAAGGGTATTCCTATGGACTGTGAAGTAACCGAAAACAACGCTTACAAGGCGGCTAAAGCCTTTATGGATAAGTTTTCCACAATGGGCGCTGATATAAAAATAGTCAAGAACATACCGTTGAGTTCGGGGCTTGGTGGGTCTAGCGCCGATACGGCAGGCGTGCTTAAGGGCATGAAAGAACTCTATAACCTAGATTGCGACTTAACGCCACTTGCCAACACTTTAGGTAGCGATACGGCGTATATGCTAGACGGTGGATTTGCCGTTTTAGAAGGTAGGGGCGAAAAGATAACCAAAAAGCAAATTGATACGGTTATCTACTTTGTCATCATCGCTATCGAACAAGGCGTTTCAGCAAAGGAAAGTTATTTAGAGTTCGATAAGCAAAAGAAAACCTATAAGCAAGCGACCGATACGGCTATTAAATCGTTAGAACTTAAAGAATACGAGTTCTTTAAGTCTTGTATCTCTAACCATTTGTACAACGCATCAATTAAACTTGCTCCCGAAATAGTGATAAGCAAGAGCAATCTCGAAAGGGCAGGCGCAACGGCAGTCACCATGTCGGGCAGTGGGTCTAGCGTAATCGGTGTATTCTTCGACAAAAAAGAGCGTGATAACGCTTATAGAAAACTAGCCCCACTATACGGCGACAAAGTAATAAGGGCTCAAACCATATAAGTAAAGGAACTTTATAAATACCTATAAACTAAAAAGGATAACGAAAAATTTTGTTCGTTATCCTTTTTTGTGTAAATTATAATGTTTACTCTTAGTAGCCTTTTGCAAGGTTAAAAAAAGCATCAGTACTTATTTTTTTATTATAGTATAAATTCTAAAATATGTGTCAATAAATAAACGGCAAAGATATGGCAAAAAAAAATTAAAGGTTAAAAGCAGAAAGGAAGTGGAAAAATGGAAGAAAAAATAAGAATTTCGTGCATAAGTTTTTTGATAGTCGGCATAATAGTTTTGTCGGGAATAGGTCTATGGTCTTATGAGGCTCAGCCCAAAAAAGAGTATCTTAGGATACATATTCGTGCCAATTCCAACTTACAAACCGATCAATCGATAAAATACCAAATTAAAGACGAGATAGTAAAATTTTTAACGCCGTATATAGCCGAGTGCAAAACCAAGGCGCAAGCTACCGATATGCTAAACGGTAAACTAAAGGAAATTCAAACGCTTTGCGACAAAACGCTAAAGGCTAATCGATATGCTTACACTTCTAAAGCGAGCGTAAGGCGAGAAGAGTTTCCACTTAGGATATACGACGGCTTAACTTTAGAACAAGGCTTTTACGATGCGTTGATAGTGGAATTGGGCAGTGGCGAAGGCGACAACTGGTGGTGCGTGGTCTACCCACCCTTATGTTTTGTGGGGCAAGGACAAGCCTATCAGTATAGGAGCAAGATTTTGGACGTTATAAACGACTTTTTTTGTAAGGAGAAAAAGTAAAATGAAAAAAATTTGTAAAAGCATTACACTCGTGCTTGTGGCGGTGTGTTTGGTCTTGTCCATTGGGGCGATAGTTCCGAGTGTTACGGGCGATACTCAAACGGCTTACGCCCAAGTTATCACTGTTGGCGACAGGGGAAACACCGTTAAAACTATTCAGCAAAAGTTAAAGAATTGGGGCTATTATAAAGGGGCTGTGGACGGTATTTTCGGTAGCCAAACCAAACAAGCAGTTAGGTATTTTCAACAAAAGAACGGCTTAAAAGTAGACGGTATCGTGGGTAATCAAACGCTATCGGCTTTGGGTATGAAAACTAGTGGTAGTTCTAGTTCTTCTTCAACCTATTCAGATGCCGACGTCATGCTACTTGCCCGTCTTATCTACGGCGAAGCAAGGGGCGAAAGTTACGTTGGTCAGGTCGCAGTAGGCGCAGTAGTTCTTAATAGAATTAAGAGCGCATCGTTCCCAAACACCATGGCAGGCGTAATCTATCAACGCTATGCGTTCACTGCCGTTGACGACGGACAAATTAACCTAACGCCAAACGAAACGGCTAAAAAGGCAGCGCGTGACGCCATGAACGGCTGGGATCCGTCTTACGGCGCATTGTACTACTACAATCCTGCAACGGCTACTAGCCAGTGGATTTTTTCAAGAAAAACGACTGTCACCATAGGTAGACACGTCTTTGCTATATAGGAGTGAATTATGCAAGAAAAAAAGAATAACGCATTAGAAAAGGCTGAAAATATTGCCAATAAACCTAAAAACAACCAAAAAAACCACAAAAAATCAACCAAGGCAAAAAAGAGCGTTGATAATAAGGTGGAAAATAAAGTGGAAAACTCATCTTCAAAAGAGCGAAAAGCAACTAGGGCCGAAAGAAAAGCCGAACGGCTAAAATTAAAGCAAGAGAAAAAACTTGCTCGTGAAAAAGTTAGGGCTGAAAGAGAAAAGGCGCTCGCCCAAAAGCGAGTGGAACTAGCCCGTATTAAAGCGCACAAAAAAGCCGAAAAGCAAAAGGCTAAAGCCACGGCGCTTAGGGAAAAGATTAGGCGCAAGCAAGAGATGAAAGAGCGAAAGCAACTTCTTAAAGAACAGCGCATCGCAAGGCGTGAAGCCTTGAAAAAAGAAACCAAAAAAGAGCGCCACGATAGAATACTAAAAGAAAGGCGTGAATTACAACAAGAAAGACAAAGAATTCGAGAACAAAGGGCGCAAAAGCGTAGGGAAAAACTTGAACACCAAAGGGCTATGCGCCAAGAAAAGCAAAGGGCGAAAGAGCAAAAGCGCAAGGATAGACAAAGAAATAGAGAGCGCAACCGTGGTTACGGTGGGTGGCTGGCGGCGGTTATTTCGCTAGGTATCGCAACTTTAGTGCTAGCGTCGGTGCTAACCTTTACCTTTATGTTGCCAAGCACTAACGATTTAAGCGTGGATAGTCTTTACCATAGAGCCTTTTACGATGCAGTAGAGCAAGTGGAAAATATAGACTTAAACCTATCTAAATCGCTCGCAACTAAGGACGGCAACGCCCTTCAAAAATACCTTTTGGATACGGCTATCAATAGCGAACTTGCCGAAAACGATATTCAAGAACTGCCACTCGACGACGAGTACAAGTTCTATACAGCAAAGGTTATTAACCAAATAGGCGACTATTCAAAATACCTTATAAATAAACTCATCGATGGTGAAAACTTGACTGCAAAGGACAAGCAAGGTCTTGAAAACTTGTATAATGCAAACCTTTCCTTAAAGCAAGCCCTAAACGATATGGTTAACAATATGGGCAACGACTATTCGTTTGAAAGTCTAACTTCTGGTGGCATGAGCGACGTTATAATTTCGGGATTTAACGACCTTAAAAACCTTTCGGTCACTTACCCCGAACTTATCTACGACGGGCCGTTCTCTGACGGACAGCAAGATAAGGTGTTAAAGGGACTTGACGGCGTTGAGATTAGTGAATCTGAGGCGCAAAAAATCTTTAGCGAAATATTTTCTGACTATTCGTTCGAGAGTATAGAAAGCGTTGGGCAAACGGACGGCGTGGTAGCCTGCTACAACGTGCAAGGCGTGTCGGGGGACAACATTTTATACGCTCAAATAACCAAAAAGGGTGGTAAACTTATAATGTTCTCGTTTGCTGGCGACTGTAACGACGTTAAAATTCAAGATGACCAAGCTATAGAGAGCGGCTTATCGTTCTTGCAAGATTTAGGACTAGAAAATATGCAAGAAGTGTGGATAAACCTATCTAACAACGTTTATACAATCAACTACGCATACACCCTCGACGGCGTTATCGTTTATCCCGATATGGTTAAGTTAAGAGTATGCGCAGAGACCGGTAAGGTCATAGGGTTAGAGGCAAAGAGTTATTACACTAACCATACTATTAGAAAGTTGGAAAAGGCAAGTCTAACCGAGCGTCAAGCAAGAGATAACGTGTTCGACGATTTACAAATCCAAAGCGTTAGAAAGGCTATTATTCCACTTACCGAAAACACCGAAAAACTTTGCTATGAATTTAGTGGTCAATTTGACGGCAACACCTATTACGTCTATATAGACGCCACTAACGGTCACCAACTACAAATGTTTAAGGTTGTTGATGGCACTGAAGGTCAGTTGTTGATGTAATGGTAGTTGCTTAACGCAACTTGATAACGCCTAACGGTGAATGATATTTTGACCTTTGGTCAAAAATGATAAGTTGCTTATCGCAACGTGATAACGCCTAACGGCGCATTGTGGACTAAATTAGAAAAAAGGCTAACGAAAAAATTTTTCGTTAGCCTTTTAGTATTTTGTTTAATTAAACTCTCTTTGCAAGAACGTCTTTTTCGTAAGCGTCGATCTTAGCGAATAATTCTAAATCAGAAGGAACGTTGTTTCTAGTGCAGTATTCGTTCCAAATATCGCCAAATGGAAGAGTTTTAACCATTTCTTGAGCGATCATAAGTTCAGACATCTTGTTTTGGTCTTGTAAATCTTTAAGCATAGCGTTTGGCGTCAACATTGCTGAAAGAAGTGCTTTTTGCCAACTTCTAAAACCAACCGTCCAAGCGCCGATACGGTTAATGCTTGCATCGAAGTAGTCAAGAGCCATATAAACTCTATCGAGAGCATCGCATCTAACGATTTCTTTAGCCATTTCCTTAGTTTCGTCGTCGAAAAGCACAACGTGGTCAGAGTCCCAACGAATAGGACGAGTGATGTGAAGTGCGATTTCAGGGAAGAAAGCGAGAAGGGCAGGGATCTTGTCAGAAACCACTTCAGTTGGGTGGTAGTGACCGTTATCCATAAGTGGTAAGCAACCGTCGTGCATAGCGGCAAACGAAAGCGCAAATTCAGCGCTACCAACCGTGTATGCTTCAACGCCGATACCGAATACCTTACTTTCAACGCAAGGTTTAACTAGATTCTTGTCAAATGGGATAGCAAGGAATTGTTCGATGCTGTCTTTATAGCGTTGACGAGGTCCTAATCTATCGGCAGGGATATCCTTAAATCCGTCGCCCGTCCAAATGTTCATAACGCAAGGGTAACCCGTTTGTTTAGCCATTTCTTCAGAAATTCTAACGCAAGCCTTACCGTGTTCGATCCAGAACTTTCTAGTTTTTTCGTCTGGGCTTGAAAGGGTTAAACCGTCTTTCACCATTGGGTGAGAGAAGAAGGTAGGGTTAAAGTCGATACCAACTTTATATTTCTTTGCTAAATCAATCCATCTTTGGAAGTGTTTAGGTTCTAACTTATCTCTGTCAACGAATTTACCGTCTTCAAAAATAGCGTAGCAAGCGTGAACGTTGATTTTCTTTGCGCCTGGGCATAATGACATAACCATTTCCATATCGGCGATAAGTTCGTCAGGCGTTCTTGCTCTACCCATATAGTTACCGGTTGTTTGAATACCACCCGTCAAAGGTCCGTCATGGTCAAAACCACGAACGTCATCACCTTGCCAGCAGTGTAGAGAAACCGGTAGGGTTGCTAACTTTACTAAAACTTTTTCTGTGTCGATGCCAAGGTCAGCGTAAATAGCCTTAGCGCTTTCATATCTGTTCATGCACATTGTAATAATCTCCTTATCTAAAGATTTATTTATAATCTAAACATATATATTTTAGCACATGTCGTTAAATCAGTCAATGAAAAAATTAAAAAATATTCTCTTAAATAGTGTTAAATGAACTTTTAAATTTATAAAACCTAAAAAACCAAAAAAATATAAGATAAAGGCGCAGTCAAAATTAACTGCGCCAAATATTTTATTAACAAAACTTATCCATACTACCAAGGTTTTTTAAGTAGGTATTTATTATAGATATAGCATCCTATTCCTGCCCAACCATGGCAAAGACTTGCAGCATCCTCGAACACTTTTTCGCCACCTTCCATTTCAGGGAAAGAAGTGTAGCCTTCAAAGCACATTTTACCGAACACGTTTTCAAGTTCAGAATATACCCATTGTAAACCTTGGTCGCCAAGCGCTTTAATAACACCTTCAAACTTATATTGATAAGTAGAGATAGTAATTCTACCGAGTCCGTTATCTCTAGATTGTATCATTTGACGAGCAACACGGGCGTGGTGGGCTTTGTCACCTGCTTCGCAGTAAAGAACGTGCGCTTGCGTACATTCGTGCTTGCCGTAACGCTTGCCTTCCTTATCGATATACGAGAAGTAATAACCGTCCGTTTCGTCATAGAAGTTTTCAACGAGTGGGCTAACCAAATCGTGTAGTTTAGCGTACTTTTCGCTATCTCCCCACTTCATATCGGCAAGGATTGCTGAAATCTTGCCTGCAATAAATGCAAAGTGTGCAGTAGGGATACAGTCTATGGTTGAAGCCTTTGTTCTTAAAATTTTCATAACGTCGGTGTTAGCGTTGGTGTCAGGTTCCATACCCTTACTCCATTCGTAGAAGTTAAAGTAGTCAGCGTGTGGGAAGCACTCTATACCGATATCACGGATTTTATCTTCATAAGCGTCCATAACCCTTTTCATTTGAGGGAATACTTCTTTAATAAACTCAGCGTCTTTAGTATGTTCGTAATATTCGCAAACGGCGAGTACCCAACAGAGCGCAAAGTTAGGAATACCACCGATACCGTATTTTTCAGGCTTATCAAAGCCAGGTAAGTTGCTCAACGCTTCGCCAGGAACGGTCGATGCGCCTACTAATCCGTCCTTTTTAATCTTGCCACCGATTGCGAAAAGGCGAAGGCTTTCTCTTTGCATTTCAGTACCTTCAAAACAGCCGTAGCCGAATAGCATTTGGTTTCTAGAATCTTGACCGTAGAGCGATTGTTCTCTACCAGGGCAGTCTTCGTAGTGTTCGTGAATACAAAGTTTCAACGTGCGTAAGCCAACGTCGTAAATTCGTTGTTTTAGTGGGTCAGGTAAAACTGCAGGCGTTTCGGTTAATGGATACATATAGTCTAAAACGGTAAGTTTTCTAACCGTCACTTTATTAGTGTAAACGTAAAGCATTAAATATCTACCTGCTATACGGCGCACGTATTCGGTGAACACGTTTCTACCTTTCTTAAGCGTAAAGCCCATAGCGAAGTTTCTTCCACCGACGAAGGCACGAACACGCATGTCGGCAAGGTGTTCGCCCATAGCGATAATAACTTCAGCGTCCTCGGTGGTTTCTAAATCGAAAGTTAGATAGCCGGCACGCTCTTTATACATATCGATAACCACGTAAACGCCGTCGCCTGCGCCTTTGCCGTCAAAGTTAAACTCGTTAGGTAAGGTATCGCACTCTTCACGAACCACACCCGTCATTTCAACAAGCGTTCTTGAAGAAAGGAAAGCGTATTGCGCCTTTTTACCGATAGTGTCGCCACCACCGTCCTTGAACACGCCTTGAGCAGTAATCAAAGACTTATCGTCGTCTATAATTTCAGGATATTTAGTTGGCCTAGGGAATAGTGGGTAATCAACGTCAACAAGTACTGAATTTTCATAGTCAGCGCCTTTTCCGTTAACAAAACCGTCTTCGCCCGTTAAGTCGCAGTGTAAGGTGTAGCCAACGGGTGGCGCAAGCGTAAACGCCTTGCCCGAACGATATGTTTTAGAAAGTCTAACTAAAGTATCAGTGTCAGAATAAGCAACTGCTTGACCGTCCACTTCGATAGAGAAAGTAAACGCAGGCGTCTTATATAAATAAGGATAAGAGTTGTCGCCTTGGTTATAGCAAAGAACTGAAAGTACGTTTTGTCCGTCAACTAAATAGTCGGTAATATCAACCATATCGTAAACCTTGTAGAAAGGGAAGTCGGCGTATTGACCGTTATGTACGAACTTTCCGTTTACGTAAACTACGTTTTGGGTAAGTCCACTTAAAAATAGCGTGGCTTTTTTGCCTTTAGGCGCAGTAAAAGTCTTAACGAATTCAGCAAATTGATTGAGTCCGTTTCCTTCCTTTAGCCATATCCATTTTGCCTTGCCTGAAAGTGCTTTAATTCCTGAGTCTTTCATGATGTCTCCTTTAACGGCTATATGCAAGCAGTATTTTTTTGCAAGAATAACCTATTTTTGATTAAAATGATAAAATCATTTTAGTTGAAAAACAATCTTTTGTCAATATCATTTATTACAATAAATATATCATTTTAAGTAAATATATAAAAATTTTGTTCTTAAAAGGAAAAAAGGAATAAAAAAACCAAAAAGGGCAACAATCAATATATAAATATGGGAGGTTTAATTTATGAGCAACAATATGCTTACCACAAAGGAAGCCACTTTGATTTCCGATCTTCTCACAATGGAAGAGAGCGCTTGCAAAAAAGCAAGGCTATATTCAAGAACTCTAACAGACCAAAACCTAGCGCAAACTTTTTCCAAGATTGCCGATAACCACGAAAGGCGTTTTAACGCACTTTTAGAACTTTTATAAGGGGGAGAGATATGAATTCATATAAAGCAGACATTACCTTAAACGAAAAGGACAGCCTTCAAGATATGCTAAATCTTGAAAAGAGCCTAGTAAAAATCTATTCAACAGCCATCACCGAAGGCTGTTCAAAAGGCTTTCGTACGCTAGTTAAAGCGCATTGGGGGGAAGCCACTGAAGACCAAATGAAAGTCTTTTTGCAAATGACCGAACACGGCTATTACCAAGTTCAGTCAGCCGAACAAACGGTATTAAGCGAGAACAAAAACAAGTTCATGCAAGTAAAAGGACAACTAAGTTAAAGTAGTTATGATTGCCTTATAGGCAATGATATTTTGACCGTTGGTCAAAAATGATAGTTGCTTAACGCAACGTGATAACGCCTAACGGCGCATTGTGGACTAAATTAGAAAAAGGCTAACGAAAAAATTTTCGTTAGCCTTTTAGTATTTCTAAAATTTCATTTTTTGTTTTATCTAATAGTCTTTCAATTAAGTAAAGTTTTTCTTCGGTAATAGAAACCTTGTCGCTCGTGCTAACGTAAGGTTTTCTACCAAGATTATTGAAACTTGGTTGCTTAATGCCATTTGCAATATCTATTATATTGTCAATAAGGGCTTGCTTTTTAAGTGTTGATACGCTTTTAACCCCGACTTTTCTACCTAAAATTCTTAACTCGTGCAAAGATTTTTTGGATAATTCACTTTTTATCATATATAAAACTCCCAAAATATACATAAACTGTATATTTTTACAAATAATTATACACAAACTGTATAGTTTTGTCAAGGAGTTATATATGAAAGAACAAGTAGGGCAAAGACTTTTAGAATGTAGAAAGGCGTGTAAGCTTACGCAAAAGCAAGTGGCTGAAATGCTAGACGTTGCGCAACCCGTTTACCAACGCTTTGAATCGGGCGTGTTTGAGTGCAATTATGAGCAGTTGGTTAAACTTTCTACAATTTTTGACGTATCGATAGATTATTTGTTAGGAAAAGCAGATATATAACTTAACGGCAAGTTGTGGACTAAATTAGAAAAAAGAAAAAAGGGAACGGCAATTTTGCCGTTCCCTTAAAAATTATCAAAATATACTATTTGTTTTCTTGTTTTGCGTACTTTTTAGAAAGAACTTTCTTTGTCACGATTAAAGAAACTATCATAATAGCGATTGCTATAGGAAGTGCGATATACCAGTTAGGGATAAAGCCTGCAATGATGTAGCACACGAACGAAACTACTGCAACGTAAACAGCGTAAGGGATTTGAGTTGAAACGTGATTTAAGTGTTCACATTCAGCCCCTGCGCTACTCATAATGGTAGTATCTGAAATAGGTGAGCAGTGGTCGCCACAAACAGCGCCTGCAAGACAAGCCGACATACAAACAATACCGATAGCGCTTCCTATTGGGAACATAGCGTCAACGATAGGAATTAGAATACCGAAAGTACCCCAAGAAGTTCCCGTTGCAAACGCCAAGATACAAGCGATAATGAACACGATAGCAGGCAAGAAGTTTTGTAGCCAACTTGCGCCCTTAACCAATTCGCCAACGAAAACGTCAGCACCGAGAAGACCGGTAACGTTTTTAAGTGCAGTAGCAAAGGTCAAAATTAAGATTGCAGGAAGCATAGCGTTAAAGCCGTCAGGAATACTCTTCATAGAGTCTGAAAGGCTAACTACGCCACGGAACGCCATATAAATAATGGTAAATACCAAAGTGATAAGTCCACCCCAAGGAAGAGCAATCGTTGCGTCGGTATTACTAAAAGCACCTATAAAGTCGCCCGTGTAATCAACGTAAACGCCACCGTCAGCAATTACAGCTGCTTCATTATAATACATGGTTTCGCCAAGCATACCACCAACGTAAACTAATGCAAATACGCTAACGCCTATTAAAACGATTATAGGAAGAAGTAGGTCGATAACCTTGCCTTTAGAAGAAGGCGTATAGTTTTTATCTTCAACTTTTGCACCACTAAATAGGTCGCCGTTTTGAGCGTTAAGTTCGTGTTGACGCATAGGACCGAAGTCAAATTTCATAAGAATTAAAGCAACTACGAACACGATTGTCAATAGCGAATAGAAGTTAAACGGAATAGCAGCGATAAATAAATTTAAGCCTTGTCCATCGGCAGCGTATTCGGCAACTGCAGCCGCCCAAGACGAAATAGGCGCTATCATACAAATAGGTGCTGCCGTAGCGTCGATAATAAACGCTAATTTAGAACGGCTAATCTTATGCTTATCAGTAACAGGGCGCATAACTGAACCAACGGTTAAACAGTTAAAGTAGTCGTCGATAAAGATTAAAACGCCTAAAGCGAAAGTACAAAGAGCAGCGCCAACTTTTGATTTAACGTGCGTTTCAGCCCATTTACCAAACGCTGCGCTACCACCAGCCTTATTAACTAGCGATACGATAATACCAAGTTCGATAAGGAAGATAAATATACCAGCCGTTCCCGAAACTGCATCGATTAAACCAACTGATATTACGTTGTCAACCGTTTCAAGTGGGTTAAACTTTGCGGCGAGAACTGCACCCGATAAAATACCGATAAATAGTGAAGAATAAACTTCTCTTGTAATTAACGCTAATCCAATAGCGATAATAGGTGGGAGCATTGCCCAGAAAGTGTCCACAACGTCACTCGTCGTGGTCGCAACGATTAGTAATGCAAGAATTATTACGCCTGCAACGAGCGTTGCAATAGTTCTTTTTGAAAGTTTTTTAGTTTGATTTAACATAACTTTCTCCTTTGTGAAATATATTAGTTCCATTTTATAAAAAAACGCCTTAAAAGTCAATACCTATTTTGATATTTGTACTTTTAAGACGGATTTTTTCTTGTGATTTACTGATTTTCTATTGATTTTTTGGCTTTATGCCTTTTTATAAGTTGAAAAACTATGATTGAAAGTGAAATAACCAATATACTTGCGCCTATTAAAATTGCGCAGTTAAGGAAAAACTGTTGTGGCAAAATGTTGATAACTTCCATATCATAAGGGTCAAACATCCAATTATCTTTACCAGGGAAGAAAATATGATGAAATACGGTAAACGCCTTGCTAAACCCAGCGATACCAACGAGAGCAACGATAACGAATATTACCAAAAATATTGAAATTGCCGAAATAAAACTAACGCTTAATCCAAACGGTCTAACGAGAGTTATAACCTTTTTCTTTTGCAAAATTAGGGTTGTAATAATGATTATGGAAGAGATTATCAAAGCCGTGGCGTTAATATCAAAAAGAATTTTGCAATCGACGAAGTGATCTTTGCCAGCCTCATTAAACTTAAAAACGCCCGTACCGAACTCTTGGTTTGGCAAAACCAAAAAGTTCATAACTTCATCAAACGCTTGTTTTATAGTTTCATAACTTTCGCCCGTGAAAAGTGGCAAGTTTAACGGCTCTATTTGTGCGTAGTAAAACGGTCTAAAGTAGATAGGTAATCCTATTGAAAAGGCGATTATAAAAAAGAACACGCCTATCCCAAAAATTATGGTTGCAATCTTGTTTTTCATCGTTTTTATCCTTAATATTAAGTACAAGAGTTATTCTACCACACTTTTTACTCCTTGTCAATACCAAAATTTTGCTTTTTTATTTCAAAACGATTGCAAATCTTTACACTTTGTTATATAATAAAATTTAGAAGGTTTTCGGACAACACTTCTATAAAACAACCGAAAAAACAAGTTAATTTCTTAACCTTTTTTTCGGCGTAAAATAATGTTCGGAAGGAAGGTTTTTTTATGCCAAATTTTTTATCGAAAGACACTACTAGAACAAAAAAGATCGTTCGTGCAGGTATTATCGGTGGGCTATACGTGGTATTATCCCTATTGACTTTACCTATCGCAAGTGGCGCAATTCAGTTTAGGGTAAGCGAAGCGCTAACTATACTACCCTTATTTTTTGTCGAAGCAATCCCTGCGCTATTCGTCGGCTGTATGCTCTCAAATCTAATAACGGGGTGTATGTTTCTAGATATATTGCTCGGCAGTTTAATCACGCTAGTGGCTAGTATTTTGACTTATATGGTCGGAAAAATGCTCAAAAAAAGCTGGTTAAAGGTCTTTGTTGGCGGGCTATTTCCCGTAATCTTAAACGCACTTATTCTACCTATAATTTGGGTGGTTTGTTACGGCGCAATCGAATACGTTTACTATTTGCAAGCCTTGTTTTTGCTAATAAGTCAATCTTTAAGCGTTTATCTTCTCGGCACGCCAATATTTATAACTCTAAAAAAGCGAATGGACAAAATCAATTAAAAAAACTAAACAAAAAAGAAAAAGCCTAGAAATTTTCTAGGCTTTTTGCTATTTCAAGTACTTTTTGTTCAAAATTTTGTTTATCGCCGTCATTAGTTACCACTATATAATTAGATAGGTCGATAGTATCGTAATCCACTTGGTTATTCATTCTTGCCAAAACTTGTTCGGTCGATAGGTTAGAGCGAACTTTAACGCTTTCTATCCTTGCGTTTTTATCTCGAACGACAACCAAAATCTTATCGAATTCATCTTGATAAGAACACTCGAAAAGCAGTGGCACTTCAACGAAGATAACGCCTTGTAAACTTTTGACTTTTTTTTGTATTTGCTTTAGAACGAGTGGGGTAATGGCGTTTGTAAGTTCTGTGTGTTTTTGTTTGTCGTTAAAGGTGATTTTTGCTATCTCGGTTTTGTCGATAACTAACTTTAATCGACCACTAACGGCAGTTGGGAACATTTTTTTAAGCAATTTTTTTATTGAGTGCTTTTGATATAATTCGCTCACTATTTTATCGCTAGAAAAGGTTTGATACCCTGCGTTATCTAAGGTTGCTAGCGCAAGCGACTTTCCACTACCTATTCCACCCGTTATTGCTATAACTAATTTGGTTTTCATGTTATTTTGCTTCGTACCAAGTTGCGCCACTTCCCACGCTAACGGTAAGTGGAACGTCAAGCACTACTGCTCCTTGCATTTCTTGTGTTAAAATTTCTATAACTTTATCTTTTTCGCTCTTTTCAGCGTCGATTATAAGTTCGTCGTGTACTTGCAATATGAGTTCGCTCTTTAAGTTTTGCTCTTTTAAGCGTTTTGCAACGTTAATCATGGCGATTTTTATTATATCGGCGCTACTGCCTTGCAATGGCATATTCATAGCAACTCGCTCGCCGAATTGGCGCATATTGTAGTTTGATGCGTTTATCTCTCTAATATATCGTTTTCTACCTAGCAAGGTCTTAGCGTATCCGTTTTCTCTTGCGAACGCCACGTTGTCGTCCATATATTTTTTAACTTCAGGGTATTCGGTAAAATAGGCTTGAATAAACTCACGGGCTTGACCGTTCGGGATTTTAAGCTGTTTAGCAAGCCCATACTCGCTAATGCCGTATATTATGCCGAAGTTTACGGCTTTAGCCTTGCTACGAAGGTCTGAAGTCACATCGTTTATCGGCTTTTTGAACACTTTGCTAGCCGTTGCCGTGTGAATATCTTTTTCTTGGTTAAAGGCGTCTATTAAACTTTGGCACTTAGAAAAACTTGCAAGTAAGCGTAGTTCAATTTGCGAATAGTCGGCAGAAATAAGAATTCTATCGCTAGTTTTAGGCGCAAAAAAGCGTCGTATTTCTCTTGAGTTTTCGTCCCTTACAGGCACGTTTTGTAAGTTTGGCTCTTTGCTTGAAAGTCTACCCGTCGCAGTAAGCGTTTGGTTAAACGTGGTGTGGATAAGTCCGGTCTTTTTGTCAACCAACGGCTTAAACCCTTCGATATAGGTGGACGATAATTTTTGCAAATGCCTATATTCTAGTATGACTGGAATAATAGGGTGGGCGTCTTCTAGGCTCTCTAAGATTTCAGCTGTGGTCGAATAGCCCGTCTTGGTCTTTTTGCCCTTTGCAATCTTTAACTTCTCAAACAGCACTTCGCCAAGTTGCTTTGGCGAATTGACGTTTAGGGTAGGGTCAAAAGCAAGTTCTCGAATTTTTATTTCAAGGTCGGCTATTTTGCCCTTATACTTTTCGCCAAGTTCTGTTAGCGCCGTAAGATCTATCTTAAATCCACTTCGTTCCATATCGAACAAAACGTCGGTAAGTGGCAATTCTACGTCTTTGTATAGTTTTTCTAAGCCTTCGCTCTCAAGTCTTGAGATAAGTATAGAATATAGGTAAAACATGGAGTGGGCAGGGGTAGAAGATTCTAAGTTGTATTCTTCTAGCACTTCTTTTAACGCTATATCGCTACCCGAAAAGTCAGCGAGATATTTTATAAGCGCAAGGTCGTCGCAATAACAGGTTAAATCAATGTTTGCGCTATCTTTCAAAAAGTGCTTTAAGTCCTTTTTGTTGTAAACTATAAGGGCGTGCTGGTCGCCAAAAAGGTTTTTTATGCACTTTAACACGCTCGATAGTTCGTGTCCGTCGTCAAGTAGCGTTTGTCTAATTTTGAATATATATTCGGTTTGCCCGTCCGAAAGGTTAAGGCTGTCTTTTGCAATGCTAAAAGAAAACTGCTTTACTTGTGGAAGAGTAAACGCCGATAGGTCGTCTATCACGGTGATATTAGCCTTTTTAAGGGCAGAATCTTGATTTTGGGTTTCTGTTTCTTGAGATTGAGTAATGGAGTTATCTAAAAATAGATCGTCCTTTTTGGTTAACGACTTAAATTCAAGCTCGATAAATTTTTGTTTAACTTGGTGAGAAAACGGGGTGGAAAAGCGCATAGAGTCAAGATTAACGTCGATATCGCATTCGGTGTTAATGGTTGCAAGCGTTTTTGATAAGAAGGCGCTTTCCTTTCCACTTATAATCTTTTCTTGAAGTTTGCCCTTTAACTCGTCGGTGTGTAAGTAAAGATTATCCACCGTCTTATAGGTTTCGAGCAAGGTTTTAGCAGTCTTTTCGCCTATCCCACTAACGCCTGGAATATTGTCGGACGTATCGCCCATAAGCGCCTTAAGGTCGATTATTTGGCTAGGGTTAAGGCTGGTTTTTTCGTAAAAGTTGTCAAGGTTATAGATTTCAACGTCGGTTAAACCACGCTTTGTAAAATGTACTTCAGTTTGATCGTCAACTAGTTGAAAAGAGTCCTTGTCGCCCGTGATGATTATGGTCTTAACGTCGGTGGCTTTAGCGATTGTACCGATAATGTCGTCGGCTTCAATGCCTTCTTGCTCAATGGTCTTTATGCCCATAAGCGATAAAACTTCTTTTAATAACGGTATTTGTGGGCGCAATTCTTCGGGCATAGGCTTTCTAGTGCCTTTGTATTCAGAATACATCTTGTGACGGAAGGTCGGCGCTTTTAAGTCGAACGCCACTGCTATAAAGGTAGGTTTCTCGTCCGATAACATTTTGAAAAACATATTTATAAACCCGTAAATGGCATTGGTATACACGCCGTCTTTGGTCGAAAGAATAGGCATAGCGTAAAAAGCACGATTTATTAAACTGTTTCCATCAATCAATACTAATTTTTCCATAAAAAATCCTTATAAAATGCTTGCTATTTGTAAAAAATTGTGATATTATCTTATAGCAAGTGCGAAAAAATAATCGCTAAAAAGTATTTTACCTAATAATTTTAGCAAAAATACGCATTAAAAGCAACAAATAATAAATACTTTTTGCCGCTGTGGTGAAATTGGCAGACGCGCTGGACTCAAAATCCTGTGGTAGTGATACCGTATCGGTTCAAGTCCGATCAGCGGCACCAAAAATAATCTAGTCCCTTTTGGGGCTAGATTATTTTTTATGCCGACTTGTCTGATAGGACTTGAATTAGGAGAAAATTTGCTCGCAAATTTGCCCGTAGGGCTAAAATGTCCAGTGGACATTTTATCGGGAGGCTCGAGAGAAGCAAGTCCGATCAGCGGCACCACGTCGAAACACGACGGATATGCAAGAAACAACCTTTTCGGGTTGTTTCTTTGCTTTTGCGTCGGTTTCTCCTTTATCGCAAAAAGTTCTTGCGATACTTTTTGCGAGAGACGGCAACCCTTTTGTCTTGAAAGTGTAGTCAAGGGGATAAGGCAAAATTTTTTTATCAAACAAAGTGGAGCACAAAACATTTGTGCTCCACTTTTTAGTAATTATCAATTATGCCTAAAAAATAATCTGCAGATACGTTAAATGATATTGACATATTTTTTAATATATCATATCCAGGTTTTGCCTTTCCTTTTAGCCATTCGCTGACTTGGCTTTGCTTTACTCCAATCTTTTTTGCAAATGCCACTTGAGTTAAATTTTTTTCTTCTAAAAAATCTTTCAATATTTCTTTGAATTCTAATACCATATACATATTATATAGAAAATTCTATACATTTGCTTGACATATAGAATATTCTATAGTATAATTTAGTTGTAGTGATTTTACAAAAGGAGTAGGGGTATGGCTTTAATTTTAACTGTTGTTTTTTATTTTTTTTCTATAGCAACATCATTTTTTCTTTATTACAAATTAAACATGTTTGATTCTTACAACTATGAATTTTCTATTTTTTGTATTTTATTTATATTAGTTGCGGAATGGTTATGTATATTTGCTTTCAAACATCCTTTGATAATTTTAGGTAAGACTAAAAAGCAAGAAGAGTTTTACAATTTAAGAGATAATATTATAGAATCTTTTAATAAAGTTGGAAAACCTTTTATTGAAATTAAAGAATATTTTGATAAAAGAAAACAAGAATTAAATGCAAATTGGGGGTTAAGCATTCTTTCAAAAAATGGTCGCTCTTCTTATCTAACATATGAAGAAGTAAAAGAAGTAAGAGTCTATACCTATTATTCTAAGATAAATACGAGTGTTTTAGTGTTTTTTAGAAATAGATGTAATAATCTTAGAACATTTTTTTTCTTTTTTTTGATTCTTTATTCGGTAAAGTGTGGTTCAATGCCAGCAGAGTGTCTGATTATTCTTTTCCTTTTTATTACGTATATAATTGTTGTGAATTCTTTGATTTACGGCGTTGGGGTAATTGGTGAAATGATAATTAAAGACGGGTTTTGTATAACATTTGAGGCGATTTTTAATAAAGATATTTCTTCATTAGTTAAAGACAAGGATGACTCGGCAGACGATCTTTCTCGCAAACTTGTAGATTGTTTTAGCTTTTATACTTGTCCAAAATGCAGGCGAACGTTTTTTAATTTTTTAAGAAACGAAATAGATGTTAGAGAACCAGATTTCAGTGGGTATACCACAGAGAAAACAACCTATAAAGATGTTTGTGTTGGTAGAATAAGTCAAGGAGACGATACACTAGCTAGAATTTATGACACAAAACCAGACAAAACAACAATAACCGCATACGGAAGTAGAACGATAGGGAGTTATTGCCCACATTGTAGGGAAAAATTAGACGAAATAAGCTTTGGAACTACCGCCCAAAAAACATACACGCATCGTTATTGATTCAATAATATTTATTTTGACAAAATAGTTCGATAGAACAGATAGTTTATGCCGAACTATTTTTAATTTGTTAAAAAGGACTATCAGGTTTGATAAAAGAAGATCGCAAAATTCTTCGATATTTTTTAATTGACAAAAAGGTCTACTTATAGTAGAATTAGGGAAACTCTACTTTTTAGGGGTGTTATTTTTGTGAAAAAGTTGCTACAATGTAATCGAAGGAGGGGTTCAGTATGGATTTAATAAAAATCGGTTCATTTATAAAAGAGTGTAGAAAGGATAAGAATTTAACACAAGAAGATCTAGCCGAAAAATTGAATATTAGCCCAAAGACCATTTCTAAATGGGAATGCGCTAAGGGGTTGCCCGACGTATCTATTATGGTTGACTTGTGCAAAGAGTTATCAATCTCTATAAATGAATTATTAAACGGCGAACATATTGAATCAAAAGATTATATGGATAAAGCAGAACAAAAATTATTAGAAATGCAAGATGAAAAGGCTAAAAACGACAAGAGTTTATTAAACGCAGAAATTTTTATCGGCGCATTATGTACCGTAATGTTTTTAGCGTGCGTTTTAGGCTTTGCTTATTTAATGGAAATGGGCGAAGTGCTATGGGGTATATTGGCTTTAGTCGTAGGCATATTGATATTTATCCCAAGCGTAGCATTTTGCTTACACATTGAACAAAAGGCAGGCTTTTATAAATGCCCTAAATGTGGGCACAAATTTATTCCTACTTATAAGCAAGTATTTTGGGCTCCACACGCTGGTAGGTCAAGATATATGACTTGTCCAAACTGCAAACAAAAGAGTTATTGCAAGAAGGTTGTCAAGTAATTATTTTAACAAACTGTCGGGCAAAAAAACAAAAGTTAAGGCGTACTAAATAGGTGCGCCTTAAATTATTTATTTCGTAGTTCAACGTTTAGCCACGTTGTCATTTTGAGCGAAGTCGAAAAATTGTCTATGTCATTCTGAGTAAACGAAGTGCTTCGAAGAATCTAGGGCGAATATATTTTAGATCCTTCGGCTACGCTCAGGATGACAAATATGATATGCTCAGGATGACAAATACGATACGCTTGGTGGACTGGGTAAAACTTTTGATAAAAGGACTTAAAAAAGTTGACAAAGACGGGCTGTGGTGTATAATTAAACTTGAAAAAACAAAAAAAGGAAAAGAAAACATGATTAGAAGGGCTGAAGAAAGGGATATTTATTATATAAACAAACTACTCTATCAAGTATTAGAAGTGCATCATAAGGGTAGACCCGACCTTTTCAAATCTAACGCCAAAAAATACACGGACGAACAGTTAAAAGAGATAATTCACGACGATAATTCGCCTATTTTCGTGTTTGACGACGACGGCGAGATAAAAGGCTACGTTTTTTGCATGATTTTGCAAACCCAAAACCATAATATTTTCGTGGATAGAAAGACTTTATATATAGACGACCTTTGCGTGGACGAAAACTGCCGTGCTCAAGGGGTAGGGAAAGCGCTTTATCAGTTCGCTGAAAACTTTGCAAAAAAAATCGGTTGTTATAATTTGACCTTAAACGTTTGGTCTTGCAACCAAAACGCCTTAAAGTTTTACGAAATGCAAGGTTTAGTACCACAAAAGACTAATATGGAAAAGATTTTTTAACTTTTTTCATAAATAAATTATACCAAAAAAACAAGTTCAATTTGGTTGACAATCAACTTAAAAGCATTGTATAATGTTTACACAATAAGATATCTTTTTTGCATGACTGACGGATTGCACAGACTACTGTGGGGAAATGCAAAAATTTCAAGCCGACCGTCTGGGCAGTTCAGTTTTTACTGGCTGTCCTTTTGTTTTTAGGCTCTTCAGCAAAACCGAAAAACCTATTGCAAAATCTAAATTAAACCACAATGCGCCGTTAGGCGTTATCACGTTGCGATAAGCAACTATCATTTTTGACCAAAAGTCAAAATATCACTGCCCGTAGGGCAAAACCACAAATAAGGAGAGTATTATGACACACGAAAATTGGAAAGGATTTAATCTAGGTAATTGGACAGAACAAATTGACGTTCGTGATTTTATACAAACAAACTACACCGAATACACGGGTGATAGTTCGTTTTTGCAAGGCTCAACCCAAAGGACCAATTCGCTAATGCAAAAAGTCAACGCTCTTTTTAAGGAAGAAAGAAAAAAGGGTGGAGTGCTAGATATTGACACCGAAACGGTAACTTCGTTAACCAGTTATGACGCCGGCTATATCGATAAAGACAACGAAATTATAGTTGGGCTTCAAACGGACGCACCGTTAAAGCGTGGGGTTAATCCGTTCGGTGGAATAAGAATGGCTCGTCAAGCGTGTACGGCTTACGGCTACAAGTTAAGCGATAAGATAGAGCAAGAATTTAAGTATCGCACCACCCACAACGACGGCGTTTTCCGTGCTTATACTGACGAAATGCGTCTTGCTAGAAGATGCCACGTTATAACGGGGCTACCTGACGCTTATGGGCGTGGTAGAATTATTGGCGACTATCGCCGTGTGGCGCTTTACGGAGTGGATAGACTTATCGAACAAAAGAAAAAAGATAAGGAAAAATTATCTAAAGGTATGCTTACTGAAGAAAAGATTAAGCTTACCGAAGAACTTGCCCGTCAAATACTATTTTTAGGCTATCTAAAGGAAATGGCAACCTTTTACGGTATAGACATTAGTCAGCCTGCAAAAGACACCAAACAAGCAGTACAATGGACATACTTTGCATATTTAGGCGCTATAAAAGAACAAAACGGCGCTGCTATGTCGTTAGGTAGGGTAGCGACCTTTTTCGATATCTATATTGAAAGGGATATTAAAAACGGCTTACTCACCGAACAAGGCGCACAAGAAATTATCGACGATTTCGTTATTAAACTTCGTTTAGCAAGGCATTTAAGAACGCCCGAATACAACGAACTATTCGCCGGTGACCCTATGTGGATAACCGAAGCCGTTGGTGGTATGGGATTGGACGGCAGAACGCTCGTTTCTAAATCTAGTTTTAGAATTCTCAATACCCTATACACGCTAGGTCCTTCGCCTGAACCAAATCTTACTATACTTTGGTCAAACGCTTTGCCACAAGGCTTTAAGGATTTTTGCGCAAAAGTTTCTATCGACACCGATTCTATTCAGTACGAGAACGACGACTTAATGCGCCCACTACACGGCGACGATTACGCTATTGCGTGCTGTGTTTCGGCTATGACAATAGGCAAGCAAATGCAGTTCTTCGGCGCAAGATGTAACCTTGCAAAACTGCTCTTAATAGCCATAAACGGGGGATACGATACTACTTCTGATATCCATATCGGTCCACAAATGCCCGTGTTAGAAGGCAAGGCTTTGGATTTCGATAAGGTAATGGATAGATATAAAATTTATATTTCTTGGCTTGCTAACCTTTACGTTAACACCATGAACGTTATCCATTATATGCACGATAAATACGCTTACGAAAAATTGCAAATGGCTCTTCACGATACCGAAGTCGAAAGGCTTATGGCGTTTGGCGTTGCAGGGCTTTCGGTTGCGACAGATTCGTTAAGCGCAATAAAATACGCTAAAGTTTTACCTATCAAGGACGATAACGGTTATATTATAGACTTTGAAAGGCAGGGCGATTTCCCAAAATTCGGCAACGACGACGATAGGGTGGATTTACTCGCTAAAGACCTTACCCATTTAATGATAACCGAACTTAGAAAAACGCCTGCATACCGTGGCGCAAAGCATACTCTTTCGGCGCTTACCATAACTTCAAACGTTATGTACGGCAAGCATACGGGCTCTACCCCTGACGGAAGAAAGGCTAGCGAACCTTTTGCGCCTGGCGCAAACCCTATGCACAACCGTGAAGAAAACGGTGCAATCGCAAGCCTTAACTCGGTTGCAAAAATCGATTATAACGATTGCCGTGACGGCGTTTCTAACACCTTCTCTATTACCCCTGAAGCACTCGGCAAGACCGACGAGCAAAGGGTGGACAATCTAGTTGGACTTTTGGATGGTTACTTTAAGAAAAAGGCGCACCACCTAAACGTTAACGTATTAAACAGAGAAACGCTTATTAAGGCGAGCGAAAACCCTGAAGAATATCCAAACCTAACTATTCGTGTTTCGGGTTACGCCGTAAACTTTATAAAACTCTCTCGTGAACAACAAAGAGAAGTTATTTCAAGAACTTTCCACTGCTCAATGTAGGGAAAAAGGAAAAATAAAAAAATGCAAGACCAAAACGAAAAAAAGGTTGGGCGAATACATTCCTTTCAATCTTTGGGTACTGTAGACGGACCTGGGATAAGGTTCGTGGCGTTTTTATCGGGGTGCAATCTTCGTTGTAAATGTTGCCACAACCCCGATACTTGGCTCATAAAAGAGGGTAAGGAGTACGACGCTCAAAGCATAGTGCAAAAGGTACTTCGCCAAAAAGAATATTTTGGAAACAAGGGAGGAATAACCCTTTCGGGTGGCGAACCACTCTTGCAAGCGAGTTTTTGCGCTGAGATTTTTAGACTTTGTAAACAAAAGGGCGTGAACACTTGCCTTGACACTTCGGGTAGTATTATAAATGAAGAAGTGTTGGAGTTATTAGATTTTACCGATAGAGTGTTGCTAGATATTAAATACACTAACGATAAAGATTATCTGGAAAACGTAGGGTGTTCGTTATCTTCGGTGCTAGAATTTTTGAAAATTCTCGACCAAAAGGGCATAAAAACTACTATAAGACAGGTTATAATCCCTACCAAAAACGATAGCGAGCAAAATATCATACAGTTAAAGCGTATTACGAGCGATTATAAGTGTGTGGACGGGATAGAACTTTTGCCGTTTAGAAAGTTTTGTTCGGTTAAATACGATAACTTAAAAATAGAGTTTCCGTTCGCAAATATTCCAGAGCCTACTACTGAAAAAATGCAACGGCTAAACAATTTGTTAAAATAATTAAAAGCGCTATCTTTACAAGCAAAGATAGCGCTTTTTACCTTTTATAGTCGGTTTTTTAATCTAAATGCACGCAGTTTCCCGACACGGCGTCTTGAAACATAATCCAAAACCCGTCGCCGTGTGTATCGAAAAGGGATTTTGGCACGAAAGAGGCATACCCTTTAAGTTGTTCGGGTGGGTGAATAGAGTAGCGACCTGGAACGCCGTAGCAAATAAATTTTTGCTCGTTGTCAAAATCGACTAGCCCCACGACGTAATATTTATCGTTAGAATAATTGATTTTCGCCCACTTACTGTCTTTATAAAGGTTGGTCAGTGTTTGTTCTTCAGGATAGCAAGCAAAAATTTGGTCTAACTGACTTTTAACTTGCAAGTAATAAGGTTCGGTATCTAAATTTTCCTTGCAGAAACTAGCGTTTGCTTCATTTTGACAAGCAGTATCGCCCGTGCAGTTTTCTTGCGCTTGCGCTCTATTTGAGTTTTCAAACAGTGCATCTTCAATGGGTATATCTTCATTTAATTTCTCCTTTATGGTCATAAGTTTTTCATTTATTTCTTGGTCCAGCTCGTAATAGTTTTGGGTGGCGACAGCCTCGTCGTCGTATTGGCTAAAATTTTCGTTTAGTGGGGGTGCTGGCGCATTATTCGGACTAAAATCCGTTTCTAAACGGTTTTGGCAAGAAAATTTATCCAAGAATTTGTCGGCTAGAAGTTTGTTGAATTGGCTGATGTCTAAATTCTCTCTTCCTTGTGCGCCGAAAGCAAGCGTTAGGGGTATAAAGTTTTGCACCGAATAAAAGCCTATCGAAAAACCTTTTTTAAGGTTTGGAACTGATAAAAAAGGTGCGTTAAAAAAGTGTGGATTTTGACTTAAGTCAAATTCAAATTGGTTTTTATCGCCGTCTATCATAAGTGCGTAATATTGGGTTTTAGATATGGCGAAAAAACCACTTGCCGAAAGGCTGAAATTCGCTTTTCCATTTTCAATCTCTATGCAGGCTAATAGGGTAAAAGGCTTTTGATAAGTCGGATTTTTAATGCTTTTAAGGGTTAAAAATTTCTTTTCGTATTGCATAAATTCCCCAAAAAAATTGAACTATTTATTACATTATATTATATATATTAAAGAAAGATAAAAAAGAACAAAAATTGCCGAATACAAAATTTTTATAGCGAATTGACAAAATTGTTATGCCTTAAATGGAAAAAATTTTCAAAAAGGCTTTTCAATGCCTTTACATTTGACTAAATGTATGATAAAATACAAAATGCCGAAAGATAAAATTTTAATGGGAAATGGCAAAATTTTACTTTGAAAATTGCTTTTTCAAACTAAAAAAATGCTAGTAAATTAAAAGCGTTTTAATAGTAAACTTGCAGTTTTAATTTTTACTACCCTTAAGTTTATAACAAAAAGGTTATATCAATCGGTAAATTAAAAAGTTAAAAAATTCTAGTAGAAAACAAACATAAGGAGAATTATAATGACAAATAACAAAAAAGTGCTTGATTTTATCAATCAAACAAAAGAACTCTGTCAACCTGACAATATCGTTTGGATTGACGGTAGCGAAGAACAACTTGAAGCATTAAGAAAACAAGCTGTTGAAGAAAAGATTCTTATCAAACTTAACCAAGAAAAATTACCAGGCTGTTATCTTCACCGTACCACCGTTAACGACGTTGCACGTGTAGAAGGTAGAACCTTTATTTGTTCTAAAAATAAAGAAGACTCTGCTCCTATCAATAACTGGATGGAAACTAATGAAGCGTTCGCTTTAATGAACGACTTGTTCAAGGGCGTTATGAAGGGTAGAACTATGTACGTTATCCCTTATTCTATGGGCGCTGTTGGCAGTAAGTTCTCTAAAATCGGTATCGAACTTACCGACTCTATCTACGTTGTATTAAATATGGCTATTATGACCAGAGTTGGCAAGGCTGTCGTTGACGCTTTGGGCGACGGAGATTTCATTAAGGGTCTTCACTCTTACGCTGAACTTTCTGAAGAAAAGAGATACATTATGCACTTCCCAGAAGAAAATACCATTATGTCTATTAACTCTAACTACGGTGGTAACGTTCTTCTTGGTAAAAAGTGCTTTGCTTTAAGAATTGCATCATACTTAGGTAAGACCGAAGGTTGGATGGCTGAACACATGCTTATCCTCGGTATCAAAAAACCTAACGGCGAAAAGAAATATATTGCGGCTGCTTTCCCAAGCGCATGTGGTAAGACTAACCTCGCTATGTTAATTCCACCAAAATCTTACCTTGATAAAGGTTATGAAATCGAATGCGTGGGCGACGATATCGCTTGGATTAGAGTTGGCGAAGACGGTAGACTTTGGGCAGTAAACCCAGAAAACGGTTTCTTCGGCGTTGCTCCTGGTACTAACATGAAATCTAACCCTAACGCTTTAATGAGCACTATGAAGAACACAATCTTCACTAACGTAGTTCAAAATCTTGACGATAACACCGTTTGGTGGGAAGGTCTTGATAAAAACCCACCAAAGAACGCTATCGACTGGAAGGGTAATCCTTGGAACGGCGATATGAAAGACGCTGACGGAAAGGCTATCAAAGGCGCACATCCAAACAGCCGTTTCACTGCTCCTGTTGTTAACTGCCCATGCGTTTCTGATCAATTTGAAGCACCTAACGGCGTTCCACTATCAGCAATCGTATTCGGTGGAAGAAGAGCAAAGACTGCTCCACTTGTATATCAATCAAAAGACTGGAACAACGGCGTATTCGTAGGCTCAATCATGGCTAGTGAAACTACTGCTGCTGCAACCGGCGCTGTTGGTGTAGTTCGTCGTGACCCTATG
Source organism: Clostridiales bacterium (assembly GCA_015055735.1). Taxonomy (GTDB): domain Bacteria; phylum Bacillota; class Clostridia; order Christensenellales; family Borkfalkiaceae; genus UBA1259. The sequence goes on along the minus strand of SVHP01000006.1, from coordinate 2,854 downwards.
GCTATGCGTCCATTCGTTGGTTATAACATGGGTGATTATTTCAAACACTGGATTGAAATGGGCGATAAGATTGCTAACAAACCAAAGATTTTCAACGTAAACTGGTTTAGAACTGACGACGAAGGTCACTTCATTTGGCCCGGTTTCGGCGACAATATGCGTGTTCTTGAATGGATTATCAATCGTTGTGAAGATAAGGTTGACGCTGTTGAAACTCCTATCGGTTACGTTCCAAACGCTGAAGATATCAATATCGAAGGTCTAGAAGACGTTAGTCTAGATACCATTAAAGAACTCTTAACGGTTGACAAAGCAAACTGGAAAGCAGAAGCAGAAGGTATTGAAGGTTTCTACGGTGAATTAACAAGAGTTCCACAAGAACTTTACGATCAACTTGCAACCTTAAAGGCAAATCTTGATAAATAAGGCTTTTATCACATCGCCTAGTTGATTTTTTGACGGAAAACTACTGCGAAATACTTTATTTTTTGTTCGGTTAAATACTTTTCAAGTATGCGCCCGCGTCGCAACACGAAAGAGAGCAAAGGGGTAAATTAAAATTTACCCTATAAGCCACTCGTTCGGTTGCTCCTTATCACGAAAAATCTTTTACAAAGTAAAACATTTTTCGTGAGAGAAATTTTAACGCTCGTCTTTCTTGTATTTTTCTCGTCAAATCTATAAAAATAAATTTTTATATAAATCAACTATTCTCGTTCCAAAAGCCAATAGAAAAAATTCAACAAAAATAAAAATAGGTGGTAATTAAACCACCTATTTTTTTGTTGTAAAACTATAAAAAAGACTGCCTTTTTTAAAAGCAGTCTTTTTTGGCACACCCGACATGATTTGAACATGCAACCTTCAGAATCGGAATCTGATGCTCTATCCAGTTGGGCTACGGGTGTAAGAAATGCCACTGAAAAACTTTCAAGTGGCATTTGTAAATTATTCTTCAGTATCGTCGTCAGCAACCTTTTCGTTTACTACGACTTTGATTTGTAAAACTCTCTTTACGGTTGACTTTAACACTTCGATAGATAAGTTCTTATAATCGAACTGATATCCAGCGTGGGGGATTAAACCTAAATATTCGATAACCCAACCACTCATAGTGTTAGCGTCGAATAGGTCGGCGTCGCTTTCAAGTTCAAACTTTTCAAAAGCATCTGAAAGTAGGGCGTTGCCGTCAACCAAAGTTGTGTTTTGGTCTAAATCCTTGAAATAATTGATAATTTCATCGTGTTCGTCGTAAATCTCGCCGACTAATTCTTCTAAAATATCTTCAAGGGTTAAAATGCCAAGCGTTCCACCATATTCGTCGAGAACTACTGCAATATGCACTTTTTTCTTTTGCAAAATTTTAAGTAGGTCGCTTATCTTTGCGTGTTCGGTAGTGTAGAAGGCGTTTTGCATAATGCCGTCAATACCTTTCTTGCCGTTAAGGTAAGCCGTAAAGAAATCCTTTTCGTGAATAGTACCAATTATAGTATCGATAGTATCCTTATACACAGGCAAACGAGAATAACCTTCTTTAGCAAAGATTTGTCTAATTTCGTCCATAGACGCTTCGCTATCTACTGCGACTATGTTTACCCTAGGAACTAGAATATCGCCAACTTCTAGGTCGTCAAACTCGATGACTGAACGGATAAGTTGGGTTTCTTCGGTTTTAAGCGTTCCGTCTTCTTCGGCTTCTTCTACCATAGTGATAATCTCGGCTTCGGTAACGACGTCGTCGTCCTTAAAGCGAAAGACTTTAGAAACAAGCCATTTCCAGCCCGAAAAGATTAGGTTTAACAAGAATAAAAGGTAATAAATGGCTTTTATCAAAGGATAAAAGGTCATTGCTAACTTTTCAGGATAGGTTTTTGCAATTAGTTTTGGTGTTATTTCCCCAAAAATCAAAACTGCTAGCGTCATAACGATAGTAGAAACGACGTTTGCTGTCGATGGGTTATCTACGAAAATTTTAGCAAAGAATATGGTTGCTAGGGTAGTAGCAGTAATATTAACGATATTGTTTCCTATAAGCACGGTGCTTATAAGTCTATCGTATTTATTTTCTGCAAGGTCTAACACCTTTTGCGCCTTTTTGTTGCCTTGAGATGCAAGGGAACGAAGTTTTATCCGATTTGCACAAGAATATGCAGTTTCAGTAGATGAGAAAAATGCTGAAAGTATGATTAAAATCACCAACGCTATCAGCAGCGGAACGGAGCCGTCTGGCATAATATCCTCCTAGAAATAAAATTTTTATAGCATATATTTTAGCATATTTACGCTCTTAAATCAATGAATTTATATATTTTTCATTTAAATTATTTGCAAAGACTTAAAAATTTTGCTTTTTTATACTATTTTATTGATATTTTTTACCGTTTATGTTATCATTAAATAACTTTATTAAGGTTAGAATTTTTTATTAAAGGAGAAAACTTTTATGGCAAAAACGGTTGTCGTTGGAATGAGTGGTGGGGTAGATAGTTCGGTCGCTGCCCTTATTCTAAAAGAACAAGGCTACAACGTCATCGGACTTTTTATGAATAACTGGGAAGAAAAGGACGAGTGTGGCGCTTGCACGAGCGAGCAAGATTTTGCTGACGTTAGAAGGGTTGCCAACGCTATCGGTATCCCTTACTATTCGGTTAATTTCGCAAAGGAATACATGGATAGAGTTTTTTCCTATTTTCTCGCCGAATACAAGGCTGGCAGAACGCCTAACCCAGACGTGCTTTGCAATCGTGAGATTAAATTCAAAGACTTTAAGGACAAAGCTATGCAACTAGGCGCTGATTATATTGCTACGGGGCATTACTGCGACATTTTGCACGACGGCGACACTCACTATCTA
>SVHP01000055.1 GCA_015055735.1 Clostridiales bacterium | reverse complement strand
TTATCAACACTGAATAGATTTGAAATTTCAATATATTCTGCTGTATAAATATTTTTAGAGCCCATCATGATAATCCAAACTAAAAAACAAGCGAATATTAAAAAATTATAACTGCGTTTGTTGGTCATATATTTCTCCTAATTCAATGGGTATATCATACTACTAAATAAAAATTAAGTCAATAAAATTTATGTACGAAAATTTACTAAAAAGTATTATTTTTTGTTGACAAATTTTAAGAGTATTGATATACTAAATAAGCTTTATGAAATGCCAAAGGGCAAAGGAAGGTGAAAAGGAATGTCAACAGTTAGAGTTGGAGAAAACGAAAATATCGACAGCGCTTTAAGACGTTTTAAGAGAAAATGTTCTAGAGACGGTATCATCGGTGATTTACGTAAGAAAGAACATTATGAAAAACCTTCTGTAAGAAAGAAGAAAAAGTCAGAAGCTGCTAGAAAGAGAAGCATTAAAGGCTAAAAAATTAAGTCTATCGAATATTCGGTAGACTTTATTTTTTTATTGCAGAATTTTTGGTATTTTGTAGTAAAGTGTCGAACATTGTCGAAAAAATTATTTAATAAGGAGTAACGTTATGGTAGAAGAAGGAAAATCGTTAAAACAGTATTGTAGAGAAGCGATGAAGAGAATGAAAGGTGGTTTTTGGCAAAATTACCAAAAGGACTTAAATCAAGATATGGAACGTGCCGAAAAACAGGGTATATCAACTTCAAAAGTTAAAGAATATTACGTTGAAAGGGCTACTGAAAACATAAAGAATAAAGCCACCGAAAAAGAAGATTTTTATAAACGAGTTAAAAAACTTTTAGAAGAAGAGGGTGAAGTGTCAAATGCAATAGGTAGGCTTACCGATAAAGAATATTATAGTACTTTATCGTATGAAGAACAACAAAGGTATAATTTAACCTTATCAGAAAAATATTTGCAAGCAGTGGAAAGGTATAGAAAAGAAAAAGACTTGCAAATAAAGGCATAAATAACTTTCTTGTTGCAATATTTTAGTTTTTTGTGTATAATATATAAAAACTTATAAAAGGTGAAATATGTTTGATAAATTTACACAGTTAGTATTAGATAGGCAATCTTGTAGAGATTTTAACGACAAACAATTAGATAGAGAAACGCTAGACAAAATCGTCGATCTTTCTCTTAATACACCGTCTGCGTGCAATAGTCAACCTTGGAAATTATACGTGGTTACCGATGAAAACGTAAAAAAAGAAGTTAGACTTAGCGTTCAAGATACGTTTATGAATAAATTTGTAAACAAAGCGCAAGCATTTATTGTCGTTGCTGAAACCAAAGCAAAACTAAGCCCAGGCGCAAGCTTGAAATTTTCTAGCGACCATTTTGTAAAATACGACGTTGGGGAAATGGTTGCATACTTAACCTTAGCTGCTGAAAGTTTAGGGGTAAGTTCTTGTATTCTCGGTTGGGTTAACCAAAAAAAGTTAAAAAGTGCAATCAATATGCCTGACGATGAGATAGCAAATATAGTTATCGCTTTAGGTTATTCGGATATTCCTAAACGCCCAAAGGTTAGAAAGGATAAAAACCAAACTGTAAAATATTTATAATTTGTTTTACGAGAAAAATACGCCATCATTCTTTGATGGCGTATTTTTATATGTATAATAAAAAAACGATTATTATTTTGTTCTAGCACAAGTTATTTCTCTATATTTTTTTGGAGAGTAGCCACAGTATTTTTTGAATAGTTTAGAAAAATGTGAACTATCTAGATATCCCAATTTTTCCATAATAGCACTTATTGATTCATTAGACTGTTCTATTAAATATTTTGCTCTTTCCATTTTCATAACCGTAGCGTACTGAAGTGGTGAGTATCCAGTGTAATCCTTAAACTTTCTAACAAAATAGTTTGGACTTAAATTTGCAGATTTTGCTATATCGTTTAAGGTAAGGTTTTCTTCGTAGTTTTTCTTTATATGTAGAAGAAGATAAGATATATCGTCCAGCAAGTTGGAATGCATTTGGAATGGACAAAGAAGGACAAGATTATAGAGCATGCTCAAACTATGGCCCTTTATATAAGAAATAATTTTAAAAGAGCAAAAAACCGTGATTTAATTTATAATTGATCACGGTTTTTATGTGCCATTATGACCTTTGTGTCTTGGTCATAATTAAAAGGTATAAAAAATAAAAAGGAAATTATAAAACTTATGACAAAAAAGAATTTAGTTTATCTGAAAAGCCTAAACTTATCAAAAGGGCGGTATCAACTTTTTGCATTTTTGAACTAGACAGTTCGCCGATTCTTTCTTTTAGCCTACGTTTGTCTAACGTACGTATTTGTTCTAATAAAATGACCGAATCTTTTTGTAGTCCAAATTCATTTGCGTTAAGTTCGATATGTGTAGGAAGTTTTGCTTTACCAAGTTGGCTAGTGACGGCGGCGGCAATAATTGTTGGGCTATATTTGTTTCCCGTATCGTTTTGAACTATCAAAATAGGTCTTACACCACCTTGTTCACTGCCTACCACAGGGCTTAAATCTGCATAATATAATTCGCCTCGTTTAATCATGTTCTTCTCCGTTGTATCAAGCGCTTCCCAATTTATAATATGTATTTTTTGTTAAATGTGGTGCTTAAATCTTGATTACAATTAAATTTTAACCATAATAAATATTTTTTATTCAACTTTTTTAACTCATAATAAATTTAATTATTATAGTAAATCGCTTAAAATACTTGCCTAACAATAATTCATGTGTTAGAATAAAATAAATAGGAGAAAAATATGACAAACGTATTATTGACAGCGCTTGGAGTAGGTGGAGCGTCTGTAATAGGGGCTTTATTAGGCTTTATATTCAAAAAGACCACACATAAATTTAGCGACATAGTCTTGTCTTTTGCTGCCGGTGTTATGTTATGCGCAGCAATAGTTGGACTAATTTTGCCGTCGATTGAGCATGCCTCAGAACACGGCACACTAGTTAGTATTTTAATAATGTTATTAGGCGTTTTTTGTGGTGCTATCGTTATAAATCTTATAGATAAGCTTGTTCCACACTTACATAAAATGACGGGCGTAGACATGGAAAAGCACCCCGAAAAAACGCAACAATTAAATAAGGTTTTATTATTTGTAATAGCAATTGCAATACATAACCTTCCAGAAGGTATTGCAGCAGGCGTAGGCTTTGGGACGGGTAATGATATAGAAGCCATTGTAATTGCTGGTGGTATCGCTCTTCAAAATATTCCCGAAGGTATGGTCATAATTGCACCTATGCTAGCATCGGGAATGAGCCACAAAAGAACTTTTCTAATAGCGATTATAACGGGTGTAGTCGAAGTAATAGGCACTTTATTAGGTTATTTTGCAGTAAGTATTTCAAATGCAATATTACCATTTGCGCTAGCATTTGCTGGTGGAACTATGTTGTACGTTATAGGAGATGAAATGATTCCAGAAACTCACGCTCATGGAAATGAGCGTGGCGCAACTTTTTCACTATTAGTTGGCTTTTGCTTAATGTTAATATTTGATATCTTGTTATAATTTGTTTGTATTAAAAAGTCGCATCAAAAACTTGATGCGACTTTTTTAACGTGATAATATTTAAAAATTTTTATTCAATGTTTAAGGTCATTAATTCTTGAATACTAGTAGTTCCGTTCAGAACGAGTTTTTTACAAGATTCATATAACGGAGTCATACCGTTCTCAATGGCAAGATTTCTTAAAACTTCAAGATTCTTTTCGGTAAGGATACTGTTTCTCATTGCTTCGTTAATGTACATAACTTCGTGTATAGCTGTTCTGCCTTTATAACCGGTATGATTGCAGAACTGACAACCTTGTTCGTTAGGTCTTGAAATAGTAACAGGTTGGTCTATGCCAAGGATTTCCATTTCACGTGCATTAGTTCTACCTTTTTTCTTACAAGCAGGGCATAATTTTTTAACCAAACGCTGCGCTATAACGCCTACTAAAGCATCGGCAACCAGATAGTCTTCTACGCCCATATCTTCTAGACGCAAAATTGCACCTGGTGCATCGTTAGTGTGTAACGTACTAAATACTATGTGACCGGTAATAGCCGAACGAACTGCAATTTCAGCCGTTTCCTCATCACGAATTTCACCGATCATGATAATGTCAGGGTCTTGACGAAGAATAGAACGAAGAGCAACAGCAAAGGTCATGTTAGCTTTTGCGTTTACTTGGGTTTGGTTTACGCCAAGCATAGTATATTCTACAGGATCTTCAACGGTTACGATATTAACCAATGGATTATTAACTTCCTTTAAGAAAGAATAAAGCGTAGTAGATTTACCACAACCAGTTGGTCCGGTAAGAAGTATAATACCGTGTGGACGTTTTAGCATCTTATCAACTACAACGTTTTCTTCTTCGGAAAAGCCCAAATCTTTACGAGTAAAACTAAAGGTCGTTTTATCAAGAATACGGATAACGAATTTTTCGCCGAAAACGGTAGGTAGTGTAGAAACACGGAAATCGTATTCTCTACCACCAATAACGAGGTTTATACGACCGTCTTGAGGAATCCTTCGTTCAGCAATGTTAAGACCAGAAATAATTTTAAGTCTAGCGCAAATAGCAGAATAGGCTTCAATAGGGAATTCAGCACGATTTTGCAAATCGCCGTCAATTCTATAACGAACCTTAACGTTCTTTTCAAACGGCTCAATGTGAATATCGCTGGCACGATAAGGAATAGCTTCTTTAATGATAGAGTCGACTAATCTAACAGCTGGGTTATTTATAACGTCATCTTCTTTTGAAACGGTGCTAGCTTCTTCTCCAGCTTTTGAATCATCGGAGAGTTGTTGACCAAGATTATCGGAATTAAGGTCGTTTAGTGCCATAGAAGTTGAAATAACGGCAGATATGGAATCGACGTAACGGTCAATTTGAACTGGTGGTACTAAAACGTAGTCGTATTTACAAGCGAATTGAGAAGCGAGTGCTGAAATAGTGTGGGCATTAAGTGGTTTTCCCGTAGCAACTAAAAGCACGCCGTTTCTATCAAAGCAAACGGGTATAATCTTATGTTTTTTCATAAACCCGAAGGTAAAAAGGTCAAAAAGCGACCTATCTATATCGAGCATATCGATTTCAACGTAAGGCATAGCGTAGTAGTCGGCAAGGGCAGGAAGTTCGGTAGTTTCGGTAATGTATTCCTTAGCGATAAGATAATCTCTAACCGAAACGTTCAATTTTTCGCATTCGGCTAAGATAGTATCTCTTTCCTTACGACTTACGAGTTTTTTATAAATGTAATAATTAAGAAGTTCGTGATTTATATTCATATTTAACTCCTTTGTGAATTAAACCAGAGTAGTCATGATATTTAGCATAGGCGAGTAAACTGCAATAAAGAGCGTACCGATAATAGCGCCCATAATAAGTAGCATGGTCGGTTGAATTTTAGCAACCAACGAATTGAGCGAAGTTTCAACGAGGGAATCAAAATAATCGCAAGACCTAGTCAACACGTCGTCAAGTTCAGCAGTTTTTTCACCAATTTGAATCATTTGAAGCATTATTTGTGGAAAAAGTTTATAAGACTCAAACGCAACGGTAAGCGAAGTACCATGACGAACGTTATCAGCAGCAGCATGAAAACGTTTTTTGAAATATCTATTTCCAAGTATAACTTCAATAGTATCAAGCGCTTCGTTCAAGTCCATACCACTTGAAAGCAAAAGCCCAAACCCTCTAGCGAAGCGTGCTGAAATAATATTTAATTGTACCGTTTTAATAAACGGAAGTTTAAGTTTTAAGTAATCAAAAACGTACTTACCTTTTTCGGTGCAAAGGAAAGCGAAAATAGCAAGCCCAAGAACCATAATAGCTAGTACTACGAAATGCCAATATAACGCAAAAAAATCGGAAATATCGTAAATAGTCTTGGTAAGGCCGGTTACAGGCACGTCAAGGCTAGATAGTGAATCACGGAAAGTCGGCACTACCATAGCGAACATAAGAACTAGAATACCAACGGTCATAAATAAAAGGATAAGCGGATAACTCATTGCGCCTTTAACTTTTCTTTTAAGCGAAGCGTCCTTTTCGTAATAATCTGCAAGCGAAGTGAAAACTAAATCTAATTTTCCACTCATTTCTCCAACGTAAACCATACTTCTAAAGAATTCAGGGAAGACCTTACCGTGTTTATTAAGCGCTTCAGAAAGGACAAGCCCACCCTTAACGTCGTCGTAAATAACTTGCAAAATCTTTTTGAAGTAGGTAGAAAAGGTCTGATTGCGAAGAATGTCAAGGCAATCGAGAATAGGGATATGCGTATTTTGCATAATAGAAAACTGACGGCAAAAAGTAGTAAGTTCGTTAAAAGAAACCTTACCCGTTCCGAGCGTAAAGAAAGCCGACGGCGTTTTATCCGAATACGGGGCAGAAGAAATGACGTACAAACCTTGTTTAGCGAGTTCAGCAGCCAAATCCTTTTCGTCGTTAGCGATAAAAGTCCCTTTAATCTTTTGTTTTTTAAGATTGACGGCGGTATATTTAAATTTTTGCATTAAATAAACTCCTTAAAATTAGAAAGTAAGTAGCGCAACGTACCAATTAATGATATCAGCGCCGAACAACATGGCTATAAAAACGCCAACAGCGATAAACGGCCCGAACGGAAATTCAGTATCACGGTCAGCTTTTTTAATAAGTTTAAGTGGAATAAGTATAAGACAAGCACTAACCGAAGCAATAAGCATAGCAAGAATAAACTTTTGCCACCCTAAGAGTAAACCGGTAGCGAACGCCAACTTAACGTCGCCAAACCCAAGTCCTTCTTTTTTAAGTGCGAGAATAGCGCCGTAATAGATGAGTAAGAACACGCCACCTCCGGCAATACAGCCGATAATATGGTCATACCAAACGGTAAAATCATCAAAGAAAATCGCAACTATACCGAAAATTGCTATAGCAACTTGCAATCTGTCGGGGATATATAAGTGTTCGAGATCGATAAAGAACACGCAAATCAGAATGCAACAAACACAAGCCGATAAAACAGCGTAAACGATAGAACTCTTGTAGAACAAGAAAACCGAAGCAAGAAAGCAAAGACAAGTAAAGAGTTCAACCAACATATAACGTGGCGAAATAGGCTGTTTGCACTTACGGCACTTACCACCGAGCAAGAGGTAGGATAGTACGGGAATATTATCGTACCACTTAAGAAAATAATTGCATTTAGTGCAGTGCGAATCGGGTTTAGCAAGGCTCATACCGAGAGGAACACGATAAATAACTACGTTCAAGAAACTGCCAAAGCAAAGCCCAAGAATTCCTGCAAGTAAATACACAACAAAATCGTCCATAACTAAAAATTATTAACCTTATTATATTTTTTAGCGTAAAGCGCACCGAATAATTCAAGATTATTGCAAATCCCGTCGCTAGCCGATTGCGAAAGACGAACGAAATCAACGTCAGTCCCTTCAATATTCATAGGGAAAAGGCTAGAGAACCTATTCGGTAAATTAACCACGATAGAATCAGGCGCCCCG
>SVHP01000005.1 GCA_015055735.1 Clostridiales bacterium | reverse complement strand
TACCGACAACACGTCGACTTTACCTTCTTCCCTCTCCTTTAGTTTCAAGGCGTGCGACAAGAAAGCACGATACGGGCACTTATAATAATCCTCAATAGCCGTCGGCGAAGTTTGTTCTTTCAATAAAATGTCTGTAGAACTATTAAGAGTTGTCTTAATTTCTTTGTTTGAACGATTTAATAAATCAGTGACAAGTTGGTCATTTACCGCTTGATAATAAGACGATGCCATAGTAAAATCAGACCTAATACCGTCGGCAAATTCCCCACAATCTCTAGCGAAAGTTTTTAAGCCTTGCTTTTTAGTCAAATATCCGTTTGCGCTTGGCAATTCTCCTAACGGAAACAGTTTTTCTAGAGTGCCGATAATTTCGCTCTTAACGTTCTTATCTCCGTCAAGAGAATAAACGGGATAAGTTAAGTATAAACTCTTGTCAAAAGCGCATAGTGCAAGCGCCACGTTCTCTCTAATTCTATGGTTTACGATATTGATTTTCGGCTCTACTAGCACCTTGATTTTTTCAAGCGCATTTATATCGTTATCCGATAAAAGCGACACGTCCATACGAACGTCAGGTACGGCACTTGTAAGCCCAATGACAAATAGATGTTTGGCTTTAGCGAGCGCCGTTTGTTTATAATTTCCTATAAATACGGCGTCGTTATATTGTGGAATAATAGATAATTCTAAGGCAGATATTCCACCTAAAAATACGTTTCTATATTCGTTAAACGAAAGGTTTATTTGCCCTAACAATAATTGCATTTGGGCTAAAAGCGACTTAACTGCATCAAAAATTTGCCCGTTTATTGCGCTTTCTTCTAACATTTGGTTGTCGTATAAATAGGCAGTATATTTTTCAGCAACACTCTCTACCGATAGTAATTCTAGCATTTTCGCTACGTCAAACCTTTCAAACACAAGCCTAAACTTATCCATAAGTTCGTTTATCTCTTTTAACGTGTCTTTAGCGTCGCCCTTGTCACTTTCAAGCAAGGTAAAAGGCTGTTTGAGTCTTGAATAGTTAAGGTTATATTTGATAACGTAATTTTCAAGCCTATCTAAAAGAGCCTTGTCTTGACAAAAATACGGATTTTTGATAAAAGATAATACGGTTTTTCTCTCGAAATTCTTTCTAAACACGTCAATATACGAAAGTACTAACTTTATAAGTGGATGATGAAGAGGTTTTTTCTTCTCATCTAAAAAGTAAGGTATTTCAAGATTAGCAAAAACGTTTTTTATGTATCCGTTATAACTTTCGTCGGGAATAGCGATAGTTATATCCCTATATCTACACTCCCCACTGATAATCAAACTTTTAATAATTTGACCTATCCTTTCCACTTCGCTTACCATATTTGCAAGAGGAGTATAATACACGCTCGAACGCTCCACTATATTTTTATCAGCCTTTTCTACAAACGGATTAAAAATATTGTCAATTATCATTTTAGCGTTGCCGTTATATTGGCTTCGTTCTCTATTATAAACAAATGGATAACCGTTATCCTTTGCAAGAGTTTTAATATAATTAGCCGTTTCGTTGACGAAAACTAAAGGGTTGTCCCCTTCGCACAAAATGGCTGTAATATCGTTATTCTTTTGGCAAAGCGCTTGTATTGCACTTCTTATCTGGGCAGTAAACCCTGCAAAGCCAACTAAATAAATGCTAGCGTTAGATAACTCTTGGCTATTAGCTATGAGTTCAGGTAAGTACGATAAAACCGACGACTGATCGACGAAATTATGTTGCTCAATAAAATTTTCGTACCCGTTATAAACGGCGTATATATCTATCAGTTTATTTTTAAGAACGCCCGTAGTGTTTTCGATAGCGTTTAGTATGTCGTTCGGCGTTATCTTAGCGCTCTTTAACTGAATTATTAAATCGTAAAGGGTAGGCGCAATACTTTCCTTGCTCGCCTTAAAGCAGGTTAGCTTTTGACTTGATAAAATATTTTTAACTACCATGCTAGAGCCTTCTTTAGTCAAAAGATTTTGCACTTGTTTTCTTGAACGCAAAAAATTACCGAACGAATAAACTTCGGTATTGAAAGAGCCCTTAAACTCGTTAGAAATCATTCGCTCTATCATAAGCGAAACCTTTTCTTCACAAAAAACGATTTTGCGATTGTCTATGCCGTTCGGCTTTTCTGACAAAGACTTGACGAGTAATTCAAACATATTAAAATATGAATCGGTGGTAATTAATTTGATCATATTTATATTGTAGCATATTTTAAGAACTTATTAAAAGTTTTTTATATATTTTCTATAGATGTTTTACAATTTTTTTTATTTGTGATATCATATTATAAGAATTAATATATGGAGAATATAATGAAAAGATTTCTAATACGATTTTTAACAGTATCTCTGGCAGTTTTATTTACAGTGCTAGCAACTGGTTGCGTTCCACCGACCATACTTTCGTTTAATAACGACTTTGCTGGTGGCAGCAACCCTTCCGATATTACGGGTGGAAGTCGTGCGTACACCGAAGAACTTATTTACGACGTAGAGTACGTTGAAAAGTATAACGATGCAATTTCAAAATCGTCTACGGTGACTGCGACTATTCCGAAATATCAAGGCACTTTCGTAAGTACGTTTACCGATACTAAACCTAATGACATAGATATTTCTTTATCGGATATCTCTAACAACGTCGACTTTGATAAAGGCAATATCTATTATCTTAAAACTGTACTTGACCTAACGGTAACGGCAGAAAGTATTGACAAAACTTATAACGATATCATTGTTAGCGAAACTTGTTTTTATCAACAAAGTCTATCGTACGCACCTATTTGGTCAAAGACTTATATGAAGATGACTTTTTTTGATTTATCGGCTCAAGACTTAGATCCTGTACAAGATATTTATCAGTTTGAAACCTTGTATAACACGGCAAGTTATACGATAAACTCAAAGATTTATGAGAACGTGAATTCAGAAGATATTGGCGAGCCAAGTCAAACAAGTCAAAAAACTTACGAATACACGTTAAAAACTTTAATCGACAACAATCAACTGTTCTTTATATTGAGAAATATCAAATATAATACTCAACAAGTAAATAACGATAAAGTTCAACAAGACGTATATCTTCCAACCGTATCGTTTGCATACGGAGAATACAAAAACTTACACGTATTAGTTGAAAACGAAGAAACTTATACCTTCAATTATGACTTAATAAGCGGTGAAAAATTAGATGAAAGCGAACGCTCGTCAATACCTGTAAACAACGTTTCATTCGTTCTATCAGCAAACGAATATAGAGGTACTAAAAAGTTTATCAAAATTCAAAAGAAACAAAAGACTGAACAATCCGAATTTAAGGCACTTCCTGTTGAATACGCTGAACCGTTAATTGACCAAAGAATGACTACTTACGGCGCATTAAAATACACCTTAAAGCAAGCAAAATACAACTAATAGTTTACTAATAATTTGTAATATAAAAAACCTATCGCTTAAAATGCGATAGGTTTTAATTTTGTTTTAATAAACTACGTTAGTTCTTAGACCACTTTGTTTCGCCAAACATATCGTTTAAATCTTCTTGAGCGAAAGTAGTTTGTACCTTAAATTCTACGTATTCTCTACCAAAGTCAAGTGCGTTTTCACCGATTGCGCTAAAGCAAGATAAATCGATAACCTTTGCAGTATCAGAATTTAGTTTATCCATAGCGTTGCAACCTGCGAATACTGAATCTTTTAATACAACGTCAGTTCCGTTAACGGTCACTTTTTCAAGACTTGTACAGCCCTTAAATGCGTTAGAGTAAATAGTTTTAACAGTATCTGGGATTTCAATTTCTTTTAATCCTGTGCAACCATTAAATGCATTTTCACCGATTTCAACAAGCTTTTCACCCGTTAGGGTAACCTTTTTCAAGTTGACTGCACCACTAAACGCTTCGCTAGGAATTGAATAGATATTCTTTACTCCTTCATTAAAGATTACGTCGTGACCTTTAGTTGCGTTTACCGTAATTTCAGTAAAGTACACTGGTACGTAAACTGATACGCCTGCAATAACTACTGATTTACCCCCGTCATATTCAGTTTCACCAAAGAAATGAGCGAGAGTTCTTTCAGCGTCAACCGACTTATCAGTTGCAGATGCCGTTTGACCAAAATATGCATCAGCGTTAACTGTCTTACCAACGAAAGGAACTTCTAACTTTTCCAAACTGTTCATGTTTTTGAAAGCGCCTTTTTCTATCTTAGTAACCTTGCTTGAAACGATAAGCGTTTTAATATCGCTATTACCGTCGAAAGCGCCTGCTTTAATAATAACTTCAGCATCAGTTTCATTCTCTTTTGGGATATTCTTTTCAGTTAGAATAGCACCGATATCTAAAGTATTGTTTGTTAATGGATTATCCTTGTCTTCGGTATATTTAGAAATAACGTAATCGCCACTATTATTCTTTTTAACTAAAAGACCTTTAGTGTCGTTTACTTGGTCAGAAGTAAAACCATCACAACCAACTAAGGTAAAAACCGAAACTACTACGAGCATAACAGCAAGTAATATATTAAAAATTTTCTTCATAAAAACTCCTTATTAGTTTTTTTACATAATTGACCTAATAAGTTTAACATTTTATATGATTTTTGTCAATAGATAATATTTATTTTACTGATAAAAAATATACTTTTTTTAGATTTTAGTTAGTTTCAGCGACTTTATTCAAATAGAATTTTATTAATCTTTAATTTTTGTCAAAAGTTTTTATCTTGTCACCCAAAATTACAGTATGACCTTGCCCGAAAAGAAACTTTCAAAAAAGCCGTTAGCGTCAGCTCCACACTTTTCAAACGCACCTACTAAATGGTCAGGCGTTGCGTTTTTGAACTTATATTCCTTATAATATCTTTTTAGCGAATTAAAAAATCTTTCTTCCCCGATAGTCGTCCTTAAAGAGTCGAACATAATGCAAGGCTTGATATAGGCGATATTTACGTATTCGTATTCGCTAGTAAAATCCTTTAGACTTCTAATCATAACGGTATTTACAGAGTGAAAAACCTTATCGTAAACCGAACAAAATACCTTATAAGTATTCTCGCTTGACTTTATTAAATCTTGCCTTGTAAACGAATATTCGGGATAATTTTCATAGAACATAACGACCGAATACTCAGCCAATCCTTCGTCTAAAAAACCAAACTCAACTTCGTTATTGCCAACGGCTGACTGCCACCATTGATGCGCCGTTTCGTGAACTATAACTTCGCCGTAACTTTGCCCTTCCAAATCGTCGCTTATCATAACTAGGGCAGGAAATTCCATTCCACCTTGAACGAACTGCGTTTGAACGACTGCTAGCGTTTGATAAGGATACTCGCCAAATTTTTGCGAAAATAAATTTATGGCTTGCACTGCAAATTTTAGAGAAGTCTTAGGCTCTTTATCGTCGTAGTAATAATAGTTTATTTCCACCCCTGTTGAAAGGTCTGTTTCGACACAAAAATCTTGACTTAACACCAAGGTAAAATCCCTAGCACACGATAGATAATAAACGCTAGTACTCACTCCGTCCTTAACTTGTCTAGACTGTTGATGCCCACTAGACGCCACAACGTACTTTTGATCGCAACTAAAGGTAACAGAATAACTTGCAACGTCGCTATAAAAAGGATCGCCCGTCGAATAGTATACACACTCATAAAAACCGTGCTCGTCTATACCGCATAGAATAGGATAAAAATTTGCTAAATTTATGGTATTACTATTGTATCCCGTGCGAGCAATAACGTTTGCTAACTTTAGCGTATATTCTATGTAAACGCTTACCCTTTCGTTTGGAAAGACTTCTGTTTCTAACGGAACGATCAGTATATTTTGATCAACTCCACCGATACTAAAATCCACGTCTTTATCGTCTATACTGACCTTTTGAATTTGTATATTTCCATAATCTAGCCCGTTCGGATAGGCTTTATAAGTATGCTGACTAGAAATAGGTGTAAACTTAGCGTTTTCTCTAAAAGCGTTTGCGAATAGGTTGAATTTTAACTCGTTAAAGGCGAGTTCGGTGTCGTTATAAAAAGTGACCGTTTGCTTACCCGATAGAATATTATCTTGTAGCGAACATTCTATTTGATATTCGGTTATATTTTCTTTGTTGTTTGAACAAGCTGATAAATTTACGACAAAGGCGCAAAATATCATTAAAAACGAGAGTGTAAGTGCAATTTTCTTCATAAAAAACCCCAAATAAGATATTTACTCTATCCTATTCGGGGTTTTAAGTTATTATTCCACTTTTACTTGTCTTGAGTTTCTAAATATTTATAAGGGTCGATAAGTTGTCCGTTTTCCTTAACTTCAAAGTGAAGATGCGCACCTGCTTTATACTCTTGTCTATTGCTTAACGAAACCTGTCCTATTACGTCGCCTTGGTCAACCTTTTGTCCCACGCTAACGCTATCTCCGTCAGCAAGCGAATTGTAAATGGTGTATAAACCGTTACCGTGGTCAATAGTTATGGTCGTTCCTTGCAAAAAGGTGGTTTCAATATCTACAACTTTTCCGTCGTAAACGGCGTAAACGTCACTACCTTCAGGGCTGAAAAAATCCATAGCCATATGCGAAGAAAATCTATTTAGCGTGCTGTTAAACACCATAGTTTCGCTATACTCTACGACCGAAGTGGGATTTTCAACAGGCATGATAAATGAAACTACTTTTTCAACAGGCTTGGTGTCAACCGTATCGTCAGGCTTTTCCACAGGCGTTTGGTCAGGCTCAACGATAACCGGCGTATCGGTGTTAGAGTCTAAAGTCAAATCGTTATGGTTATTGATTAGCATAAAGGTTACGCTTAACCCAACTGCTAATATACATAGCGCAAGCACTAAATACACTGCCCTTCTCTTAATAAATCCTATTACTTTTACCATTGCATTTTTCATATTCTTATTCTCCTTTTTTATTTATCAATTTGAACTTGGTATTTTGATTATTACCATTTTTATTTTTTATATACCTAAAATTAAAAACTTCCGTAAATTATTGGACTGCCGAGTTTAACCCCGTCCTTTTTAACGCAAACTTGCAGATTAATCATCTTTCCGTCAATCATTTTGCAATACTTTATTTTTGGCGAGTAAGCGTAATAATTTTTGCTATCTAAAAACTCGTGAGTAAATATTACGCTAGCGTTCATCTCTTCTAAGTATCTTTGAAGGTCAAAATCCTTAATTTCTATAACGCAACTCTCACCTTTCACACCCGATAAAAATACGAATTCACTTTGTTTTAAGGTTAATTGCGCTCGTGTATCCGAATAATCGGTTAAATGCACTTCAAAAGTGTTTGCTAGCCCACTAAATACGGGCGTTTTGTTGTTTAAGTATAAGCCTAAAACCAAAATTACTGCCGAAAATATTACGCAAACTTTTTTAAGCATAAAAAACTCTCCCTTTAGTTTAGGGAGAGTATTGACAGTTTTTTATTTGTTTATACTAATACTGTTAAAATTTTTAAATAACGCTCATGCCGTTTATGGCGCAAGGCATAAGTCCCGAAAGTTTTACGCAGTCTTTTATAATTTGGCTTTCGTATTTATCGTTTGTAATCTTGTCTTTTTCGCCAATAAGATTTATTCTATCGATAACGTCGTCAAAAAGGTTTGTAAGCTTAAATATTTCTTGTTTTACGCTTAGAGCGTTTTCTAAACTAAGCATACTCTTATTGCAAATGTAATCTTTAAGAATATAGTTTAAGTCCAAAGTGGACATAAACGAAAACTCTTTTAGAGAATCTATTTGGCTTTGACTATGCGCCTTCATTTTTTCGTCCTTTTGGTCAAAAAGCGTTTTATAGGTATTGCAAATATCTAAACTTGATAAATATGCGTTATGTAAATTGAAATAGTCCTGCCCTATCAAAAACGCCGAAACGATTGGACTAAACGAATAGTAATCTTGAATATGGTTAAGTAATAATTGCACCCTTAAAATTATAGCGAGTAACGTAGTCGTGTAGTTTTCGTTACCATGATCGAGAATAACGCTGTTGACTAATAACCTTTTAATTTCACTGTACCTAGCGTTGTCAAGTTGCCCTTTGGTTAAACTTTGCTTAATGAGATAATCCATAAGCATAACCACGTCAACTGCAATTTGCTTTAGCATTATGGAGTTAGAGTCGGATTGCTTTGCTATTTTATTAGTGTTTATAAGGTATTCGACTTGGGCGTTAAACGGTTTATTTATACGCCTATTATTTTGGTTTAAGCAAGTGTTTAAGACGAAAGAGCCTAAAATATCAGCCTCCTCAATAAGCATATACGCCCTTACCCCTTCATTAGCGTTAGATAAAAAAGGTATGAGTTTTTTGTCGGTTATAATAACGCCACGATTGTCTTCAAAAAACTTATAATCTTTCAAAGAGTCAGTCGTGTTAAGTATGGAGTGATCGTTTATTATAACGGTTATAGGCTTAACGCCCTTGTCTTTTAAGCATTTAACTAACTCAATTCCAAACTTAAAATAATCTTTGGTAAAAAAGAAAACGGTCACCTTAGAATAAGGCATACTAGCGCTGATTAAACTAGCCGTTTGATCTAAGGTGCGAATTTGGGTAATCTTAATTTTATTACCATTATTATTTGAATTTTGCATAGCCCCTACCATTAGTTTTTAGATATATTAGGAAAAAACACCCAAAAAGTCAAGCAAAAGGCTGAAATAATGTAAAAGTCACAAAATTAGTAAAAAATGTATGTTTTTTTGCATTTTTTTTGTAAAACCTATTGAAATTTTTGTTATATGTGTTATAATAATTATATCAATATATGGAGGGTTAATTATGAACAAAAATGAATTAATAAGAGCTATTGCTAACAAGACCGGATTTACACTAAAAGATGCAACTGCTGCGCTTGACGGAGTGCTTGGCGCTATTACCGACGCTTTGAATGACGGAGAAAAAATTCAAATCTCTGGCTTCGGCACGTTTGAAATTAAAACCAAGCCTGCAAGAGAAGGTATCAATCCAAAAACTCAAGAAAAAATTAGCATCGCAGAAACAAAAGTTCCTTCTTTCAAATTCGGCAAAGCTTACAAAGATTCTTTTAACTAATATATAATACGCAATATCTTTTTAATTGAGTTTAAAATTTAATTAACGAAAAAACCTAACAAAATCACTTTTGTTAGGTTTTTTGTTTTTGTTATTGTGGTATATAATTTACTGTTATCGTAAACGTTTTAAGATTGATTTGCAAAGAGTAAGTTCCTGCCGTATTAAAGCGTTCAATACTATCTAAACATTCGCAATCGTTAACCGTTAAATCATACATAACGTATTCTGCACTACAAAAGATAGGAATTTTTGCATTTTTAGATACTGTAAGTTGATAAGTAAACACATAAGGAATATTACTGTCAGCCGGTTGTATTTGTTCTATTATTTCTGCAGTTTTATAAACTTGTAAAGAATAGGTCGCAGTATCAGGATTGGTTAATTCTACTCTTAAAGCGTAAGTGGTAGGATTGATATAAAGATTATACACACCACCCACCATAAAAGACACGTGTTTAGCGCCATCTTCAAGAGCCGATGCACATTTACCTTGAACTGATTCATCTAAAACAACCTTATAGTTACTTAAACGTGGGGACTCACCATTATAAAAAGAAATTATCGCTCCTGCATCTATTGAATAATTTTCAAGCATTAGTTCGTCAGCATTATTAGGATTAACGATCATTTTTGTAAAATCAGACTTTAGAGAATATACCGAGCAACCGTTCATTTTTTCATAAACGGGTGTAGTAATCTCGCTTTTGAACTCCAAATCGAACAGTTTAGTCGATAAATCAAAGGTAATTTTATAAATACCCGATTTACCTAATTTTACGGTTGCTTTCGCAAATTGGTCTTCAATATCAACGTATTCTAAAGATTTATCCGTTACCGAATAATATATATTTGCACTACCACTTGCTACCATTTGAAAATAATCGTATTCATACAAATAGAAATTATCCCAAACACGCAAATTTTCGTTTTCTTGATCTAAGGTAAAAGCCCTATTTGATTTATAAGATCCCCTAATCTCTGCGCAAAACGATAATTTATCGTCTACGTAATACCCTTCTTGACCTTGTACCGAAGTAATATTTTCATTATCGAAAGTATCGTTAGAAGAACTAGAAAAATCACAGCCTGTTAGCGTAATAATAAATATTACTAAGACAAGTGCTAAAACTTTTTTCATGATAGTTATTCTCCCTTAATTTTTCTTAACGTTTAATCTTAAAAGAACGTGCCCCTTGCTTTTTCTTTCATTTCAGAAGAAATTGAGAAAGGAATTTTGGTTGTAAAGCCGTGCTTTGCAGCAACTATCATTTTTGCTGGCCAAGAGAAGATTGCGCTGTTCCATTCGTTTACTGAATCGTTGTATAATTCTCTAGCGGCAGTAATTTCAAGTTGTAATTGATAGTTTTGGCGCATTGCGTCTTGAAGAGTTTGATGCGCTTTTAATTCTGGATAATTTTCCATAGCGAAGTTGATATTTCTAGACATATCTTCAACTTTAGAAGCAACTTCGTTTCTAGTTTGTTCTTTTTGCTCGTCGTTTCCACTGCGATACTTTGCTATTGCTTCAAAAGTGCTTTTATCTAGTTCGATTGATTTTTCCACTAACCCTGCGCAGTTTTGCAAGATCATTACACGTTGTTCCATGTAGTTATCGATTTGAGAAGCGTTCTTTTGAATTTTTTGTTGAAGCTGTTGCAAATAGTTATCAGCCTTTACCTTTCTATACTGGAAGATAAGACCTGGAATTATCAAAAGACACCAAAGCACGATTTCAAAGAGTTTAGATCCGAAACCGACTTTAACTTGAAGTCTTTGTTGAATAACGTTTACGTCTTTACCTTCAGTACTTACCATTGTTTCATCGAGTTGTTGTGACATAGTTTTTTCTCCTTTGATTTTATATTTTATTTAAGGCGTTGTCTATATATTCAACGTCGTCATTCCCTAAAATTCTGGCGAACAGTCCGTGATAATAGCCGTACGGCGTATCAAATAGCCTTGCGTCCATACTAGTTCTTTTACTGTCAAACGTCAAGCCGTCTAACCCCAATTTTTTTACAACCATTATCCTAGTATTGACAACAGGGATATACTCGTCCCAACGAACAGGCACGTTATGAAGTCGTCCGTCCCCACCAAAAAGTGGAACGATATCTACCCTAGGCTCGCTAGTAAACGAGTGGGCTGTCACTTGAACGCAATCAGTATCGTTCTTTGAGTATAAGAACTCGGCTTTTAAGATGCTTTGCGTTCTAGACATTGGGTGCATAAATTTATCAGCGCCGATTACGTTTGCCAAAATCTCATATTCGTATTCGGTATAATTATTTTTAGTTTTTTGATACTTTTCAAAAACTGAATTTGGCTGTTCGTGATATGCAGGAATAGCAAAAATAGGCGCTAAATCAAAGTACATTGACTTGAAATATTGACTATTTATATCGCTAAACTGTTTTTTTGCTAGGTCTATATCGTAAGAATAGTATTTTTGTGGGCTAGTATCCATATCCCAATTTTGAGAATGCTCGGTCACTATATAATTATGTTTTCCGTTCTTCACAAACGAAAAGTCGTCGCCGTATCCGTCTTCCGATCTCATTAGATTAACCATATTGATTTGAGCAAGGGGCGAAAACATCACTCTAAACTGCACTTCGTGATCCCTATCGGTTGCGCCGAATAAGGTATCGAACTCGCTGTTTGCCATTTCGGTAAATTGCTTTTCTTGACCTATAGTTTTTTCGGCTTTTTTGCGAAGTTTTTTCTTGCCTTTTCTAATATGTCTTTCAACCTTATTTTCCGACCAGTCTTCAGCGTGTTTATATCGTCTTGAAAAACTTAAATCCGGCGCAGTTTGATGCCCGTAATTTAACGCCGTAGCGTAAGCGTACATAGGAAAAGGTTTAGTGACCGTTGCAACCAAGGTTTGTGACCTTGTAATCGTACGAGTTCCACCTTTACCATCGCTAACCCTTTCACGCCAAGTTATAACTCGTGTACCCGTATAAGTTTTAGTGGACATATAATGATTTAAGTGCCTATAAAACAAGAAAGGGTTTTTATTGTAATTACCACTTACCGTATTTACAACCGACCTAGTATCGTCGTTAGTATCGCTTTCAAAATCGTAATTATTTCTAAAATTTTGGTCTAGTTCAACCGAATATTCCTTATTAAATTTTAGATTAGGAACAACCTTTTCTATCAAATTAAAAGTATCATTTTCGCTAAAAAGTGCGTTTAACGGTTGCATTTGCGAAAGGGCTTTTCGATAGGTTTCATCAGCAATTTGCCTTTGTTTTTTGTAAATTTCTTCAAAATTTTTAATCTCTTTATTTAGTTTTAGTACTATGAACAGTATACTAAAAATCAATAGTAAAACACTGACGATAATCGTCACTATTTGTGCCGTATCAGTAAGTGCAAAAATACCTACTAACAAGGCTATTACACTTAAAACCGACAAAATTATTAAAAAAGTTTTTAGTCCCTTAAACTTTGAAATTTTGTCTTTAGTCTTAGATGCAATCTTATCTTGTTTCCTAAATAATTCAGCCGTTTTTCTATTTTCTTGCACGTCGATTTTAGACTTCTCAACAAGCGAAGTAAAATATTCGTCAATATTTCTTTCATGCGAGCCTTTAGCGTGCTGAACGTAATATTTTAACGGCTCTAAAATAAGATTTTGCATACTTTTTCCTTTTGTATATTATATGGGTAAATATTTTTGTAATTACCAACTTTTACCAATGATTGCTTTATTCATAGATAGATTTCACTATAAATAAGCATATCACATTTAACGATAACTGTCAATATAATTTAAAAAAGTTTAGGTTAAAAACAAGTTAGTTTTTATTAAAAAGTCTTTAAAAACAACAACGGCTCTCGAAAAATCGAGAGCCGTTTTTTTATTGATTTATAGTTTTTCTTAAACCGAAAAATTACTTAACGATTTTAGAAACAACGCCTGAACCAACAGTTCTACCACCTTCACGGATAGCGAATCTTAAACCTTCTTCCATAGCGATAGGAGTGATAAGTTCAACGCTCATATTGATGTTGTCACCAGGCATAACCATTTCTACGCCTTCAGGAAGTTTAATTGAACCGGTAACGTCAGTAGTTCTGAAGTAGAATTGTGGACGATAGTTGTTGAAGAATGGAGTGTGACGTCCACCTTCTTCCTTCGTTAAGATATACACTTGACCTTCGAAAGAAGTGTGTGGTTTAACTGTACCAGGTTTAGCGATAACTTGACCACGTTCGATATCTTTCTTATCGATACCACGGAGAAGAGCACCAACGTTGTCACCAGCTTGAGCTTCGTCAAGAAGTTTTCTAAACATTTCAAGACCAGTAATAACGGTGTTTCTAGATTCTTCTGAAAGACCTACGATTTCAGCAGGGTCGTTGATGTGTGCAACACCTCTTTCAAGTCTACCAGTAGCAACGGTACCACGACCAGAGATGGTGAATACGTCTTCTACAGGAAGTAAGAAAGGTTTAGCATCGTCTCTTTCTGGAGCTGGGATATAAGAGTCAACAGCATCCATCAATTCGAAAATGCATTTGCATTCAGCTGAATTTTTGATTTCGTCAGCACTGTGATCAGCTTGTGCAAATTCTAATGCTTTAAGAGCAGAACCCTTGATGATAGGAGTATCGTCGCCAGGGAAACCATATTCAGAAAGAAGTTCTCTGATTTCCATTTCAACTAATTCAAGAAGTTCTGGATCGTCTAATTGGTCGCATTTGTTCATAAATACAACAATATATGGAACACCTACTTGACGAGCAAGAAGAATGTGTTCTCTAGTTTGTGGCATTGGACCGTCGGTAGCAGCAACAACTAAGATAGCGCCGTCCATTTGAGCAGCACCGGTAATCATGTTCTTAACATAGTCAGCGTGGCCTGGACAGTCAACGTGTGCATAGTGACGATTTTCTGTTTGATATTCAACGTGTGAAGTATTAATTGTAATACCTCTTGCCTTTTCTTCCGGTGCTTTATCGATTTCATCATATCTCATCTTTTGAGCATTACCGATAGAAGATAATGTCATAGTGATAGCAGCGGTAAGAGTTGTTTTACCATGGTCAACGTGACCGATGGTACCAATGTTAATGTGCGGTTTGTTTCTTTCGAATTTAGCCTTTGCCATTGTGGTTTCCTCCAAATTTTTCAATAATTATAATTTTTTATTTTTATTTTTTTATTTTGTTTTTAATAACGTAATTCTATTTTACAATAAAATTATATAATTGTCAACAGTTAATTACGCTTTTTTGCCCATAATCTTTTCAGCAACTGATTTTGGGACTTCTGCATAGTGAGAGAACTGCATTGTGTAGTTACCTCTACCTTGTGTTCTTGAACGAAGGTCAGTAGCGTATCCAAACATTTCTGCTAGTGGGATATGAGCGTCGATAACCTTAACGCCGTTTCTATCGTCAGTACCTTGAATAATACCACGACGAGCGGTAACGTTACCCATAAGGTCTCCAAAGTAATCGTCAGGAGTTACGATTTCAACCTTCATAACAGGTTCTAGAAGAACGCTCTTTGCTTTTGCAAGACCATCTTTAAGTGCCATAGAACCAGCGATCTTAAATGCCATTTCAGATGAGTCAACGTCGTGGTAGCTTCCGTCGTAAACGGTAACCTTAAAGTCAACTACTTCGTATCCTGCTAAAATACCATTTTTAGATGCTTCCATAATACCTTTGTTGATAGGTTGGATAAATTCTTTTGGAATTGAACCACCAACTGTTTCGTCGATAAATTCATATCCTTTACCTGGTTCTTGTGGTTCAAGACGAATCTTACAGTGACCGTATTGACCGTGACCACCTGATTGACGTTTGAATAAACCTTCAGCCTCAACAGCTTGTCTAATAGTTTCCTTGTAAGAAACTTGTGGTTTACCAACGTTTGCTTCTACTCTAAATTCACGAAGCAATCTATCAACGATAATTTCTAGGTGAAGTTCACCCATACCAGCGATAATGGTTTGACCGGTTTCTTGGTCGGTATAAGTTTTGAAAGTTGGGTCTTCTTCAGCAAGTTTAGCAAGAGCAAAGCCCATCTTTTCTTGACCTTGTTTAGTTTTTGGTTCAATAGCAACTTGAATAACTGGATCTGGGAATTCCATTTGTTCAAGGATAATTGGGTTTGCTTCGTCACAAAGAGTATCACCAGTAGTAGTTTCTTTTAAACCTACTAATGCGCAAATTTCACCAGAGTAAACAGCGTCAACTTCTTCTCTATGGTTAGCGTGCATTCTTAAAATACGAGCAACTCTTTCCTTCTTGCCTTTAACACTGTTGTATACGTAAGAACCTGTCTTTAATACACCAGAGTAAGCACGGAAGAAAGCTAACTTACCAACGAATGGGTCGGTCATAATCTTGAATGCAAGACCACTAAATGGTTGGTCGTCTCCTGGTGCTCTTTGATCTTCTTCACCTTTTTCACTAACGCCAGCAACTGCGCCAACGTCTAATGGACTTGGTAAGTATTCAACGATAGCGTCAAGTAAGTTTTGAACACCCTTGTTTCTATAAGATGAACCACAAAGAACAGGTGTCACCTTCATAGCAAGAGTTGCAGTACGCAAACCTTTTTTGATTTCTTCGATAGAAAGATCGCCTTCTTCGAAGAATTTTTCCATTAAAGCATCGTCAGTTTCTGCTGCAACTTCAACAACTGCTGCTCTGCATTCTTCGCAGAAATCAGCAATGTCAGCAGGAACGTCGGTTACGTCGATTTCTTTTCCTAAATCGTCAAGATAGATATAAGCCTTTCTAGTGATAACGTCAACAACGCCCTTGAAAGTATCTTCTTTACCGATAGGAATAACGATTGGAAGTGGATTAGTATGAAGTCTTTCCTTCATCATCTTAATAGCGTTATCATAGTTAGCGCCGTTAATATCCATTTTATTGATATAAGCGATTCTAGGAACTTTATACTTATCAGCTTGTCTCCAAACGGTTTCACTTTGTGGTTCAACACCACCCTTAGCACAGAAGGTTGCAACAGCACCGTCTAGAACACGTAAAGATCTTTCAACTTCAACTGTGAAGTCAACGTGGCCAGGGGTGTCAATAATATTTATACGGTGTCCTTTCCAGTAACAGGTAGTAGCAGCCGACGTAATGGTAATACCACGTTCTTGTTCTTGAACCATCCAGTCCATAGTAGCGCCACCTTCGTGGGTTTCGCCTAACTTATGAGTTTTACCCGTATAGAACAAAATACGTTCAGTGGTAGTTGTTTTACCAGCGTCGATATGCGCCATGATACCTATATTTCTGGTTACACCCAAATCAAAATCTCTTGGCATAATCTCTCTCCAAAATTAAAATCTATAATGTGCGAAAGCCTTGTTTGCTTCAGCCATTCTGTGAGTGTCTTCTTTCTTCTTAACAGCACTACCAGTGTTGTTGAATGCGTCAACGAGTTCGGCAGCAAGTCTAGCAGCCATTTCTCTTTCGCCTCTCTTTCTTGCAGCAGCAACTAACCATCTAATTGCTAGCGTTTGTCTTCTTTCAGCACGGATTTCGATTGGAACTTGATAGTTTGCACCACCGACTCTCCTTGCCTTTACTTCTACCATAGGCATAATGTTATTCAAAGCTTGAGCAAAAACTTCTTTTGGATCTTGACCAACTTTTTCTGCTGCAACGGTAAATGCTTCGTAAACGATGCCTTGCGCGATGCCTTTTTTACCGTCTAGCATAACTTGGTTGATAAGCTTTGTAATTACTTTATCGCCGTACACTGGATCTGGTAAAACATCTCTTTTTGCAATATTGCCTCTTCTTGGCATAATTAAATCCTCCTTTAAATTTTATCGCACTTTTCGTGCATTTAAGGGTAAACCCTTATTTCAGTACAGCTATCGCTTGCTATTTCTAGTAGCGAACCTTCTGTCTTTCGACATACTGCCTACTAAATCGAGTTAATTTTCCGAATATCGATTATAAGTAGGTGTCTTTTTGTTGTTTTAATTTTTGTTTTCGTGTAGTTTAATTAGGCGATCTTATTTAGGACGTTTAGCGCCGTATTTAGATCTTGATTGACGACGTTTTGCAACGCCTGCAGTATCTAATGCACCACGAATGATATGATATCTTACACCAGGTAAGTCTTTAACCCTTCCGCCACGGATAAGAACAGAGCTGTGTTCTTGTAGGTTGTGACCTTCACCAGGAATATAAACGATACCTTCAGCCTTGTTTGTCAAACGTACACGAGCAATTTTACGAAGCGCTGAGTTAGGCTTCTTTGGTGTGGTTGTAGTTACTGATAAGCAAACACCACGCTTTTGAGGACATTCGTCCAATGCTGGAGCCTTTGACTTATAAGTAATCTTTGCTCTACCTTGTCTGATTAACTGTTGAATTGTTGGCATATCGCACCTCCTTAGTTTATTTCGATATTCAGAAAACGGATTCGGAAATTTCCGTTCATGAAACTAAATTTTGTTTGGCGGGAATTTAATCCCGCCGAATTATTATTTTACCATTTATTGTTCTTTTAGTCAATCAAATACTAGTGATTTGATAGGTTTTTTTGTAAAAAATGGATTTTATATTATTTTTCCACTTGTTCTACAGGTCTTTGGATAACCGTTTGTGGAGAAACGTTTTTATAGTCCTTAATTCCCGTACCTGCAGGGATTAACTTACCGATAATAACGTTTTCTTTCAATCCTACTAATGGGTCAATCTTATTCTTGATAGCAGCTTCGGTCAATACTCTAGCAGTTTCTTGGAAAGACGCTGCTGACAAGAAGCTTTCTTTTGCAAGAGCAGCCTTAGTGATACCTAATAGAATTCTCTTACCTTGTGGTGGTTCTAAGCCGTTTTCTAGAGCCTTGATAGTTTCTTCTTCAAATCTATAAACGTCTAGTTTTTCACCAGGAAGAACGTCTGCCCCACCAGGATTTTCAACTTGTACTTTCTTCATCATTTGACGAACGATAATTTCAACGTGCTTATCATTGATATCAACGCCTTGTGAACGGTAAACGCTTTGAATTTCCTTCAAGATATAGTCTTGAACGCCCTTGATACCCTTAGTCTTTAAGATATCTTGTGGATATACTGAACCGTTAGTTAAAACTGAGCCTGGTTCTACCCTATCTCCAGATTTAACGATAACGCCCGTACCGAAAGGAATAGTATAATCTTCACTCTTAGCAGTTGGGTCGTCAGGTTTAACGATAACGTGAATAATCTTATCCTTTTCTTCTATTTCAACCGTACCGCTGTGTTCACAAACGATAGCAGCGTGTTTTGGTCTACGTGCTTCGAACAATTCTTCAACTCTAGGAAGACCTTGAGTAATGTCGCCCGTGCTTGCAATACCACCGGTGTGGAAGGTTCTCATGGTAAGCTGAGTACCAGGTTCACCGATTGATTGAGCGGCGATGATACCAACTGCTTCACCCATTTGAACAGGGTTATTGTTAGACATGTTCTTACCGTAACACTTAGCGCAAACGCCAGTTTTTGATTTACAAGTAAAGATACTTCTAATTTCAACTTCTTCGATACCCACTTTAACGATAGCGTCAGCCATGTCTTCTGAGATCATTTCGTTAGACTTAACCATAATTTCGCCCGTTTGTGGGTTTACGATATCGGTAACGGTAAATCTACCTGCGATTCTATCACGTAATCCTTCGATTTCTTCACCCTTGCTGCCCTTGATAGCACGAACTTTAACACCCTTAACGGCTTCGCCTGCGTTAGCAAAACAGTCGTCTTCTTTGATGATAACTTCTTGAGAAACGTCAACCAAACGACGAGTCAAATAACCAGAGTCAGCAGTTTTAAGAGCAGTATCGGCAAGACCTTTACGTCCACCGTGTGAAGAAATGAAGTATTCAAGAACTGAAAGTCCTTCACGGAAACACGATTTAACAGGGATTTCAATAGTTTTACCATTAGGGTCGGTCATAAGACCACGCATACCTGCAAGTTGTTTAATTTGGTCCTTAGAACCACGCGCACCAGAGTTAGCCATCATTAGGATAGGGTTAAACTCGTCGAGCGTAGCCATAAGTTTTTCGGTAATGTCGTCAGTTGCTTGTTTCCAAATACTAACGACCTTTTTATATCTTTCATCGTCGGTAATGAAACCTTTTTTGTAAAGTGTTTCAACCTTCAACACGTGTTCTTCAGCAGCGCCTAGGATAACAGCCTTTTCTTTTGGCATATGCATATCGAACACAGACGTGGTGATAGCGCCGACGGTAGAATACTTAAAGCCGAGCGCCTTAACCTTGTCTAGAACGTCGGCAGCGCAACTTGCGCCGTGACGCTTAAAGCAAGCGCCGACAATCTTTTGAAGGTCTTTCTTACCTGTTAATTTATCGATTTCATACTTCAATAAATCTTGTTTTGTCTTTCTTTCAACGAATCCCAAGTTTTGTGGGATTGCTTCGTTGAAAATAATCTTTCCGACAGAAGTCTTAACTCTACCACTAATAACTTCACCTTCAACTTCCATAGTACGACGAACGATAATTTCGTCTTGAAGACCGATTTTACCAGTTTGATAAGCCATGACTGCTTCTTCAGGAGAAGTGTAAGAAACGGTGTATTCAGGAACTCCGTAAACGGTACCGTTTTCGTCCTTTCTACCCTTTTCGTTATATTTTTCGCCTATCTTTCTTCTAATAATGGTTAGATAGTATGCACCCATAACCATATCTTGAGAAGGCGACATAACAGGCTTACCGTCAGAAAGTTTTAGTATGTTATTTGATGCGAGCATCAAGAATCTTGCTTCAGCTTGTGCTTCAACAGAAAGTGGAACGTGAACAGCCATTTGGTCACCGTCGAAGTCGGCGTTGAACGCACCACAAACTAGTGGGTGAAGTTTAATTGCTCTACCTTCGATAAGCACAGGTTCAAACGCTTGAATAGAGAGTCTGTGTAGCGTAGGAGCACGGTTAAGCATAACTGGGTGGTCTTTAATAACCTCTTCTAAAACGTCCCAAACGACAGCCTTACCACGTTCTACCGTTCTCTTTGCGTTCTTAATGTTATGACAAACGTTGCTTTCAACCAACTTCTTCATTACGAAAGGTTTGAAAAGTTCGATTGCCATTTCTTTTGGTAAACCACATTGATAAAGTTTAAGTTCTGGACCAACGACGATAACCGAACGACCTGAATAGTCAACACGTTTACCGAGTAGGTTTTGACGGAAACGACCTTGCTTACCACGTAGCATACCAGAAAGAGATTTAAGTTCACGGTTGCCTGCGCCACTTATAGCCTTACCACGTCTACCGTTGTCTATAAGTGCGTCTACGGCTTCTTGAAGCATTCTCTTTTCGTTTCTAATAATGATTTCAGGAGCGCCTAATTCCATCAACTTTTTCAAACGGTTATTTCTATTGATAACCCTTCTATACAAGTCGTTAAGGTCACTCGTTGCAAATCTACCACCGTCTAATTGAACCATAGGACGAAGTTCAGGTGGGATAACAGGAAGAACGTCTAAAATCATCCATTCAGGGCGATTGCCACTCTTTCTGAACGATTCTATGATTTCAATTCTCTTAACCGCACGAATTCTTCTTTGTCCCGAAGTATTTTCAGCGATAATTTTCTTAGTTTCAACGCTTTCTTGTTCTAAGTCGATAGCCATCAATAATTCTTTGATAGCTTCAGCGCCCATACCCGTCTTGAAAGAACCAAAGCCGTATTGTTCTTCCATTTCGAGTTTTTCTCTATCGTTGATAACTTGTTTGTATTGTAAAGGTGTCGTACCTGGGTCTAAAACTACGTGACAAGCAAAGTATAATACTTGTTCGAGTGCTTTAGGGCTCATATCGAGCATTAAACCTATTCTTGAAGGAACGCCCTTAAAGTACCAAATGTGAGAAACAGGTGCAGCAAGTTCGATGTGTCCCATTCTGTCACGACGAACTTTAGACTTTGTAATTTCAACGCCACACTTGTCACATATAACGCCTTTATATCTAATTCTCTTATATTTACCACAATGACATTCCCAGTCTTTGGTAGGTCCAAAAATTCTTTCGCAGAATAGACCACCCATTTCTGGTTTTTGTGTTCTATAGTTAATGGTTTCAGGCTTAGTTACTTCGCCGTAAGACCATTCTCTAATTTTTTCGGGAGACGCAACTCCTATTTGTATAGAATCAAAATTGTTAAGTTCAAACATATTCTTCTATCCCTCCCTATTATTCATCGTCTTCGATATCGAAATCGTCATCGAAATCATCGTCTTCAAACAAATCGCCGTCTGGAATCGTAGTATCGATTTCGTCATCATCGTCTTCAAACATATCTTGTGAGAAGTTAAATTCGTCTTCAAGATCAACCGATTCGTTATCTTCAAATCCAGTATCGTCAACCGTTTCACCCAAGTCGTCGATGCTAACTTCTTCACGAACGTCTCTTTCACGAACGTAAGGTACGTCGTCAATATCGCTTTCGATAAGATCTTTAAGCGCAAGTTCTTCCTTGTTTTCGGTAAGTACTTTAACGTCTAGAGCAAGTGATTGTAATTCTTTTAGCAATACCTTGAACGCTTCAGGGATACCAGGTTCGCTGATATTAGTACCTTTAACGATAGATTCGTAAGTCTTAACTCTACCTACGATATCGTCCGACTTAACCGTCAAGATTTCTTGCAAGATATGAGCAGCGCCGTATGCTTCGAGCGCCCAAATTTCCATTTCACCGAAACGTTGTCCACCGAATTGGGCTTTACCACCGAGTGGTTGTTGGGTTACTAAGCTGTATGGACCTGTCGAACGTGCGTGAATCTTATCGTCAACCAAGTGGATAAGTTTAATCATATACATTTGACCAACGGTAACTCTGTTTTCAAATGGTTCGCCCGTTCTTCCGTCGTAAAGTTGAATCTTACCGTCAACTTCGCCGTCAGGGTTTACGATATTGTTTTCTCTTAATAGTTCTTTTATGTCGCCTTCGGTTGCACCGTCAAATACAGGGGTAGCAATCTTCCAGCCGAGTTGTTTACATACCAAGCCTAAGTGTACTTCTAATACTTGACCGATGTTCATACGAGAAGGAACGCCTAGTGGGTTAAGTACGATTTGAAGTGGCGTACCGTCAGCCATAAACGGCATATCCGATTCAGGTAAAATTCTCGAAATAACGCCCTTATTACCGTGACGACCTGCCATCTTATCGCCTATGCTAATCTTTCTCTTTTGAGCGATATATACTCTAACGAGTTTGTTAACGCCTGGAGAAAGTTCGTCTTTATTTGCACGAGTGAATATCTTAACGTCAACTACTACACCGCCTTCGCCGTGTGGTACTTTTAATGACGTATCTCTAACTTCTCTTGCCTTTTCCCCAAAAATTGCACGGAGCAATCTTTCTTCAGGGGTAAGTTCGGTTTCACCCTTTGGAGTTACTTTACCAACGAGAATGTCGCCGCTATTTACTTCAGCACCGATTCTAACGATACCGTCTTCGTCAAGATCTTTAAGAGCGTCGTCACCAACGTTAGGGATATCTCTCGTAATTTCTTCTTCGCCAAGTCTTGTATCTCTAGCTTCGATTTCGTGTTCTTCAATGTGAATAGTTGTAAACACGTCTTCACGAACGAGTTTTTCAGAAAGCAAGATAGCGTCTTCGTAGTTATAGCCTTCCCAGCTCATAAAGCCTACGAGAATATTTCTACCGAGCGCAAGTTCACCGTTTTTAGTAGATGGACCGTCGGCAATAGTTTGACCTTTTTCAACTCTTTCGCCCTTGTCAACGATAGGTCTTTGATTTAAGCAAGTACCTTGGTTAGAGCGTTCGAATTTCTTAAGCGTATAACTTCTAACGTTACCGTCGTCTTCTTGGATTGTAATGCAATCGCTCGCAACAGTCTTAACGATACCAGCGTTAACAGCGTTTACCATAACGCCCGAGTCGTAAGCGATTCTTCTTTCAATACCGGTAGCAACGATAGCGTTTTCAGGACAAAGTAGTGGAACTGCTTGACGTTGCATGTTCGATCCCATGAGCGCACGGTTGGTATCGTCGTTTTCTAGGAACGGAATAAGCGCTGCTGCAACTGAGATTAGTTGCTTTGGCGAAACGTCCATGTAGTCCATCTTTTCCTTAACGTCTTCAGTAATATCTTCTCTATGTCTACAAGATATACGTTCGTTAGCAAAATATTTGTTATCGATAAGTGGTTCGTTTGCTTGAGCAACGATGAAATTATCTTCTTCGTCAGCCGTTAAGTAATCAACGTGTTCGGTTACGATAGTTTCCATTTCGCCATTATCGTTTAATACGTGTTCAACCTTTCTGTAAGGCGATTCGATAAATCCGAATTCATTTACCTTAGCGAACGCAGAAAGTGAAGTGATAAGACCGATGTTTTGTCCTTCAGGCGTTTCGATAGGACACATTCTGCCGTAGTGAGAGTGGTGTACGTCACGCACTTCAAAGGTAGCACGGTCACGGTTTAATCCACCAGGGCCTAAAGCTGAAAGTTTTCTCTTGTGGGTAAGTTCGGCAATTGGGTTAGTTTGATCCATGAATTGTGATAATTGCGACGAACCAAAGAATTCTTTAATAGCAGAACTTACAGGACGAACGTTGATTAGCCCTTGTGGAGAAACGTCCTTAGGGTCTTGGGTTGCCATTCTTTCCTTGATAACTCTTTCAAGTCTAGTGATACCGATACGGAATTGGTTTTGTAAAAGTTCGCCAACTGAACGAACACGACGGTTGCCCAAGTGGTCGATATTGTCTACCGTGTTGATACCGTACGCTAAGTCAAGGTTAACTGAAACAGACGCAACGATATCGTCAACGGTGATGTGTTTATGATTTAATTTTTCAATCAATGGACGAAGGATTTTTCTCGTTTCGCTATCGAGTCTTTCAGGGATATCGCCACTTTCGATAATATCGTAATACTTAACGCAAGCGTTGATAAACTTAACTCTAACTTCGAGAGCCTTTTCTTCGTTCTTTTTATCTTCAGGCTTTTCTTCACCAACGATTTCCTTATCGTCAAGATAGAAAATGTCGTTGATTTCCTTTCTTAAAATCTCAGCCGTCTTTTCTACCCCGTTTTCTCTAGCGATATCGCATACCTTCTTAGAGAAGTCTAAGGTTGGGAAGTAAACGTATTTAAGCAAGCCGAACGAGTTAGGATTGATACCCGTCACTTCTTTATAATTTACCACGTTGTTAGCGATGATCTTATGTCTTTCACCGTTAATTTCAGCGATAAATTCGTTAATACCTGCGTTTTGAATTGCTTCTGCTTCAGGCTTAGAGATCTTTTGACCTTTAGTCGCCAAAACTTCGCCGTCAGGACTGATAACGTCCTCAGCGCTCACCAACCCAGCAATTCTTGCAGCAAGGCGTAGTCTTCTGTTGAATTTATATCTACCTACTCTAGCAAGGTCGTAATGTCTTGCATCGAAGAATAACTTTTTAAGGTGTTGTTTAACTGCTTCTTCAGTTGGGATTTCACCTGGGCGTAAACGACGATATAATTCTATCAAACCGTCGCTTTCCGATTTTGAGGTATCCTTTTCAGCAGTGTCCATAATCATCTTATTGCCAGCGAAAAGTTGGTTTAGAGCATCGTCAGAACCAAACCCTAAAGCACGTAGAAGAACGGTAGCAGTCAACTTTCTAGTTCTATCAACGTGTACCCACAATACGTTTTGTGAATCTTGTTCAAATTCTAACCAAGCGCCCCTTGAAGGCATAACGGTAGTATCAAAAAGACGTCTACCCGACTTATCCATTTCCGAACGGTTATAAACGCCAGGAGAACGAACGAGTTGAGAAACGATAACTCTTTCTGCGCCGTTGATGATAAACGAACCGTTATCGGTCATGAGAGGGAAATCGCCCATGAACACGTTTTGTTCGATAACTTCGTCGGTCACCTTATTATTTAGCCTAACCTTAACGTGAAGAGGAAGCGCATAAGTAGCGTCCCTATCACGACACTCTTTTTCGTCGTACTTTGGCTTACCGTCTAAACTGTAATCCAAGAAATACATTTCAAAGTGATCGGAATAGTCTGTAATTGGTGAAAAGTCTTCTAAAACCTCGCCTATGCCGTCTTTAATAAAGGCGTCATAAGAGTCTTTTTGAATCTTGACAAGATAAGGAAGTTCAATAGCTTCTTTGATTTTGCTAAAAGTCTTTCTCTTAACTTTGCCACATTCTATTTCGGGTAAAATACGTGTCATCAAAACACACTCCTTAAAAAAAATTACTATTTTGTGCTAACAACCTTTACAAAACGTAAAAAATGTTGTATAATAACGGTTGAGAGCAAAGTTTTTACCGATTCTCGTTTTTTTTAGTGTTTTTCTAAGAAAAAGCCCTCAAAAAACAATTATTTTTTTCAGCGATTTTCTTAAAAAAGGCGACAAAAATCGATATTAACCTATCATAATGCATTTTACTATGATAAACTTTTAAATCAAAGTTGTCAAGCATTTTTACCACAATTTGTATATTTTTTAAATTTTAGTCATTTTTCGGCATTTTTTTAACTAATACTTTTGCCGATTTTGGAGTTTTTATGAGAATTGACAAGTTCTTAAAGGTATCAAGATTACTAAAAAGACGCACTATCGCCCAAGAAGCGTGCGACGGTGGGAGGGTTAGCGTTAACGGCCGTTCGGTTAAGCCTTCGTATAGAATCAAAGAAGGCGATATAGTCGAACTAGGCTTTAACAGTGGCACGGTAAAGTTTAAAGTTCTTATGCTTAAGGAAACGGTTAGAAAAGAACAAGCAGAACAAATGTATGAAATTTTAGTAGATTAGTTTTCTAACGCTAAATTTATAATTATACCCTATCTACGAAAAGGATTTTATTATGAAAACGAGTTTAATTCTTGCTTGCGCAGGAAAGGGCGCAAGGTCAGGTTATCAAAAAAATAAGTTGCTGTTTTCTAGCGATAATCAAACTTTATTAGAAAAAACTTTGAACGCTTTTATTAGCAGTCAACTTATCGACCAAATAGTAATTTCAGTTAGTAAAGACGATTTTGAGTTTATCAAAAACTTAGTTGGACAAAAGGCTACTGTCGTTTTAGGTGGACTAACCCGTACAGAGTCGGTTAAAAACGCATTGAAGGAAGTAAACGGAGATATCGTTCTTATTCACGACGGAGCAAGACCGTTCGTTACCCATAAGATGATAAAAGATTGCATTGATACTGCAAATAAGTTTGGTAGCGCAATCCCTGTTATCCCCACCCCTAACACCATACTTAAAAAGGACGGCGCTTTTGTCAGCGAGTATTTAGGCAAAGACGATTTGTGTTCGGTTCAAACCCCACAAGGCTTTAAGACAAACCTTATTATAGACGCATACGCGCGTGCGCGTGATCTAAGTTTTAACGACGACGGAGAAGTTTACTTAAAATATATAGGTAAACTTGCAACTTACCAAGGCGACCCTAAAAACGTTAAGATTACCTATTCTCAAGATTTTAGTCTTTTAGACGATAGACCACAAACTAGAACGGGAGTAGGTTTCGATTGTCATAAATTGGTTGAGAATAGAAAACTAATTTTAGGTGGAATTACTATTCCACACGATAAAGGACTTTTAGGACACTCTGACGCAGACGTGTTGACTCACGCCGTTATGGACGCCATTTTATCAGCACTATCCTTAAGAGATATAGGATATCATTTTAGCGACAAAGACGCTAAATACAAAGACGCCGACAGCATGAAATTGCTAGAACAAGTTTTAATTATGATAAAAGAAAAGGGATATAGAGTGCAAAGTGTTTCAGCCACCATTATGGCTGAAAAGCCAAAACTATTAAAACATATTCCAACTATCACTGAAAATTTAGCAAAAGCGCTTGATATCGCTCCAAGTCTATTAGGAATAGGCGCAACCACTTTGGAGGGCTTAGGATTTGTCGGTAGAGAAGAAGGAATTTGCGCACAAGCTTCAGCAACTTTAGTCTTAAACGACAAGGCTTAATCAGCCTTTCATCAAACAAAAAAATATAAGGGTGTATGCGATTGCATACACCCTTGCCTTTTAGTTTTTATAATTTATCAATCTTTATTTTTAGTTATAAATGCGAGAACGCTAGCCCCCGTCATTTGCTCCAATTCTTCCTTGCTATGAAGAGTATTGTCAAGTGCGTAAGAAATTACAAGTATACACACCGAAATAACTAACCCAACACATGCGCCAAGTACGATATGCTTTGAATATCCACCGTTAACCGAAGAAGACATTCCTTCGTAAATATCCTTTTTCACGTCGATATTAACGTTGTCTATATCGATTAACCTTACGCTATCAACCGTTAAGTCGCTAGCAAAGTTTTTACTTGCTACAAGATATATAGCGTGAATTTTAGCCGCCGCATCGTGAATATTATCGTCGGTATACGAAAGGGTAAAAATTAAACTCTCGTCGTTGTATTTAACGCCTATCGCCCCTGCAGATATTTCAGTTTGACCATTTTGCTCTTCACTATAAATTTCATTAGCTTGTTCTATATACTTTGGCAACTTTAATAGAGGCTCGATTTCCGGCATATGAAGTTTACCTAATGCAGCCTCATTATTTTCACTTGCTTTTAACTTAGCCATTCTTATAATAAACGAACGATTTACCGTATAAGTAGGTTTAACGTTAATGATAGCGTAACCAAAGCCGATAAGGGAAGTCAAAACAATTACCATTATGATAAGCACCAAATTCTTGTATATCAATTTGGCTAAAGGAACAGACTTTTCGGTTTCAACGTAATTATTTTCCATTTTTCTCTCCTCCCCCATTTTTTTGAATAGTAGCAAGCATTGATGCGCCTACGATAGCTTCTAGTTCTTCTTTAGATCTAATGCTATTGTCTAACAATATCAATACGTACAATACCAACACTGCCAAAAGAACGCCCATAACTCCCGATACAAAAACAATACTTAGGGTAGATATATCCTTTTCCACACTGTCAATACCGTTGTTTTTCAAGTTTACGTCAGCAGTAAAATATACTTTCTCGCCCTTAGAATCTTCTATCTTTACTTCTTCAATACAAGCGCAAAGTAGTATAGACACCTTTTCTTTAGCATCTTCTTGGTTTTTATCGGTATAACTAACGTCAAAAACTATACTAGTGGAATTTTCATGTTCCACGAAAGCCGTGTCAATGTTACTAGGGGCTATCTTATAAGCCATACCGTTATGTTCAGGATTAGTTTGATATGCTGGTGGATTTTCAATAAAATCTTCTAAATCTGCTTCTGCACCTTCATATTTAACCTTTTCCCATTGAAGATAATAATAGTTAGCACGGTCAACGACCACCCCTGAATTACAAAAGTCTATAATCGTCTTGATATGATTTTGAATCCAGTTAGTTTCATCCGACCAACCTGCTCCGTTCAAAGTAGCCGAAACTACGACTTTAGCAGTTGCCTTATAATTAGGCTTTCTCACCAACGAAAAAGTTACCCCAGCCGAAACGCAAACGATTATAATTGCGAGAATCAACACCAAGTATCTTCTTACGGCGTATAAAAAATAACTGACCGTTCCGACGAGATTTTGTTCTACATTGTTTTCTTCCATCATAAACTCCCAAAGCGTCAGCTTATACTAAAGCTAACGTTTTTATTTTTTTGTTTTTTATCCCCTTATCTTTTCTATTTTAACACAATAAACACAAAAGACAAATGGATTTTAAGCATTTTTTTGAAATTTATTACTTTTCGTATATCTTTTTTTGTTTAATTTGAATATTTCTATTACAAATTTCTAACGCCGCCTTTTTATGCGTTACTATAATTAGAGTAATATCTTCTATGGTTTTTAGATTATCTAGTACCATTTTTTCGGTATGTTCATCGAGTGCGCTAGTCGCTTCGTCAAGCAATAATATTGGCGAACGAGTTAAAACTGCCCTTGCGATTGCTATTCTTTGAATTTGCCCTTCAGAAAGTCCAACCCCGTTTTCACCGACCACGGTATTTAAGCCTTCTGGAAGTTGGTCTATGAATTGCTTTGCCAAACTTATAGTTAGCGCCCTATCTATCTCTTCGTCGCTTGCATCAGAACGAATAAAGGTAACGTTATCTCTTAGAGTTCCGCTAAAGAGCATATTTCCTTGTGGAACGTATGAGAACAACGGACGAGTGCTATTATCGAGTGCTAGTGGTTCGCCCGAATCGATATAGACCTTTCCACTATCGAGTGGATAAACGCCTAGCATCAATTTCATAAGAGTACTCTTTCCCACGCCAGAAGTCCCCGTTATCGCAACGAAGTCGCCCTTGTTGATATATATCGAAGCGTTATCAAGCACCTTATCCCTATCGTAAGTAAAGCTGACGTTTTCTATAGCGATGCCGTTCATCTTTTTGTAAACGGCTTCTTTGTTTATCTTGATTGCCTTAGGCTCTTCTTCTACCTCTTCAATCTCCATAATTCGCTCTGCCGACGCTATCATAGCGTAATATTTTGGCAACACGTTGGATAGCGATGCAAACGGTACTTGCACGTTATTTACTAATTGCAAGATTGCCGATAGCGAGCCGTACGTCAACACTCCGTTTAGTATTTTAACCCCACCGTAAATAAGAGCGAACAAATATCCTGCGCTAAAAATAAAGTTATAGGTTGCGTGCCCCACCACCGAATATCTCATTCGTTTCATTTTTATCTTATAATTTTTTTCTTGAAGAGCGTTTGCTTGTCCTTCAATCTTTTCGTTTACTGCAAAAACCTTAACAGCCAACAAGTTTTCGATACATTCTTGCATAAACGATCTAACTTTACCGTCAGTTTCTTGAGTTTTCTTATGATACCCTTTTAATTTTTCACGAAGAAAGGTAATAACTAAAAAGACTAGAGAGCCTGCGACAAAGAAAGCGAGTGCAAATATAGGATCTAACACTACCAACACCACTACGGCGCATATAAGCCTTGAAAGAGCAGACACTACGGTTGGTAAAATAGACGAAACGCCGTCGCTTACGATAGACACGTCACTAGTTAATCTAGTTAACAACTCACCACTGTGATAACCGTTGAGTTTTTCGTGTTTCTTGTTTAATATCGACCTAAATAGTTGCGATTTATAGTCTAGTTCTAGCCTTGCCTTAATATTTTCGGTTAAGGCGTTAATAAAGACTCTAAACCCAAACTGCAAAAAGACCACGCATATTATCGCCACGGCAAAAGAAATTAACCTATCGACGTCTTTATGTACCGATGCGCTATCGATAATTTCTCTTATCAAAAGTGCGAACACGACCGAAAGCAAGGAAAAAAGCGCGTTGCCAATAAGTAACAACACTATCTTTACTCGTTGCTTTTTTGAATTATCAAATATCCATTTTAGAGTCGAATTCTTTTTCATTTTATACCGTTTTATATCGTCTTTTTAGTTTTATTGTTTTATTATTTTGATAGTTATTGACTAACTTTTATTCCCTTAAATCAGGTTTATACGTAGGAACTAATTCTTTTACTAATTCCTTCATTTTATCCGTTTCGTTATACGCTTGTTCGCTTAAAATATCCAAATACTCGTAAAGTTTTTGTTCGTCGATATTCAAAGGCTTGCCGATAGAAATCATCTTATTTTCCGTGCGTTGAAGCCCTTCTTCTTCCATAAGTCTTTCTTCGTACAACTTTTCGCCAGCCCTTAGCCCCGTAATCTTAATGTCGATATCGACGTTAGGGGTAAGCCCCGAAAGTCTTATCAAATTCTCAGCCAAGTCGTAAATTTTGACCGGTTCACCCATGTCTAGCACGAAAATCTCCCCACCCTTAGCGTAAGCCCCCGCTTGAAGCACTAGGCTAACGGCTTCGGGAATAGTCATAAAGTATCTAACTATATCCTTGTGAGTAACGGTCACAGGTCCACCTTCTTGAATTTGCTTTTTAAAAAGTGGAATAACCGACCCGTTCGACCCCAAAACGTTGCCAAATCTAACTGCAACGTATTCGGTGTCGTATTTTTTATTCATAGTTTGAATAATCATTTCGCAAATACGCTTGGTTGCGCCCATGACGTTAGTAGGGTTAACGGCTTTATCGGTACTTATCAAGATAAAGC
This sequence comes from Clostridiales bacterium, assembly GCA_015055735.1. Taxonomy (GTDB): domain Bacteria; phylum Bacillota; class Clostridia; order Christensenellales; family Borkfalkiaceae; genus UBA1259. The sequence goes on along the minus strand of SVHP01000005.1, from coordinate 15,248 downwards.
GTTGAACGTTATACTTGCCTGCCATTTCAGCCACGTTCCTAGTCCCACCAACGTTATTTTTAACGGCTTCGTTAGGGCTAGTTTCCATAAGTGGAACGTGTTTATGCGCAGCGGCGTGAAAAACTATTTGCGGACGATATTTCTTAAACACGTCCTCTATCTTAACCCTATCACGAACACTTGCAATAAGAGTTAAAAGATTTAAGTTTGGAACGTTTCTCAACAACTCTTGTTGGATATCGTAAGCGTTATTTTCGTAAATGTCTAGTATTATTAGTTTTGCAGGGTTATGGGTTGCAATTTGACGACAAAGCTCGCTACCTATCGAACCGCCGCCACCCGTAACCAAAACGGTCTTACCTTCTATATAATATAGAATATCGTCTAGGTTAACCTTTATTTGCTCTCTACCTAAAAGGTCGTCAATACTAACGTCCTTAATATCCGAAACGGTGGCTTGCCCTTCATTAAATTTCAATAAGTTAGATACCGTTTTTACTTCGACATTTAATTTTTTGCAATCGACTATTACCCTTTTAATCGTGCCTTTGTCGGCTTTTGGCATAGCGACGATTATTTGGTCAATGCCATATTTTTTTACAAAGAAAGCTATCTCGTTAGTTTTTCCAACCACCTTAATACCACTTACGAATCTACCGACCTTACTATTATCGTCGTCTATTGCGCAAACGGGATATAGGTTAGCTTCGGTATTAGAACGCATTTCCCTTATTAAACTTGCGCCCGTCGTCCCTGCGCCAACGATTAAAACTCTTTTTTGCCCCTTAACTTTGGTGCGTTGGATTAGGTAATTATTCAAAACGTAAACTGCTCTCGGTAAAAACCTTACCCCCACCATGCACATAAAAATGAATACGGTTGAAATAATAGCCCATTCAATCCCCGTGTTTTCTAGCAAAAATAAGTCTATCACCAAATTATATACTAGCGACACTAATGCTGAACAGCATAGTTTTACTGCTTCGGTAAAGCCCACGTATTTCCATAGTCCCGAGTATAATTTTAGGGCGACGTTAAAACTCACCACGACGGCAACGCCTATTATCAAATGGATTATACTTTGGCTCAAAAACTCTTGCATAGGATATTTGAAAAGCAACGCACTTATCAAATACGATGCGAACATCAAAAGTATATCCCAAAGTATATACATTGCAATTTTAAACTCTTTTTTCATACATTCACCTATACTCTACTGAATAAACTCAAGTATTTTCCCTATCGCGCTTTTGCTATCAAGATTTGTTTTTGCAAGCTGTTCATCTACGCTACCGTGTTTAACGAAAGCGTCTTTTACACCCAAACAAAGCACTTTATTTTGAATTTTATTATTTGAATAGAACAGCGTTATCATGCTACCAAGCCCACCTATCGTACTGTTTTCTTCCAGCACTACTAACGGCGTATCCTTTACCTTTAACAGCATACTTTCATCTAACGGCTTAATAGTTCTTGCCGATATAACGCCAACGCCCGAAATATTTTCAGCGCACTTGTTTGCGATATTTAGCATGGTTGGACCTACTGCCACGATATTGGCTTTTTTGCCTAAGTTTATCTCTTTCCATAGTCCTTCCTTCAGCGAAAGGAAAGGTTGCTCTACCCTTTGATTTTTTGGATACCTTATAGCCACAGGACTATTTAACGCCAAAGCGTAATCGATTGCGTCAAAAAGTTCTTCGGTAGTGTTTGGGGCAAGAATAGTCATATTAGGCATATGCGATAGATAACTTAAGTCGAACACGCCTTGATGAGTTTCTCCGTCGCTTCCGACCAGCCCAGCCCTATCAAGACAGAATATTACGGGAAGATTTTGCAAGCATACGTCGTGCAAAATTTGGTCGTACCCCCTTTGTAAAAAGGTGGAATAGATAGCCACTATCGGCTTTAAGCCACCACGAGCCATACCCGACGCTAGGGTTACTGCGTATTCTTCGGCAATACCAACGTCTATAAAGTTGTTTGGAAACTTACTTTCAACGGCAGTCAATCCCGTGCCGTCCTTCATGCCTGCAGTTATAGCCATAACCGTTTTATCTTTTTCTATTAGGTTATTTATCTTTTGTCCTAACGCAAGCGAAAAACTTCCACTTTCGTTTTTCAAATTACTTCCCACACCGTGATAAAAGTCAGAGTGCATTTCAGCGTCTTTATAACCTTTACCTTTAGTGGTCTTTATATGAAGTAAAACAGCCCTTTCTTTTGCGACCTTTTTAACCTTTTGCAAAACGTCGGTCATTTCTCGTATATTATTGCCGTCTATAACGCCAACGTATTTAAAACCGTAATTTTCAAAATAGTTGTCTTGATTAAAAAGGCGTTTTATAAAATTCTTGACGCTCGACAATGCACGAGTGATAAAAGAACGCCTAAACACTTTAAGAAAGGCTCTTTTACTGCCCAAGTAACCACTTTTAACCGTACTTTTAGAAATAAAACTGTAAAAGCCGTTTTTGTTTTTAGATATGGACATACCGTTATCGTTTAGTATAACGATAAAGTTTTTAGGTTTAGAATTAGATGCAAACAAAGCTTCTAAATTTAGCCCGTTAGAAAACGAGCCGTCCCCAACGACCGAGATAACGGTGTAATCTTCACCGAGTTTATCTCTAGCCATACAGTAGCCTAACCCTGCCGAAATGGACGAGCCTGCATGCCCCGTAGTAAACGGGTCGAACTGGCTTTCGTCCTTGTTAGGAAAACCCGAAAGCCCACCGTCTAAACGGATAGTGCTAAAGTTATCCTTTCTACCCGAAAGGATTTTATGCGCATAACATTGATGTCCAACGTCGAATATGAGTTTATCGGTTGGAAAATCAAAATTCTTATAGAGCGCAAGGGTAGTTTCAACAATGCCTAAATTAGACGATAGATGTCCACCGTTTTTTGTAATGGCATCAACTATCATCTCACGAATTTGCCCTGCAAGACAGTCAAGTTCTTTATTATTAAGTTTTTTTACGTCCGAAGCAAGACTTATTCCACTTAAAATATCCATAAAAAACCCTTAAATGACACAAAAAAGGCACACTAAAGCAATTTTGGTCATACTAACGTATTATAGATTATAATACAAATAACATCAAAAGTCAATACCAAAACAAAATAAGTGTAAATTTTTAACCTTTTTCGATTAGTTTTTCATACTTTTCTCACAAAAAAGAGTATAAAATGTTTTTTTAGTCAAATTTTGCCAAATTTACGCTTGACATATTAGATTTATATTGACTAAAATAAATAAGAACTAAAATACAGGTTGGTACTACTATGATTAAAGGTAAAATTTTACAAGATTATGCTGAACTAATAATAAAAATAGGCGTTAACTTACAGCCCGAACAAGGCTTAGAAATAGCCTGTCCTATCGAAAAAAGCGAGTTTGCAGTAGAACTAACTAAAGCCGCTTATAAATACGGCGCAAAAATCGTAAACGTTAGGTGGAACTGCGACCAAATAGACAAGTTAAACTACGCTAACGCAAAGACGGAAACGCTTACCGACATACCCAAATGGCTAGTAAATAGCAAAAACTATCTAGTACAAAACAATTTTTGTTACGTTGCCGTATCGGCAGACGACCCAGAAGCCTTTAAGGATATCCCTGCCCAAAAACTTTTTGAGATTTCAAAAGCCAAATCTAAGGCACTTAAAAAATATTCGGACTGCGTTATGTCTAACGGTATACGTTGGTGCGTGGTGTCAGTACCGACCAGCGCTTGGGCTAAAAAGGTTTTTCCTAACCAAAGCGACCCCGAACAATGCTTATCCGAACAAATTGAAAAGGCTATGCGCTTAAACACTGAAAATCCACTTCTTGCTTGGGAAGAACACATTAGAGTGCTTGAAAAACGTGCAAACTTCTTAAACCAACAAAGGTTTTCGTATATTCACCTTAAAAACGCCAAAGGCACCGATCTTATGGTAGGGCTTTGCGATGGTCATATTTGGACGAGCGCTAGAGAACTCGCTAAAGACGGCGTACCTTTTATGGCTAATATGCCTACTGAAGAGATCTTTACTGCCCCACATAGATTAAGAGTTGACGGCGTGTTAAAGTCTGCTATGCCACTATGCGTTAACGGTCAAATCATAGACGATTTTTATATTACCTTTAAGAAGGGTAAAATCGTAGATTACTGCGCAAACGTTGGGCACGGCGCATTAAAGGGGCTTATAGAAACGGATAAAGGCACTTCTAGGCTTGGCGAAATCGCCTTAATCGGTAAAAATTCGCCTATTGCAAAGAGCAACGTTTTATTCTACAACACCTTGTTTGACGAAAATGCAAGTTGCCATTTGGCAATAGGACAAGGCTACACTACCACCGTTAAGAACGGGGATAAATTGACCAAAAAAGAACTTTTAGAATTAGGACTTAACGACTCTACCGAACACGAAGACTTTATGATAGGAACGCCCGACCTTTCGGTTGTCGGAATAAAGGAAAACGGCGAAAAAATCACATTATTCGCTGACGGCGAGTGGGTTATATAGTTTTTGAAAAAGCAAAAAGAGCAAACGTGAGAGTGTATCTCGACCGTTTGCTCTTTTATTTTTAATTTATTGATTATTCGCTAACTTCCCTTTTTAGTTTGTTGGCGCTTGATATTACGAATTGCATAACAACTAACACGATAGCCATTATGACTGCTCCACCAAAAAAGGCTGGAACGTAACTACCGAATATGTCGGAAATAAAGCCCATTATAGGCGAGCCTAATGCGTAGCCTATGGTATTTGCCGATACTATGTAGCCCAACATTTTGTTATAATCTTTTTCGCCGAATAAATCGCCTGCATATATAGGTAACATAATGGTTTCTAAAGGAAGTGCTATGTTTGCAGTTATTACGTATAAAACGCAAAGGACTTGACCTGTAAGAGTAGTATCGACTAAGGCAATCGCCACCATGGCGATAAGAGAACATACTATATTTACGCTTATGGTAATTCTTAAACCGAACTTATCGTACATAAAGCCGGTTAAAAATTTGGTAAAGGTTAAGATTATCATTTGAGATGGAATAATAATATTTTGAAAATCTTGACTAACTTCTACCATTTGAATATGCCTAATGAACACGCCCGTTATACTTTGTATTACCAATCCCGTCAAAAAAATACAAAGAATAGCCCAATAGAAATAGCTTTTCTTAAAAGCAACTTTGCTTTCAATTCCTATCCAACTATCTCCCCTTTTCTTTTTTTGATTGCTCTCGCTAGCTTGAACGGCGTCGGATTTGTTATCCTTAATAAATACGACTGCTATCACGCCTAGTATAAACACTATTAAAGCCACTATCAAATAAGCCGTTTTATACCCCGTCATACTAGATTGAATTATAGGCGAAAACAAAGTGGTGGCGAACGCCCCACCTAGCCCGTTAGTGGCTAGAATAAAGCCCATGACCGTTCCACGATTTTTATGCACCCATCTTCTAATGATGTAACCCATCATGGTAGTAGTCGTCCAAGCAAGCCCTAGCCCTAAAAATGCGCCTGCCAAATAAAAGCCTACGACTGTGGTCGATACCGAATATAAAACCATAGAAAGGGCGAGCGATAAAAACCCTGCTCCCACAAGTTTTTTAACGCCGAATTTTGCAATGAGCGTTCCAAAAAATATGTTTACGATAGCAGTGGTTGCATATCTAAAACTATCACTAAACCCAAAAGGCCCTGCGCCTATTCCCGTGTATTCTAATATAGGATTAAGATATATCCCCTTACTAGAACTACAAAAACCAAGTCCCACGAAAATCATAAGCGCACAAACGCCGATAATCACGTACTTGTAATCAAAGCCCTTACTTTTTTTAAGTTTTTCCATTTCGGCTAACCCTTCTTAATACTTTTCTTACGTTGATAGAACAATTATAGCACTTATAAATTGTATAAACAACTTTTTTGAACTAAAAACAATTATTCTTTTTTAACTATTTTGTTGATTTTGTGCTTGATTTTTGCTAAAATACCTTTATAGGAGATAATATGCATAATTTTTTTATTGATAAAACTAACATTATAGGCGATTTAGTCAATATAGACGGAGAACATTTTAATCATATACTAAACGTTTTAAGAATGAGAGTTGGCGACGAGTTTTTGGTTACTTTCGACCAGTCTTGCCACCTTTGTCAAATAAAAGAAATTTTTCAAACTTCTTTAACTGCCCAAATTACCCAAAGGGATTATTTAGACTCTAACCTTTCAATCGACCTATATTTATTTCAAGGCTTACCTAAAAGCGACAAGTTAGAACTAATTATTCAAAAGGCAGTAGAACTTGGTGTTAAAGAGATTATCCCCGTACAAATGGAACGCTCGATTGCCAAAATTGAACAAAACAAGGTCAAGCAAAAAACCCAGCGTTTTAATGCGATTGCGCAAAGCGCAGCTGAGCAAAGCAAGCGTACTATTATTCCACAAGTGCTAGAGCCTTTATCTTTTACACTCGCTCTTGAAAAAGCAAAAGAATTAGACTTACTATTAGTACCGTATGAAAATCAAAAGGGTATTCTCTCCACAAAGGAAGCCCTATCACTAATTAAAAAAGGCGACAAAGTAGGCGTTATCATAGGCCCTGAGGGTGGCTTTTCGCCAAACGAAATTGCTTTAGCCGAAAAAGACGGTGGAAAACTTATTTCACTTGGAAAAAGAATTTTAAGAACGGAAACGGCAGCCATAACTGCCCTATCAATGCTAATGCTACACGCTGAAATGAATTTAGACTAATTTTATAAATTTCTACACCAAAAAAGGCACTGTTCAAAGTGCCTTTTTTATATTATATAACGTTTAAAATTTTTATTGCCAATAATCTACTTTATCTTTAAGACCAATATCGGACGCCAAAAAGCCTATTTCTTTACTATTTTTTCGCTTTTTGGTATAATCGTCAATCGCACGGAAAGCGTATTTACCTAAAATTATAATTGCAGGGATATTGATAAGGGTCATTGCACCCATAAAGATATCCGAGATATTCCAAAGCAAGTTTGCCGAAAGCCCTGCGCCGAGCAAAATCAAGAGCGAGAAAACTAAATAATAGATATTCTTAAACCACTTGGTTGGTTCTTTTTTATATATATGGATAATGGCTTTATCAACGTAAAAAAGGTTGCCTATAAGTGTAGTAAAAGCAAACAATACCATAGCAACGGTTATAAATATCGGCCCAAACCCACCTAGCGTTGCCGAAAGCGATGCTTGAATATATTGGGCACCCGAAAGTTCAGCCGACGGCTCAACACCCGAACACATACACATAAACGCAGTTGCCGAGCAAACTAAAATGGTATCTATAAACACCGAAAGCACTTGAACTAACCCTTGCTTTACAGGGTGAGCAACTTCTGCCGACGCCGATGCGTTAGGCGCAGAGCCTACGCCTGCTTCGTTTGAATATAATCCACGTTTAATGCCGTACATTAAACACGAGCCACTAAGCCCACCGAATATTGCGTTAAAGTCGAATGCACCCTTAAAAATTTCCACAAACACGCTTGGAAGAGCAGGGATATTGATAATAACTATTACGAGCGCAACTAATATATACGCAACGCCCATAACGGGAACTAACACGCTAGTAATTTTAACTATTCTCTTTCCCCCACCAAGCAAACAATAGCCAACTAGAACTGCAACCACGCCACCTATTATCCAAGGCGTAATTTTGGCATCGTAAAATTCAAACACCGAAAAGGTCGATTGCAAGTTGTAAGACGCTAGCATATTAAAGCCCACGCCGTATGTCAATATCAATAATATCGAAAACACTACTGCTAACGGACGGCATTTTAGACCACTTTCAATATAATATGCAGGGCCACCGTAACAACCGTTTAAGCCCTTTCTTTTATAGATTTGCGCAAGCGTGCTTTCGATAAGCGCAGATGCACCACCTATAAGTGCGATTAGCCACATCCAAAACACCGAGCCAAAACCACCTAAACAAATGGCTGTCGATACGCCGATAATATTACCTGTTCCAACCCTTGACGCCGTCGATACCATCAACGCTTGAAAAGACGATACGCCCTTTTTATCCTTTGGCTTTTCGGTAACGCTTTTAATTTGTTCCTTAAAAAGTCTAAATTGAGCGAACTTAGTCCTTACAGTAAAATATATTCCACCACCAACCAAAAGTATTATAAGCACGTAATTATATAAAAAATTGCTTATATCAGTCACTATTTGTTCCATATGTTTTCTCTCTTTTGTTAAATTATTCGCATTATATTATATAGTTTTTCGTCTAACAAATCAACTTTATTTGCTACACGCACCAAAAAAGGCACTTATTCAAGTGCCTTTTTTTACCTTTGATTAAGTTTTATACTTTATTTAGCCGTTGGTATGCCGTCCACGTATTCCCATTGTCCTTGCCAATATATAGGTCGTTTATTATTGTTATTCCAGTTGCTATAATTATCCCAAGAACTATCCCAACTACTTGGCTTGCTACCCGCTTCACAATAAACTTTTATTTGCCCACAGTCCACAATTATATAATAGCCTATACTTTGTACGCTTGCAGGAATAACTAAATAAGTCAATGCCGTACAATTCCCAAATACCCACGTCCCTAAAGTAGTAACTCCACTAGGTATGATAAATTGCTTTAATGCAGAACACCCATTAAAAGCGCTTTCTGCAATTTCAGTTAGTTGACTATTTTTAGCAAAAGTTACACTAGTTAACGACGTACATTCTCTAAATGCACCTCCCCAAATTTTTGTTACACTTGCAGGAATTTCTATACTAGTTAAACTCTTACATCCATAGAAAGCATAAGCTCCAATATATTTTAACTGACTGTTTTCTTTAATAGTAAAAGTTGTTAATTTTTGGCAATCATCAAACGCATGTTGACCTAAAATTGTTACCGAATTAGGAAGTTCAACACTAATTAAAGGAGTTTCTCTAAAAGCACTTACTCCAATACTAGTACAAACACTGTTTTCTTCAAACACTAATTTTTTTACGTGGTTTGCCTTATAAAAAAGCCTATCAGGAATTTTTTGAACGTCCTTACCTATAATTACCGTTAACTCTCCACTCTCTTTTCCTGCATCGCTAAACGTAATACAATCATAATCCAAGTTTTCACAGTTCACCGCATTATATCTTATTTCCTTCAAACTAAAACAATCTTCAAAAGCCCAGTTGTTATAAATTTTTGTCACGTTTGCAGGTATTTCTATACTAACTAGAGAACTGCAACCATTAAATGTCATTCCACTTATTGCCTGTAATTGACTATTTTCTCCAAAGGTTACCGTCACCAACGAACTGCATTTATAGAACGCATACGTATACATTGCCGATACTGACGAAGGTATTTCTATGCTTTGTAATTTTATACATTGATAAAAAGCCTTTGCTCCAATACTAGTTAAACCTTCCGATATAACCACATTGGTTAATATAGTGCAATCTTTAAATGCATTTTCACCTATACTCTTCACTGGCAATCCTTTATATGTTGCAGGAACGTAAACGTCACCTGACGTACCAGTATATCCCGTCACCGAATATGCGGTATTATTTATTAACTCGTACTCTAACCCATCAGTACCTATAATAAATTTACAATTTATACAAATTCCATTTATATAGTTACAATCCCCAAGATCTCCATACGCTTTTTTACAGTCTTTACAAACTGCTTTGTTTATACAAGTTGCAGTTCCACCAAAACAATTTTCTGTAATTGTATGATTAATGTCGTTTGAGCAAATTTTAGTATGAGTGTTATCATCATTACTTATACATTCACTATAATCATGCCCTAATTTTGAAATAACCTCGGTTTCTAACACTTCTCCACAAGTTGTACACTCGCTATGTTTTGAGCCGTCTTCTTCGCACGTCGCCTCTTTGTCTATAACCCAAGTTGCTTCGCATTCGTGTTCTTCGGGATTGTTTTGATTAGATGAATTACACCCAACAAAAAACATGCCCGTGCTAATTAATAAAATTGTTGATAATAAAACCAAAAATAATTTTTTCATATCTACTCTCCTTTGTACAGTTATAAACTGTATTTTCCTTATTATACAGTCACAAACTGTATAATGTCAAATGAATAGGAGATAAAATATGAAAGAACTCTTAAATTTATCAGTAAATTTGAAACAGTTACGCAAGCAGAGTGGAAAGACCCAAAAGCAAGTTGCTGAAGAATTAGGGATAACCTATCAATCTTATCAAGCGTATGAACTTGGAATTACCGTACCTACTTTACAAAACTTTATAAAACTTGCAAAATTGTACGACGTTTCATACGACGATTTGCTAAATACTTAAAAGCAAAAACAAGCATTGTCAAAGATAAGACAATGCTTGTTTTTTAATTATCACGTTATTTCAAATATTTTTCAAAGTCGGATTTTAGGCTTTCAAACCTTTCTTTTGCTTTAATTTCGTTTTCGCCTTTTACCGAATAGTAAACCTTTAATTTTGGTTCAGTACCACTAGGTCTAATGCAAACGAAACTTCCGCCTTCAAGTTCGTAATACACGGCGTTTGTCAACGGGCTTTGAAGAGTTTCAATCGTGCCGTCGGCAAGTTTTCTTTGCGCTTTAGAATAATCACGAGTTGCAACCACCTTTACGCCTGCAATATTATCGATTGAAATTTCTTTCATTTTATCGACTACTGCGTTCATTTCTTTCATGGCGTTAAGTCCCGAGTAAGCAGTGCTAACGTTTGTATCGAAAACGTAGCCGTATTTATCGTAAATTTCCATAAGGCGCTCGTATACGCCCTTGCCTATATAGGTATAATAGCACACTAATTCAGCAAAGAGCATACTTGCAACCACAGCGTCTTTATCCCTACAATGCGTACCACGAAGGTAACCACAACTTTCTTCAAACCCGAAGATGAATTCACGCTTACCAGTATCGTCGTACTCTTTGATTTTTTCGCCGATAAACTTAAAGCCCACAGGTGTTTCCATAAGTTCTACGCCATAATCGTCAGCAATGAGTTTTGCGAGAGAAGTTGAAACGAAACTTTTAACCACAAACCCTTTTTTGCTTAACTTTCCGTTTTCCTTTAGTTTATTTAACACGTAATCCAAAAGGAGTGCGCCAATTTGGTTGCCCGATAGCGCAGTAAATTCACCCTTATCGTCACGAATAGCAACGCCTAGTCTATCGCAGTCGGGGTCAGTACCGAAAACGACGTCAGCGTTCTTAAAGTCAGCCATTTTAATACCTAATTCCAAAGTTTCTTTAATTTCAGGATTAGGGACTGCAACGGTTGAAAATTCGGTATCTTTTGCAACTTGTTCGGGAACGAGCGTTGCGTTTATGCCTAGTTTTTTCAAGATTGTAGTAACAGGGATATAACCACTACCGTGAACTGGTGTATAAACGAGTTTTATATCCTTACCCACTTTCTTAACTTCGTTTTTAGATAAGCAAAGGCGTTTTATAGTTCTATAATATTTTCTATCCAACGACTTTGGAACCATTTTAATTTGCTTTTCTTTATTCTTATCGCACAAAATCTTGTCCGAGAGTGGATCGCCAATTTCGTCCATAAATTTAACCACTTCCTTAGTAGCTTCAGGCGACATTTGCGCCCCATCTTCGCCGTAAACCTTATAACCGTTATATTCTTTTGGGTTATGGCTTGCTGTAATCATAATCCCCGCAATGGTCTTTAACTCTTTAACAGCGTAAGATAGCATAGGAACGGGATGTACGTCGCTAAATAGATAAGTCTTGACTCCGTTAGTTGCAAGCACTAGCGCAGAAGCGCAAGCAAATTCGTAAGACATACGTCTAGTATCGTAAGAAATAACTACCCCTCGTTTTTTTGCGCTTTCGCCGAGCGACTTAACGTATTCAGCCAAGCCTTGTGTTGCACGCATAACCGTGTAAACGTTTAGCATGTTAGTTCCTAAACCTATTAAGCCACGCATACCTGCAGTGCCAAACTCTAAATCTTTACCAAAGCGATATTCTATTTCCTTATCGTCACTAGAAATTTCGTTTAATTCTTCTTTTTCTTTATCCGACAACTTGTCGCTAGTTAGCCAATTGTTATATAACGTTTTGTACATAATAAACCTACCATTTTTTGTTTTTTAAAAAATTTCATTAAAGCCCGTACTATTTCACAATACTATGATTATACAATTATTTTGCATATATGTCAAAGATTTTTATTTTTAATGGCTGTTAAAGATCAAAAATAAAAAGTAAAAACATTTTTCGATAAAAATTTTAAAAAATATTTTGTAAACAGTTGACAATGTCTAATCATTTTGATATAATTCATTAGCATTTGTTTGTAAAGACTTATGCGGGTGTAGTTCAATGGTAGAATTCCAGCCTTCCAAGCTGGCTGCGTGGGTCCGATTCCCATCACCCGCTCCATAAACTTAAGTCGGGGACATAGTCGTTATGCACCTGTAGCTCAGTTGGATAGAGCATCGGCCTTCTAAGCCGAGGGTCAGGGGTTCGAATCCCTTCAGGCGCACCATAATATGGCGGGTGTAGCTCAGTTGGTTAGAGCGCAAGATTGTGGTCCTTGAGGTCGTGGGTTCGATTCCCATCACCCGCCCCATTACTTAAGACATAGGGGTATCGCCAAGCGGTAAGGCACTGGATTTTGATTCCAGCATTCGTAAGTTCGAATCTTGCTACCCCTGCCAAATGATTCATTAGCTCAGACGGTAGAGCACGTGACTTTTAATCACGGTGTCCGGGGTTCGAATCCCCGATGGATCACCAAGTAGATGCACATCTAAGTATTTTAGGTGTGCATCTATAAAAAATTAAATAACTGCCATTAGCTCAGTTGGTAGAGCACCTGACTCTTAATCAGGGTGTCCGGGGTTCGAGTCCCCGATGGCGGACCAAAAAAACTCTCATTTACTTGAGAGTTTTTCTATTTATTTAGTAGTTTTTTTGATTTGTTTTCGGGGCTCGAATATGGAAAAAATTATCGCAAGATAATTTGGCGTCAGCCCAAACAGTAGTCACCTACTGTTTGTTGGGTAGGTCGCACAGGCGAGAGTCCCCGATGGCGGACCAAAAAAACTCTCATTTACTTGAGAGTTTTTCTATTTATTTAGTAGTTTTTTTGATTTGTTTTTGAAATAAACTTATTTATAATAAAATCCGGGTGTAGCGCAGTTGGTAGCGCGCTTGGTTCGGGACCAAGAGGTCGCTGGTTCAAATCCAGTTACTCGGACCAATAAATATCCACTAGCTTTATTGGTGGATATTTATTTGCACTTAAATATGTAAATGGATTTGAATTAGGAGCTAGCAAACTTTGGTTTGCGTATTCGCCAACAGGCGAAAAAATAGTCCAGTGGACTATTTTGCGGGAGGCTCGAGAGAAGCAAATCCAGTTGCTCGGACCAAAAAAGTGGAGCAAGTTTTTCTTTGCTTCACTTTTTTTGTTTGATTTAATTTTTTCCACGACCTAATTGTGTCCTAGTACCAAGTGCGCTTTATATTTAGGGTATCCCAAAAATGTTTTGAAAAAAGATTTTTGGGAAGAGTAAAAACTCACGTTAAAACAAGCCGTAATTTTTAAATTATGGCGCCCCTTTTCGTTCAATTTATGGGGTATCGTTCAATTATTGATTCACTTAAAAAATTATTGATTTCTAATAGATTATGTGATATAATAAACTCATCGATAAATAAGAATTTATCTAAAAGATAATCTGGCAAAAGGCTTGATTATAAATATTTTAGAGGAGATTGCTTTTTGAAGAAAACAATCAAAACACTGGAGATTGTATTCTAACTGGGAGGTTAGTGCAAATACAGTCTCGCACAAACCTCCCAGTATTGGAGTCAACAATCATCAGGAGGAAAAACAATGAATAAAAATGACTACATCATTCGTTTAGAAAGAAAAGAAGAATACAGAGAAGTTGAAACTCTTGTAAGAGAATCATTTTGGAATGTGTACCGTCCAGGGTGTTTAGAGCATTATGTACTCAATCAACTCAGAAATGATGAAGCCTTTGTTCCAGAACTTGATTTTGTAATGGAGAAAGACGGAAAAATAATTGGGCAAAATATGTTTATGCGAGCGGTCATCAAAACAGATGATGGTAAAGATGTTCCCATTATGACAATGGGTCCAATCTGTATTATCCCCGATTTGAAACGACAAGGGTATGGTAAAATTCTGTTGGATTATTCCTTGAAAAAAGCAACGGAATTCGGTTGTGGCGCACTGTGCTTTGAAGGCAATATCCATTTCTTTGGAAAAAGCGGTTTTACTTTTGCCAGAGATTTCGGTATTCGTTATCACGGTTTGCCCGATGGTGCAGATTCATCCTTCTTTCTTTGTAAAGAATTAATTCCAGGATATCTTGATGGCATCACTGGGGAGTATGCCCCGCCATAAGGATACTTCGTTAATGAACAAGAAGCCGAAGAATTTGACAAAACATTTTCTTACAAAGAAAAATTAAAACTTCCAGGACAACTTTTTAACTAAACGAACAAACGGAGCAGTGTGCGTTTGCATGTGCACTGCTCTTGTTTTTCAAATTCCAATTTATCGAACTAAAATAGGTGCTACCCGTTACAAGAAAATGCACCCATAAGTCTAAAATTTGCACCCATTATAAATTTGTATCAAAATTTTAGATTACTCACAAGACGGTGGCTACGGCTGTTAGTCAAAAACAAAAAAAGCACGGTTTTCCGTGCTTTTTTTGTTTTGTTCCCGTGAGCCTTGCCACCTTGTTTTTTCAAAAGCAACGCAAGTTTAACAAAAATGTTTGATTTGCGTTGTTCTTCGTGTTCAAAATGAAAGTGACAAAATTTTTCTTAAAAAATACCAAACAAAGAGGTGGTTTTTCGGTTGTTTTTTTGTTTGCAAAAATATTCAAACTGATTATACAATACAAAACGGTTGCAAAAATCAACGTGAATCGCAAACGTTTTGCATAATATAAATTGTATGCGTATATTATGCATAAATTCTGAATAAAAAAATACCTTTAAATCAAAATTTTTTTAATAAAAAAGTCTTTAATTTTATAAAAAATACAGTAATTTTTTCATTTTTTATTTATTTTTAGTGTTTTTTTGATGGTTTTTAATTGCATAAAATGTTATTATAAAAAACCAAATTTTTAATAAAAAAACATTTTTATTGTTAATAATTTAACAATATTGGTAAAAAAATTGTAAAATTTTATAAAAATGAGCAAAATTTTGCTAAAAAAAGGG